>NZ_JBHFQH010000003.1:0-296919 GCF_041949995.1 Virgibacillus sp. JSM 102003
TTGGATTTAGGCGATTTGATCGCTTTCGTTTAAAGGTGTTATTACATCATCAATATAAAAATGTGAATCTAAGGGTGGCATAAATAAGGAGTGAGCAGTCGCTCACCCCAACATTTGACTTAGAACCTTTTTTTGCAGATAAGAAAGTATAACTACTTTCTTAATGCATAAGTGCAAGTAAGGCTTGGCGAAGAGCCTAGTTTTCTAACGAGGTTGAAGTTCGTCATATAGGGTTGAACATCCCAGAAATAAAAAACGTCTCAAAATTACCGCGCAATACTAAATCAATCAATATACTAAAATCAGTCTACCAGTAGCCACAGCGCAGGCAATAAATGCTTAATTTACCCTGAATAACTTAAAAAATACATAAAAACAATAAATTTTTCTAATTTAATGTATATAAATTCCTTTTTCTGCTCAGAATGGTTGTTGAGGTGATGACAATATGAAAGAAGAGAACAATACTCCAAAAAACAAGTGGAGTCGAATTTTTCGCAAGAAGTGGTTTTTTCCAGCAGTGTACTTAACGATTGCTGCGCTTCTTCTGTCGTTGGTGGTCTGGTATCAGAACCTGGACAATCAGATTCAGGAAACGGAGGATGATCAAAGTTCCGAGACATATACACCAGCAGAACATGATGAAGAAGCTCAATCCGTTATGGATCAACAGGAAGTTATTAAGATGCCTGTTGTAAACCAAGATCAAGCAGAAATCGTAACTAATTTCTATGATTACAACGCAGATCAAGAGGAAAAAGAAAATGCATTGGTCATGTTTAACAATCGTTTTTACCAAAGCACAGGCATTGACATTGCATCCGCAGACGGTGAAACATTTGATGTGTTAGCATCGTTAAGCGGTACAGTTACAGAAGTTAGAGAGGATCCGCTGCTAGGAAATGTTGTTGCATTATCGCATGAAAATGATGTTGTAACCTATTATGCGAGTCTGCAGGGAGTCAACGTTAAATCTGGAGACAAGGTTCAGCAAGGCGATGTTCTTGGTAAAGCTGGAGAGAACATGTTTGGTCAGGAAAGTGGTACACACGTCCATTTTGAAATCAGAAAAGATGGAAAAGAAGTTAATCCTGAATCATTCTTCAATCAGCCAGTAACTGCACTGGATGAAGTTTCAACAGAAGACAAAGATACTGAATCTGAAGGAACCGAGGATGCAGGAACCGAACCAGAATCAACGGAAGAAGGAAATGTTGAATCTGAAGGTACGGAAGAAAACACAGACGATTCAGGTACAGGTGCAGAAGATGCATCAAACCAAAACAGTCAAGATGCAAATGTTGAAGGTGGAAATTCAGCGGGTGATACATCCGATTCATCTTCTTCAGAGGATGACGCGTAATCTATTAGCGCAAACCCTAGTTTAAATACTAGGGTTATTTTTTTGCAGTTTAAGGATTTGGTCATTAATCATTGAGATAACCCAGGTTTCCTGACAAATCAGAGCGCTCCCGTGACAAGTCGCAAAAAATGTCGAACGATTAAGGTTTTTATTGAGTGAATGTGTGGTAATATATTCGGTAGTAAATAATTTTGCAGACAATTGACAGAATTTTTGGTAAAAAAAGGTATTTTCTGTCATTCAGAATATAGAAAGGAGCTCTAAGGATGCACTTTTCCAAAGAGAGTTTAATGCCTAATTCTATTATAACAATGGCAAGTGATGATCAATATGCATTGGAACAAGTTTTACAAGTATTAAGACAAGAGCATGACGAGCATACTGCAGATCGGCTTGCACGTAATTTCTGCCTGCAAACAACATCCAATGAAATTAGCAAAAAAGGCATGGAATTTTTATATATGAATGGTCATTATGATGATTTACAGAAATTAATTAATAAAAACAAAAAATCTAGCTGTAAGTCCAATCGAAATTGGGCAGCAGTATACCAGGTGACAATTGACCGTAAATTTAGGATGTATCTACCTAGTGAAATAATCAGACAATTAAGAGACATACGGACGGACGAGCCTGAACTGCAAAGCTTAATGGAGTTCATCAAAATTAACATATATCACAGTATGAATGATTTCAGTCAGTTTGGTAACTCCCTGGAAAAACAGCAATATTTATTTGAAAAAATAGAGGATAGATTTCTGCTGTCATTCTTTCAAATACGATTAAATCAAAGTTTATTTATCTATTATTTAATTCGGAATGAAGTGATCATGGCACGGAAATATGCATTTCGTGTATTAAATGACACTACAAGTCCAAATACAAAAATAAATATACATACCAATCTTGGTTTTTCATACCTTTACGACACGTATTTCCAAGGTATGTATCATATGTCAGAAGCACTGAAAATAGCCAAAAAACATGATTTGCAGAAGAGTATTACAGTAACCGAACAAAAAAATATACCTTTTTTATCAGCGCATTTCAAGAAGACAGAAGGAGTGACTTCCACTGATAAAAGTGAACAAGCCCACATTGAAATCGCAAAGGGTAACAATGCAAAAGCGGAATCCATTCTGAATGAAATACCGATAGACAGCCCATTTAAAATGTACTATTTGGGAATGGCAAAACAGGATAAATACATTCTTCTAAAATCATATAACAGCTTTATCGAAAACCGAAGCGATTATTTCTTCAGCAGAATGCCACTTCAAGAAATCCGTAAAATGGGTGCGTAACAGGGAACAAATTATCTACGTTTATTCGAAAATAGGGTGTAGCGTCATGTTAGAGGTGAAGGGAGAGAAAAAATGAAAAAGCTAGTAGCTATTACAGGTTTTTCTTTAATTATAATTTTAAGCAGCACATTTCATTTTGTTGAACTCGCAGCCGAACCACAGCCATTTTATAACGATCCGGACTTAGGCGACCTTGATTAATTTGTCCAGTTTGAATTTATAGAGAGAGCACGGTTGTAAGGCGATTTTCGTTTATAACGCACACCCTATTTTCTTTTTTTATAAGCCCAGAAAAAAATACTTCTTGTCCTAATCTCCAAAAGATGTAAATTTAATCATAATCCTCTTTGTACATTAATAAAATATTACAAACCAAGCAATCAGAAAAGTCTGAGGTGAGAGCTTGTGTAGCTTTCCATCTACCCACCATAATAAAAATCCACTACATAGCCAAAACATCATATTCTATGGGCTTTATTTGCCCACGTTCCTAACAAAACTGCAGAAGCAGCTGCACATGAGTAGTTGTCAGTAGATAAGTGAGCAGCATGAAAATTGTATCACCTTGTCTCGATTCCACACCTCGGAAATATCCAACTTAGGGAGGCGAACGGTGTGCACGATTACATCAAAGAGAGGACTATCAGGATAGGGAAATATGTCGTGGAGACGAGGAAAACCGTCCGAGTGATAGCAAAAGAATTTGGTGTTTCCAAAAGCACAGTCCATAAAGATCTGACAGAGCGATTACCGGAGATAAATCCAGCGCTATACAACGAAGTAAAAAATATACTCGATTACCACAAATCAATCCGCCATCTCCGCGGGGGTGAAGCAACACGCAATAAGTACAGACTAGATGAAAAAACGGAAGACTCCACGGTTAAACCAGTCGGGTGATACTTACCTAGCACTGACGAACGACATCCCTATCCTAAAGGAGGTGGTGGAGCAACAGCAGCAAGAATACACAGCAACAAGTTTTCCACTTCACAAAAGGACAGATCAGAAACCCAGCCTAGTTTTGGATAATAGGCTGGGTTTTTGGTGTGTGTAATTATAGTGAAGATTTCCACGTGTCTGAGATAAGTGTGTATCATACTGAGTCAGTCTAAATGAACAGTAAAAGTTTCTGGTCCAGTTGGCTCCGAACTACCGCCAGCAGGCTCAATGCTCGATTTAATAAATTTAATCTCATTTACATCCTTCCCTCGGTATAATACTTTGACCGATCCGTCTTCAAGCGGTAAAAGCTTTCCTTCCATCCGATTGTTTTTATCAATCATCCATAACTGGTAGTTGTGGCCATTCAAATTCATCAGCCCATCAATTTCAATCAGTAGCTCCCTTGTTCGATTATTGATCCATACATTGCCAGATACATAATCAAACCTGGATTCAGGTCTAATTTCGTGCTGTATCGTACCCGGATTGGATTGAATTTGTTCCACCTGTATATTGTCGTTATAGACGACTTCTTCTTCCATCATGGGAGGCTGGCTGCTCGTGCTGGATAGAAGTCCAACAAACAAGAATAACGCAGTGGCTATGCTGCTGAACAGATACAGAGGTTTTATACGTCCTTTTTTCAATTGTTTTGTCTCTTCTTTGTCAATACTATTGTCCAGTTTTGCTTTTAATGCTTCGGACGGCACAGCCTTATTCTGCTCTTGATCGCCTAAAAGTCCATCCCAACTTTTCATGGTTTCTTGACATGCCTGACATTGGTTGACATGCCGGATAACCTCACTGTTTTCTTCTTGCTTTAAATTTCCGATTAGGTAGTCAATAATTGCCGACTCAGAAATATGTTTATTGAATGTCATTTTTTTCACCACCACTCGAAAAAATACGAATCTTTTTTCGGAGATTGTTAAGCCCATATCGTATCAATGATTTCACAGATCCTAGTGGCTTGTTCATTGCATTGGCAATTTCTTTATGTGTCTCATTATGAAAATACGATCTGTAAATAGCCTCACTTTGTTCACGGGGTATATGGTTCATTGCATCCCTTACCAGTTTTCTTTCAGAAGCTATTAGAAATTGCACGTCTGCCCCATATTCATGTTCTGCCAATTTATCACGCAGTACAGGCTTCTTCTTTCTTAATTGGTCAATTGCTCTTGATTTGGTTTTGATTGCCAGCCACGCCTTAACTGATCCTTTTGCTGCCTGATATTGATCTGCCTTCTTAAAGACTTCAATGAAAACGTCGTGGCAGATATCCTCTGCCTCGGCTTTATTTTTTGTCATGTACATAGCAATCTGCAGGACAAAACCAATATGTCTTTCATAAAAAACGTTAAACGAATGCCGCGATCCCATAGCTATACTGTTAAGTAGTTGTGTGTCCTCCCTATTTTCATCCACACTGCAACCCCCTATCATATAACCCTATTAAAATTTAGTAATTTTTTTCATTAATGTAAATCCAGAATAACATTTCCTACGTAACTTATACGACAAAAAATTTACGGGAGGTCAATGAAAATGTTCAAGAAATTTCTACTCATTTTTTCTCTTGCAGTTATCAGTACGATTAGCTCTGTCCATGCAGCGGGAGGTCTGACATTGTTCACCCCGCATACTGGCTTATCGGTAACACCGGGTGAGACAATTGATTACCAGGTGAAAGTTATTAACAGCGGATCAAGTATCCAGAATATGAAGTTTTCAGTTGATGGGTTACCTGATGGATGGAGCTATACAATTACATCAGGTGGACAGGATATTAAGCAATTGTCAGTCAGACCAGATAGTGAGCAGCAGATAACGCTTGAGGTTAGTGTTCCGCTTGAAGTTAAAAAAGCTGACTATAATTATTCATTAGTAGCAAATGGTGAAGGCAATGCCAATTCAGAACTTCCTTTTCTAACTACCGTATCGGAACAGGGGACGTTTGAAACGGAATTAAGTTCAGAACAGCCGAATATGGAAGGACATGCAGACTCAACTTTTTCTTATAATGTGACAGTCGACAACAGCACAGCGGAAAAGCAGAATTATGCACTTAGCTCTGGCGCAGCAAAGGGGTGGGGTGTCACGTTCAAATCCGGTGGAAAATCGATCACATCAGTATCTCTTAAACCAAATGGATCAAAGGATGTAACAGTCGAAGTAACTCCTCCAAAAAATGTAAAGGCAGGTACCTACCAGATTCCAATAAAGGCAGCAACAAGCAGTACCTCGGCAAAAATGAAACTGGAGGCAGTTATTACAGGGTCCTACAGTATTAAACTGACCACCCCATCAGGAAAATTAAGTAAGGAAGTAACCGCTGGTGAGGATAAGGTGATTGACTTAGCTGTTAAAAACACTGGAACAGCGGATCTTACGGGCGTTAATCTCAAAGCATCAACACCACCAAACTGGGAGATCGAATTCAAGGAAAGTACCATTTCAACAATAAAGGCAGGTGAAGAAAAAACTGTTCAAGCAACATTGACAGCACCAGATGAAGCGATAGCAGGTGACTATGTGACGACATTGACTGCTGAAACAGCCCAAGCATCATCAAAAGCCGATTTCCGTATATCTGTAGAAACCTCAACAATTTGGGGATTTATTGGTGTCCTGATCATATTAGGTGTTCTTGGCGGTCTATATTATATCTTTAGAAGATACGGGAGGAGATAAACATGTTGCAGCCGATCATTAAAGTCAGCAATGCCTCTAAAAGTTACGATGATCAGCTGGCAGTTGATCATTTATCTCTGCAAATTCCTAAGGGGGAAATTTATGGTCTACTGGGACCAAATGGGGCCGGAAAAACAACAGCTATCCTGATGCTGCTTGGTTTAAGTGAACCAACGTCAGGTAGTGTCAGCGTGTGTGGCATCAACTCTACCCGTCAACCCATTGAGGTTAAGCGCAGGGTTGGGTATCTGCCGGATAATTTAGGCTTCTATCAGAATATGACAGGGTTTGAAAATCTTCTGTTCACGGCAGAATTAAACAATATTCCAAGAGATGTCGCAAAAGAAAGGGCACGTGATCTCTTAAAGACAGTTGATCTGACTGAATCCGCTTCTAAGAAAACCGGCAAATATTCACGCGGTATGAAGCAGCGCTTGGGGATGGCTGATGTTTTAATGAAAAATCCAGAGGTCATTATCCTCGATGAACCAACATTGGGAATTGACCCTGAAGGTGTCCGTGAATTACTGAGATTAATTAAGGAGCTCAATGAAAATGATAATTTAACCATTCTCCTATCATCTCACCATTTGCATCAGGTACAGCAAGTATGTCACCGGGCCGGAATTTTCGTTAAAGGTAATCTTCTAGCTGAAGGAAATGTTGCGAGCCTTGCCAGACAATTGTTTTCTGAAGAGTCAATTGTTGTTACCGTACGTGCCGAACCAATGGATACTGACCTAATTGAGAAAATAGAATCCATTAGCGGTGTCATTAAGACTGAGGATGTACAATCATACCTCGAAATATATTGCACTCAAGATGTGACATCTAAAATCAGCCAAGCAATTATTCAATCGGGAAGTTCTTTGTATCATATCGACAAAAAGAACCTAGGACTTGATGAAATCTATCATCGTTATTTTGAAGGACGTGATCTGAATGAATCTGTCTAGTAAAATGACAAAATGGAAACCATTTAGCATCGGCAGTGGTGAAACATTAGCCAACAAAAATAAAAGTGCATTCTTTGCCCTTGTACGAAAAGAATTCACGGATAACGTAACAAGTTGGCGTGTCATTATCATGCTGGCAATCATCCTCTTAACATGCGTTGGATCACTTTATACAGCTGTCACAACAATTCAGGATGCTATCAGTAAAGCGAATGAATCTCAGCAGATTGGTCAGGATTCATATCTCTTTCTGAAGCTATTTACTGTATCGGATGGAACATTGCCGAACTTTATTACGTTTGTCCAATTTCTTGGTCCACTGCTGGGCATCGCTTTAGGATTTGATGCCATTAATGCTGAGCGCAATAAAGGTACACTGAACAGGCTGATGTCACAACCCATTCCACGTGATTATGTACTGAACGCCAAATTCATCGCCGCACTACTATTGAATGTTGTTCTGTTCTTTTCGCTTGGGTTTCTGGTCATGGCATTTGGTATCCTGATACTGGGTATCCCGCCGACACTTGAAGAATTTGCACGGCTCTTCTTCTTTTTGGTCCTGTGCATCGCCTATATTGCTTTTTGGCTAAACTTGGGAATCCTGTTTTCAGTATTATTCCGTCAGTCAGCAACATCTGCCCTTTCAAGTTTGGGCGTATGGTTGTTTTTTAGTATATTTTACAATATGATTATACAACTTATTTCTAAATCTATGTTCTCTGGCGGAGGCATAACAAGTCCAGAACAGATTATTGAGAGAAAGGGTACCGTTCTAAACATGATGAGGCTTTCGCCAAACTATTTGTTTAATGAGTCAACCATAACACTTTTATCACCGGCAGTAAGAAGTCTTGGACCGCTGACAAGAAGTCAGAAAGCAGGCGCTATACCGAGTCCTTTGCCGCTTGATCAAAGTCTGCTCTTAATCTGGCCGCAGTTGACCGGTTTAATTGCAGCTACATTAATTTGCTTTGCGATTGCCTATATCTTGTTTATGCGGCAAGAAATCCGTTCCAATTAAAAACTGAAAACATAAACGGAACGAGGCTGGGATGAAAGTTTTTAACCAAATGGAAAACCCGGACTAACTGAAAAATGGTGCATATAACCAGCTCACTTTGGCTTTTCTTCCCGCAGCACTCTACGTATATATCCTAAGCTGGTTTCGTGCATTGTTTTTCTTTTATAATACATTTTTCGCTATGTCCCAGCCTCGGTTCGTTTGTTTTCGCTTTATGAATCAGGATAGGAACAATGTCACTATGAAAGACAAAACTTGTATCGATCACACTACGTAGTTTGGCCAATCCTCCTTTGCAAAATTTCCTGTTACAAAATATGGAGTCAAGTTATGAAGAAAAAATTCATCACCTTTTTTTCAAAATTTGCAGTTATATGTAGAGTTTTGTGGTAAAATATAATATTAGTAGCATTGTGTTCTCTTACAGATGCGAGAAAGTAATTGTAGCAGGGAGGATCTAAATTAATGTTTTCTAGGGACATCGGAATCGACCTTGGAACAGCCAATGTGTTGATACATGTAAAAGGAAAAGGAATTGTTTTGGACGAACCATCTGTTGTTGCGATGGATCGTAATACAGGCCGTGTGCTTGAAGTAGGTGAAGCGGCGCGCCGCATGGTTGGGCGTACACCAGGAAATATTGAGGCCATTCGCCCATTAAAAGATGGCGTGATTGCTGACTTTGATGTTACAGAAGCGATGTTAAAGCATTTTATAAATAAAATTAATGTAAGAGGTTTTCTTTCTAAGCCGAGAATGCTTATTTGCTGCCCGACAAATATTACAAAGGTAGAGCAAAAAGCGATTAAAGAAGCAGCTGAGAAATCCGGCGGCAAACGTGTTTATCTTGAAGAAGAGCCAAAAGTAGCAGCGATTGGAGCTGGCATGGAAATATACCAGCCGAGCGGAAACATGGTCGTTGATATTGGTGGAGGAACTACAGATGTAGCGGTATTGTCAATGGGTGATATTGTCACAGCAGAGTCTATTAAAATGGCTGGTGATAAGTTTGATGCGGAAATTCTTCAATACATAAAAAAAGAATACAAACTACTAATTGGTGAACGTACAGCAGAAGAAATTAAAATCAATGTGGCGACTGTTTTCAAAGGCGGACGCCATGAGCAGCTGGACATTCGCGGACGTGATATGGTTTCTGGTTTGCCTCGTACAATAACAGTTTATTCGGATGAAATTGAAGAAGCATTGCGTGAGCCAGTCTCACTCATTACGCAAGGTGCTAAACTGGTACTTGAGCGCACGCCTCCAGAATTGTCGGCGGATATCATTGATCGTGGCGTGATTCTGACAGGTGGTGGAGCGCTAATCCACGGTATCGACCAGCTGTTGGCTGAAGAACTGAAGGTTCCTGTTTTTATGTCAGAAGAGCCAATGAATTGTGTCGCAAAAGGTACAGGTATTATGTTAGAGAACATCGACAAAATTGAACGGAAAAAGATTGGTTAATTTGTAACCTCACTATATACTTCTTGAACGAATCACCTTTTAAGGGGGTTGAAAATTTTGCTTAGAGGATTTTATACGGCAGCCAGTGGAATGCTTTCACAGCAACGCGCACAAGAAGCTCTATCAAATAATATCGCTAACGCTAATACACCGGGTTACAAGGCAGATCAGCCGACATTACGTGCTTTTCCTGAAATGCTGATGCAGCAAATGGGGGGCAAAAATATTCCAACATCGCGTGGACTGAATTTACCTGTCCAGGATCCAATTGGGTCATTAAATACCGGGGTATACGTACAGGAAAACGTCCCTAATTTTAAACAAGGTGATATTCGTAAAACGGGTATTGGAACTGACTTAGCACTTGTGAATGGACAACTTCCAGATGAAACAGGGAGTCTGTTTTTCACGGTTCAAAATGAGGCTGGAGAAGAGCGTTTCACACGAAATGGTAATTTTACGGTTGATGGGGAAGGCTTTCTCACAACAAATCAAGGTTATTACGTGTTAGATCAAGCGGGTAATCCGATTCAGACGAACGGAATGGAATTTGATGTAACAGAAAATGGAGCACTTCAGGTTAATGGTCAAACCATCCCACTTGGTATTGCGTACACACCGAACGCGAATGATTTTGCAAAAGAAGGAAATGGGCTTTTTAATGGTGAAGCGGGTGCAGTTCCTGCAGGTGAAACATTCAGTGTTCAGCAAGGTGCTTTAGAACGCTCCAACGTTAATGCACTGCAATCGATGACCCGAATGATGGAAACATACCGGTCGTTTGAAATGAACCAGAAAGTATTGAAGGCCTATGATCAAAGTATGGGAAAAGCAGTTAGCGAAATTGGCCGTCTAGGCTAGGAGGGGTATTATGTCACGAACGATGATTCAAGCGGCAGTAACAATGAACCAGTTGCAAAACAAACTCGACTTGATCGGAAATAACATGGCAAACAGTCAGACAACCGGCTATAAAACACGCCAGGCAGATTTCTCCTCATTGTTATTTCAGCAAATCAACAACATGACAGACCCTGCCAACGCCGAGGGTCGCTTAACCCCTGATGGAGTGCGAGTAGGTTCAGGGGCCAAGCTTGGTTCGGTCAATATTGATTTGGCTCCAGGGTCTATCACCGAGACGGACCGAGCTTTGGACACTGCGTTACTCGGAAAAAATCATCTATACCAAATTCAGGTTACCGAAAATGGCAACACAGAAACACAGTATACACGTGATGGCTCATTTTATTTAAGCCCGGTTAATAATAATCAGTCCGTTATGCTGACAACAAAAGATGGCAACCCGGTAATGGGCGAGAATGGACCAATTGTTATTGAAGAAGGCTTTGAAGCGATTAATATTCAGCCTGATGGGCAAATTACAGTCAAACGAGGGAACCAAACGGAAAATTCTGGTAATCTAGCAATTGCTGAAGCGGTTAGACCTAGATTGTTGGAAGCTGCAGGGGATAACGCATTTCGACTGCCAAATCTGGATGAATTAGGATTCAATTTTAATGAAATCATTCAAGCTGCTGCACCGAATACGGATGTATTGAAAAGTGGAGCATTAGAACATTCGAATGTAGATATTTCCAAACAAATGACGGACATGATTTCAACGCAACGTTCGTATCAGTTTAATTCCAGAACAATTTCAATGAGTGATCAGATGATGGGACTTGTCAACCAGCTTCGATAAGTAACAAAAGGATATAAGGGGTAAGAAACCATGCCAACAAAACTAACGGAGAAACCTGTTGAAAAAAAATCCAGAAGCAAGAAACAGTCTGCTGATCAGGAGAAAGAACTGACCCAGCAGCGTGAAAATGAGAAATCAACAGATAAATCCACACGTAAAGAGCAAAAGAAGAAACAAAAGATAGAAAAACGACAAAACAAGAAGCCACGTCGCCGTGTTTTCCCAATATGGGCGCGGATTATTGTTGTGCTCGTCATAGGGGCAGTGGCATTAGCGGCCGGTTTGATGGTTGGTTATGGGATTATCGGAGAGGGAAACCCTAGCGATGCATTGGAAATGGAGACGTGGCAGCACATTATCGATATTGTAACGAAAAAAGAGTAAGCATATCCACTCGTACTGGATATGCTTATTTTATTTTTGTATAGGAAATTAAAAATTTGAGTGCTGTGGATAATTGGACATCCGAATCAGCGACGTCCAGCTCCGACGTACAGGACGTACTAGTGCCGGTGACGCCACAGGACGTGGCGTTCTCACCGGCCAGCGCCTAGCGCCTAGTGGACTTCCCTCCCCGTGTCTACGATAAGTCAACATCGAATCGCTTACGCTCTTCGTGTATCCTTTATCTCACACGGGTCAGTCTAGTCCATACGGCGCTGAACAGGCGCTTGCGCTTTTGTTCTTGATTTTTGCTATAATGAAGACAAAAGAATGAAGGAGCGATACCAAAATGGACATCGAACAAATTAAAGAAACAATTCCGCACCGGTACCCGTTTTTATTAGTCGATAAAGTGATTGAAATGGAAGAAGGAAAGCGTGTTACTGCACTAAAAAATGTAACGGCTAACGAACCATTCTTCCAAGGGCATTTTCCCAATTATCCTGTTATGCCTGGTGTATTAATTGTCGAAGCACTTGCGCAAGCTGGAGCAATTGCTGTACTTGGGATTGAAGAAAATAAAGGAAAAATCGGCTTTCTGGCAGGACTGGATAAATGCCGTTTTAAACGTCAGGTCAAACCGGGAGATCAGTTGAAATTGGACGTTGAGATCATTCGAATAAAAGGCCCGATTGGAAAAGGGAAAGCTGTCGCAATAGTTGACGATGAAGTTGCCTGTGAAGCAGAAATCACCTTTGCTATACAATAATCCAAGAATTCTCCACACTACGTATGTGGGGAATTTTTTAGTTTTTATGAATAGACTATTTTCTTGAAAACAGAAAATCCGCATTTTGAAAATTAATGCGCTTTGGAGGAAGATCAGGTTGATATTTTGAATTTGAGGTTGATAACCGGCAATTCAAGTTGATATCCCACATGTAAGGGTGTTAATCCAAAACTTAGGTTGATATTCCCACTCCCACGCACAACATTTTCATAAAAGTCAAGTATCACTTTTTAGTAAGTGGTTAAACTATAAGCGATATGAACAATTTAAGGAGGGAAACAACATGAAAAGGAAATTACTAATTAAATTCGGTGCACCCGTGTTGGCATTATCTCTAGTTGCTGCTTGTGGAACGGATGAGCAGCAGGATCCAGTTGAGGAAGAAGAGGCTCCATTAAACCAAGAGGAAGATAATGGTGACATGAATCAGGACGAAAATAACCAGGATGGTGGCATGAATGAAGACCAGAACGGTGGAACTAATGGCGGTGGCGATGATGCTACTGGTGATGAAACGGACACAGATAACAATAATGGAACAGATGGCAACGAAGATACAATGAATAACGATGAAGAAGAAAATAACTAATTGTTCATTACACCGTATAATCCCCTTGTTAAATGAATAAGGGGATTTTTCGTTTATTGAAAAATCCCCCGCTTCTGCAGAGGATTTTTCAAAAGGCTATGCTTTTACATCAATCGAGCTTCCAAGCGATGGATGGGGCGCTGAAGCTTGAGGCGTTTGCATCATTTTAATTAGTTGCTGGCCCTGTTGCTCCATAAGCCCTTTTGCATTTTTCATGACGGCCAAGCTCACATCAGCTCGTACCTGCTTGTTTGCCGAAACGACAGACATTGCTGCTATATCCATTACACAAGCCTCCTTACACTTCTTTTATCGACAATAATAGCACAATTGTGAACATCAAATAGATTATGTTGATAAAACATAGTACAATATGCTTATAACTTACCAGGGGGAGAAGTTAATGGGGGATGGTATTTCATCATCAGTATACATAATCACGCAGAAAACGAAGGCAATTTTAAAGAATGATTCTTCGTATTATCGGTCAAAAATTATGGAGACACAACGCGAAACGCACTCTATCCATAGGCCGGAACAAATCATTGACCATACATGTTTATTGTACGGATCAACACTTGAAGGACGGAGAGCTGCAGTGAAAGATATTCTTAAGATTAACTGCAAGGTTCCTATTCCAGTCATTCCGGGCAAAGGTGTGTTCATGCTGCCCACATCGTCAACGAAAAATAAAGATTGTGCGTGGCTCTCATTTTATCAAATTAAGGGTTATGAACAGCGCAATGGTCAAACATATATTGTATTTAATGACGGTACAGGCCTATATGTTAACACGTCAGAAAAATCATTTGACCTCCAATTTAAACGAACAAGTCAGGTAATTGCCCACTTGAATCGTTCAATCTTTTTTGGCAAACGCTCATTACCATGGGATCTTTATTAAACTTCCGCAATCAGGGAGTTTTTTTCTTGCAAAAAAACCCCAGCATCATGTAATATAAGAAAAGTGACTGACCGGTTAGTATAGTCTAAAAAAGTGGAACCAAACAGCAACTAAATCGTATAACGAAACAGGTGTTCAAATGAATGAGAAAAAAATGAAGCTCATTGAAGCAGGTATGAGGTTATTTGCTGAGAAGGGCTACCATAACACATCAATTCAGGAAATTGCTTCAGAAGCTGGCGTCTCCAAAGGTGCCTTTTACTTATATTTTCAGTCAAAAGAGGATTTTATCACAACAGCTTTTCATTTTTACCATGATGAGATTACCGAGCAAATTAAACAGGTGAGTGAACAAAATCTCGAGCCCCGCGAAAGCCTAGCAAAACAAATCGAAGTCATTATCGCGTACATATACGAGTACAAGGATTTTCTCACAATGCAGCTTCGTGAAAATATTTCGATTGGCGAAGATACGGATACGTTTATCAGACAAATGAAAATGCAAAATTTTCACTGGCTGCGGCAAAATATAACTGCGATTTACGGTGAAAAAATCGCACCCTATCTAGTGGATATTAGTATTCAGCTGGATGGGCTGATGAATGGCTACTTTAAATGGATTGTTATCGACGATATCTCTATTGACCGGACGATAATAGGTGCGTATCTCGTAAGGCGTATCGACGATATAGTGAAGGGGCTGCTTGACCGAGATGAGATAGTGATAATTACGGAAAAAAATATTGCCGATTTATACCAGGATGGCGAACAGCAATTAGCTGACCTCAAAGAAAAAGTTCACAAGCTGCAGATATCTCAGGAAAAAGTGAAGCAGCTGATTGATGTAATTGACATTATTTTAATAGAAATACGTAAAGATGAACCGCAATACATGATGATCCAGGGATTGCTGGTCCATTTTCAGCGAATACCGGAATTGAAGAAAGAATGTGAATCAATCGCTCGTGTTTTAGATATCGATTTGCTTGATTAAATTAATTGAAGAGGAGTTACATCAATGCGTAAAATGCTTGTTAGTATGATAGCAATTGCCTTAATTGGCGTTCTTGCTGCATGTAATCAAAATGAAGAATCAGCCGAAGATAAAAAAGAAACAGTTACTCCAGTCGAAACAGTTAACGTGACAACTGGTGACATGGTTATCGAAAAATCACTTTACGGACGTACAGCACCGGCAAGTACAACACCAGTTATGCTGCAAAATCCAGGAGAAGTCACCGAACTGGAAGTCGAAAACGGTGAAAAGGTTAAAGAAGATGACCTGATTGCAACTATTCAAACAGCAAGAGGGAACCAGAACATCTACGCTTCCAAAGATGGTGAAATTGCCAATTTAAACGTTGAGGAAGGATCGATGGCATCGAATTCAGATCCACTCGCGGTAATTGCCGACTTTAACTCCATGAAATTGAACTTTACTGTAACTGCCGAAACATTGGATCTTTTTGAAAAAGAAGACACGTTCACGGCAGCAATTGACGAGACCGAATACGAGGCAGAAATCACGTCGATTGCCTCGATGCCTGATGATACTGGTCTATATCCAGTTGAGGCAACGATTGATAATAAAGATGACGCTGTATTAGCTGGAATGATCGCGATTATGAAGGTTCCGGAAAAAAGGGTGAAAGATACCGTTATCGTACCAACTTCAGCGATCGTCGATGAAAGTGGCGAAACGTTCGTTTACGTAATAGAAGATGAAAAAGCAATTAAAAAAGCAGTGACTATCAAAGAATCCCAATCCAATGAAACAGCGATTGAGGGTGAGGTCAACGACGGTGCTCAGGTTGTCACAAATGGACAGCTGACACTTACGGACGAAAGCAAAGTCAACGTCGTGAAAGAAGGGGAATAAATCTTGAAACTAGTAAATACATCCGTAAAACGTCCTGTTGGTGTCATTATGATTGTCCTGGCGATTATCGCGCTAGGCGTTGTTTCAGTCCGCAGCTTGACGGTTGACCTTTTTCCGAAAATCGATCTGCCAGTCGCTGTTGTGGCAACAAGTTATGGTGATGCAGCACCGCAGGAAGTAGAAAATTTAATTAGCCGGCCGATCGAATCATCCGTAAGTTCAGTGGAAGGAATTCAAACGGTCCAATCACAGTCCCAATCAGGCTCTTCTTTAGTGATAATGATGTTCAATAATGGTGTTGATCTCGATCAGGCTTTGCTCGACGTACGAGAAAAAGTAGATCAGGTCAAAGGAATGCTGCCAGATGGAGCGGGTGATCCAAGCATCATGCGATTCAGCCCGGACCAGCTACCTGTTATGTGGGTCGGTCTGACTGGCGATGATCCTGCAACCCTAACACAAATTGCCAAGGATGAAGTTGTTCCATTCTTTGAACGTCAAGGCGGTGTTGCATCCGTTACCGTCGAAGGGGCAAAAGAACGGGAAATACAGCTCGTACTAGACCAGGCAAAATTACAGCAGTACGGGGTATCCGTACAAATGATCACGCAGTCGCTGAACAGTTCGAATCAGTCGGCATCAGTCGGCACGGTTGAAAAAGGAAATAAGGACCTGCAGCTCCGTGTGACAGGGGAATTTGAATCAGTTGAAGAAATTAAACAAACGTTTGTTCAAACGCAATCTGGAGCGAAAGTCTATATCGATGATGTCGCCAAAGTGAAGGATACATTTAAAAAATCATCGACAGAAACACTTGTAAACGGTGAACCGTCTGTCGTGCTTTCTGTTATGAAAAAAACAGATGGCAACACGGTAGAAGTCGCAACGAACATTAAAGAAAGCATGGAAGAAATTAAAGGCGATCTGCCTGCCGACGCCAACCTGGGTGTAATCATTGACACATCCGAGTTCATCGAAATGTCGATCAGTTCCGTTGTCAAGAACATCCTGATTGGTGGAGCTATATCAATCTTTATCCTGTTATTATTCTTAAAAAGTGTTCGAGCAACAATTGTTATCGGGCTGTCGATACCAATTGCGATTATCTCAACATTTACTCTAATGTATTTTACCGGCGAAACGCTGAACGTATTAACGCTTGGTGGTTTGGCACTCGGGCTCGGTATGATGGTCGATAGCTCGATCGTTATTTTGGAAAATATCTATTCGTACCGGAAACGAGGATATTCCTTATTTGAGTCAGCAACAAAAGGTGCATCAGAGCTTGCGCCAGCCGTTATTGCTTCAACGACAACAACATTAGTCGTATTTTTACCGATTATTTATGTTGAAGGTATCGCATCCGACATGTTCACGCCACTGGCACTAGCAGTATCATTCTCGCTAATCGCATCACTCGTTGTGGCAGTAACATTAGTGCCAATGCTCTCATCAAAGTTACTATCAAAAGCGATGGAAGACAATGGACGCCGCTACTGGTTTGACCGCTTCCTGGATCGTGTCAACAATGGCTACCGCAGCGTACTTAGATGGGTACTGAAACACCGTAAAACAACCGTGTTCGGCACCATCATCGCGATTGCAGGCAGCTTGGCGCTGACACCATTAATCGGAGCAGAATTCATTCCATCATCTGATCAGGGGCAAATGGAAATCCGCGTTGAGGCAGCACCAGGAAGTTCATTGGAGCATACACAAGGAATCGTCGATCAAATCAATGAACAACTAACTGAATATAATGATGTTATTGAAACGAACTATGTCAGTGTTGGAGGCGGCGGATTCGGCATGATGGGTGCAGGTGGAAACCAGGCAACATATACGATGCAGCTGGTACCTTCAACAGATCGAACAAGATCGACAACTGATATTGTGCAGGAAATTGATGAGGACGTTCAATCAATTCCAGGTGCCGAGATTACCGTTAGTTCTACTGGCAGCGGAATGAGTACGGGAGACCCGATACAAATTCAGCTTAACGGACCTGAGCATGAAGTGTTGCGCGAATTATCCAGTCGTATAGTAGATCAAATTTCAACCGTCGATGGCATATACAATCCGACATCAGCAGCCGATGATGGCGTACCACAAATGACCATTGAAGTTGACGAGGAAAAAGCTGCAGCATATGGCCTGAATCAGCAGCAAATTATAAGCCAAATTCAGCTGCAATTTACTGGTCAAGTCGCATCAAAATATCGTGAAGATGGCAATGAAATGAATGTCAAGCTAATGTTCCCAGAGGATGAACGCAGTACGATAAATGATTTGCAGGATATGAAAATACAATCACAATCAGACACCTCTATTCCATTGGATTCTGTCGCGACATTCAAACAAGTGCAAGGCCCTGTAACATTACTGCGGGAAAATCAACAACCGCAAATGAATGTAACAAGCGAAATTGTTGATCGTGATCTTGGCAGCATTACAACAGATGTCAAAGCTGAATTAGAAGCAATCAATCTGCCTGAAGGCTACAGTTATGAGATCGGCGGCCAGGCACAGGATATGGCAAATTCATTTAAAGACCTGTCAATCGCACTGATTTTCTCGATATTTTTAGTGTACGCAGTCATGGCAGTGCAATTTGAAAACTTCCTATTCCCATTGATTATCATGTTCTCCATGCCAGCAACCGTTGTCGGCGTTATGGTAGGATTATTTTTGACCGGCTTGCCATTAAGCATTCCAGCGTTTATTGGTATAATCATGCTCGCCGGTATCGTAGTCAACAACTCAATTGTGCTCGTTGACTACATCAATATACTGCGGCGAAAAGGGACAGATCGGTACGAAGCAATCCTGCAAGCAGGACCAAGCAGACTACGTCCAATCCTGATGACAACCTTAACAACCGTACTGGCAATGGTGCCATTAGCACTCGCATTAGGCGAAGGCGCAGAAATGCAGCAGCCACTCGCGGTCACAATCATATTCGGACTCGGAATCTCCAGCATCTTCACACTGCTGCTAATCCCAGTCGTATATACATTGTTCGATGACTTAACAGCGAAAATAGTACGGCGGAAAAAGAAAAATGTTTAATTACGAGCTCCCTGCTGCGGCGGGGAGTTTTTTTGATGTGGAGGTATTGAGGTCGCGCGCTACGAGGAGCCAAACTCGCGCGACAGAGAGGTCAACTCTTGCAACAGGGGGAACTCGCACAATAGCACTACCCAAAATAAGAAGATTTTTCTGCGGCGGCAGAAAATCAACCCTCTCCCAGACTCATATTTTGCTCGAAACTGAATAATCGCGTGTGAATACTGAATAACACTTAATGAATACTGAATCTGCAGCCACGAAAACTGAATAAACAACCTAATGGCCTAAAACAGACTGAATAATCCGCACGAAGGCTGAATCACCCGCAATCCTCATCACAAATAAGGAAAGCTATTCTTGATTCCCAGAAAGCCTCAGCTAAATTGTAATTAAAAACAGATAGCAATATACAAAATAAGTGTGTTTGTCCCACGCAATATGCTACTATTAAATGAGATATTTATTTAGGAGGCAACATTATGTCGTTATCGCGTATTATGAAATGGGTAACTGGAGGCTGTGAAGCTTTCCTTGGAATTCCAATCATTGGCGGCGCATTTGTACTTAGCTCAGGTTGGGGTGCCTTGTTCGTCATGTTCATCCTGCACTTGGTAACGCTACTCATCGCACACAATGAAAAAGGAAGCAAGGCTGGAAGCATTATTGGAATGGTCACATCGGCTGTTGGTGTTATTCCAGTAATTGGAATGATCATGCACATTATAACCGCAATCGTTCTATTAATTGATGCAGGATTTAACAAAAAATAAATTCGACAGGTGTTACGCACCTGCCGAATTTATTTTTTTAATCAACTGATTCGCTACTTCTGAAAACATCAATCCGATTGCAATTGCACCTGCCAGCAGCATGACTTTTGCCGATAGCTGTACTGCGGTAAAATAGTCATTCTCCACAAAATGGCGCATCGCATCATAAGCAACGCCGCCTGGAACGAGTGGGATGATTCCGGATACATTGAAAACAATCACCGGCTTTTTGAATACTTTTGAACTAATTTGACTCAAAACAGCGACAAGCATCGCGCCAAAAACAGTTGCTGGCACAACATCCATCTCACCCAGGACAAGAACGTAATATAAAATCCAGCCGAGCATACCGATGAGACCACATTGAATAAGCGCCCTCCTCGGTGCGTTAAACAACACGCCAAACCCAGCTGCAGCTATGAAACTTGTTATAAGTTGAGTAACGATCATCACGGCAAAAAAACCACCTTTCACTAAACTGGGTAATGGCACCACTTAAAAAGCAAACACAACAGCTACACCGGCACCGATTGCAAATGCTGTTAACATTGCCTCGACGCCTTTAGATAAACCGGCAACCAAGTGTCCTGCAACTAAATCACGGACAGCATTTGTGATTAGCAGCCCAGGCACAAGCGGCATTACCGCCCCGACAATCACTCTATCCAAATTCACACCGAGCCCGTTTGCTATAAATAGCATCGCAAAAATCCCAATCACAAATGAAGCAATGAAATCGGCAACAAATCCTGTTTCGACCAGTCGTTTAAACCACACCATTACTGCATAGCCAACCCCACCCGCAATAAAGGAAGGAATGAAATCAGGCCAGACTCCCCCAAACATGATCGCAAAGCTCCCACTAACAAAAGCAGCAGCGACAATTTGAATCCAATAGGGGAATGCATAGCTTGCTTCATTGACATTATTCAGCGATTCTAACGCTTCATTAATGGTGACCGAACCTGCTGCAATATTACGGGATATACTATTAACTTCGGCAATTTTATGTAAGTCAGTTGACCGATTCGAAATCCGGATAAAGTTCGTAACATCAGCAAAGTCAGCAGAAAAATTAATACCCGTTGGCGTCGCATAACTCTGCACATTCTCCAATCCATATGCAGACGCAATCCGACTCATGGTATCCTCAACCCGATACGTCTCCGCACCACTCTCCAGCATAATTTTTCCCGCAAGCATACATACTTTCGCAATTACCACCCGATCCATCACAGTCAACACCACCTTTATCTTTTTTCATTATAAGGTGTGTAGAGCGTTTTTAAAAGCAAATTTGGCTGAAATGCCGAAGTTCACAACGTAAACGCCGTAGTTCACATGAAATTTACCGTAGTTCACAATAAGTTTGCTCGAAGTTCACAATCCAATCGCCGATGTTCACAAATGGAGCAGAAATCTTCCTCTTATTTTAACTACAGAAATAATTCAGTCTTCGTTCCAGTTATTCAGTCTGTTTACCGGTTTTTGATGGTTTATTCAGTCTTCGTCACAGTTATATCAGTTTTCATCGCATGTAATTCAGTCTCCGCCACAGTTATATCAGTTTTCACCCGCCAACCAACAAAAATGGACACCCGAGAAGGGCGCCCATCCAATAGTATTAATTCTGCTGTTCGTATAAAATCGTCTGCGCAATCCCAATAAAATATTCCGATTCGTCGATAATGTGATCAATAACTACTTTAGCTGTTGGATTGCCCTTTACAGCAGCACTATCATTCTTCACCTGCCTGCAAAACTGAATAAACGCCACACTTTCTTGCAAACAAAATGTGACCAGTTCCATTACCTGATTATACAACGCAGGCGAGATATTATAATTACTCCGCACTACTGACTCGATGAATCGCTTAACATGCTGGTGTGTCGTATTCAATACCTCTTCCCAACGCTTCAGCGCATCAACGTATTCACTCTCCAAATTCGTGACGAGTTCCCGCATTACAACAGTATGTTCTGACTCCTGTTCCTTCCAAAACTCCGCCTCATCCAATATCCGGAGCGGCATTTGACTCCCATAATAAAACTGCATCTCCCAGCCTCCCTGATGAAAATAAAATATGTCCAATAATATTTATGCTATTAAGAGCCAGTTCATGCTTGTAAAAATCCGGTTGGTGCAGTTCCCGGTTGGGTGGGGTGCCTGTCACTTCCCGTTTTATGTCGAAAAGTATATCCTTTACAATTAAACATAATTAGCTTAGTATAAAAGTGAGTAATCACTCATGTTCACGTCACGACACAAAAAAGCGCAAAAAGGAGGCTCTACTATGTCCGCCTTTATTGAAATGAACAACATCGCTCACAGTTACAATAAGGAAACCGTTCTAAAAGAAATCGACCTATCCATTCCAGAAGGGCAGCTTTTTGGACTGCTTGGCCCATCAGGTTCAGGCAAAACAACGCTCGTCAAAATCATGATCGGTCTGCTGACCCCTACGAACGGAACAATCCACATAGAGAATCAACAAATGCCATCCTTCAAGCAAATGCAGAAAATCGGCTACATGGCCCAGTCAGACGCTTTATATAGTGAGCTGACAGCCCGAGAAAACCTGCATTTTTTTGCGAGTATCTACAAAATCCCTAAAAAGCAGCAGAAAGAACGAATCGCAGAAGCTGCAAAAATTGTTGACCTCCAGGATCATCTTGATAAGACACTGGAAAAATATTCAGGCGGCATGAAGCGTCGCATGTCATTGGCGGTATCACTCTTGCACAAGCCAAACCTGCTGATTCTGGATGAGCCAACTGTCGGCATTGATCCGGTTCTTCGCGCGTCTATATGGGAAGAACTGCGAAACATGCAAAAACAGGGAACGACAATCATCATCACTACCCACGTAATGGACGAAGCGGAGAAATGTGATAATCTCGCACTTTTACGGGATGGCTATGTCATCGCCCAAGGAAGCCCACAACAATTAAAATCAAAGAGCAATACCGAAACCTTGGAAGAGGCATTCTTACAGTTTGGGGGTGCCACACATGCGCATTCAAGCAATCGTTAAACGGATCATACATCAGTTTCTTCGCGATAAACGCAGCATCGCCATGATGATGGTCGCACCACTATTGGTCATGACATTGTTGTGGCTTGTGCTTGATATGGAGCAATATGAACCGACCATCGCGATTACAGATGTCCCGGCACAAATGCAGAATGCACTCGAACAGCAGGATGCAACAATTCTGGAGACAGACGAGAGTCACGGAGAAACCGCACTCCAAAATCAACATGCTGATGCCCATCTATCTTTTGAAAAAAATCAAGCGCAACTGACAATGGAAGGCAGTAATCCATCCGCAACATCTGCCGTCCAGCGTGTCATCAGTAATGCGGTGAAAGAAATAAATCCAAACGCGCCCGAACTGGAAATTGACTTTCTTCATGGATCATCTGAACTGAATTTATTTGACCAAACAGGCTCCGTCTTAATCGGATTCTTCGTTTTCTTTTTCGTATTTATTATTGGCGGCGTCTCATTCTTGCGCGAACGGACGCAGGGCACACTCGAACGATTACTGGCAACCCCATTAAAACGCTGGGAAATTGTCTTTGGTTACCTGCTCGGATTCGGTATCTTTATTATCATTCAATCGATTATCGTTACAGCCTATTCGATCTATGTACTTGATATTTTTATGGCCGGCTCATTTATAGCAGTGCTTTTTATCGCATTTCTGCTTGCAATCACAGCGCTAAGCCTCGGCACCTTGTTGTCAGCTTATGCCAAAAATGAATTTCAAATGATGCAGTTTATCCCGATCATCATCATCCCGCAGGTGTTCTTTTCCGGTGTTTTCCCGACGGAGTCAGTTGAATGGATTAATGCCATTGGAAAAGTAATGCCATTAACGTATGGAGCAGATGCCTTAAAGGTTATCATGCTGCAAGGTGAGAACTTATCAGCTGTATTCAGTGATATAAGCGTATTAATCGGCTTTTCGATAGCGTTTATTATCCTGAATATAATTGCACTCAAACGCCATCGAACATTATAGGAGGAAACGACGCATGTCAGATATGATGGAAACATTACGTAATGAAGAAAAGATGACACCAAAACAGGTCGAAATCGTCAAAGCTGCCATCGACTTAATTTCTGAAAAAGGCTACTACAACACATCAACAAGTGAAATCGCCAAACTAGCAGGAGTGGCTGAAGGAACAATCTTCCGCCACTACCGCACAAAAAAAGACCTGCTCGTTACGATTGTCACACCTGTTATCACGAACTTCTCAGCACCCGTTTTTGCAAAAAAATTCGTCAGTCAGGTCTTCCAAAATGATTATGAACACTTCGAGGACCTGCTCTATGCCTTTATCAAAAATCGCTTTGAGTTCGCCCAGTCCAATTTACCATTGATAAAAATTCTATTGCAGGAGCTGGCATTCCATCCGGAAATCCAAACCGTCTATAAAAAAGAATTTGGCGACAAAGTCATCCCAGCGTTTAATCAAGCACTCGACTTCTATAAAGAAAAAGGAGAACTGCAGGACCTGCCAAATGAGACAATGATTCGCATGATGGTCACAACAATCCTGGGATTCATGATAACCAGATTCATCGTCCAGCCAGACAAAGATTGGGACGACGAAGCAGAAATAAATCAGACGATCGCATATATTATGGGAGGGGTGGGCAGCTAGGTGCCTTCCCGAATTTTATCGAACGATAAATCAACTTTTTTTGATCTAATCACTTGCATTTGCGATGTATTGGTATATAATAACATTAAATCAAAAATATTTGATATAAAGAGAGGGGATTCCTAATGAAAGAGTTAGATGTAATTAATAATCCAAGCGAGGAAGCATTCACAACTTATGCATCAAAATTTAAAGCACTTTCAGATACAAAGCGGCTCCAGATTATCAATCTCCTATGCCACAATGGCTCAACGTGCGTTTGTGACCTTGTGGACATGATCGGAATGCCACAATCAAAACTGTCATACCATCTCAAGATCCTCCTGGATGCAGACCTGATTAAAAAAGAAACAAAAGGTACATGGGGATACTATGAACTGAATAATACCGAAGTAAAAAGCTTGCTGTCAGATGAACTTTGCTGTGTATTTGTTCCGTCCTGCAGCAGTTAATTTTTAAACTATACATCAATTTTTTTTGATTTAATTAATCAAAATTTATTGATTAAGGGGGGCACCAATATGGAAACATTAAAAAGCTTTCTCATGATTGCGCTTGAATTAACCGTACTTTTCTTTGTCATCTCATTTATCCTAAGCGCACTGCAGTCCTACATTCCTTATAAAAAAATCGAGCGTTATCTATCCAAAAGCAATCAGCTAATTGGTATCTTGGCGGCACTATTGTTCGCTTTTATTACACCATTTTGTTCATGCTCAACCATTCCGGTTGTCGTAAACATGCTGCGAAAAAATATGCCATTCAAGATTGTTGTGATTTTTCTTTTTGCATCACCGGTACTCGACCCAACCATTCTTACATTAATGGGTGTCATTCTCGGATGGAAAGTCGCCTTGATTTACACTGTCGTGACTGCCATCGCCTCCGTAATTATCGGCATTACGTTAAACAAACTGAAATTCGAGCGTTATGTAAAAAATGTAATGATGACAGGCTATGAGGAAAAAACAAAACAATTTAACTGGAAAGGGGCATGGGACGAAACAATAGCGCTCATGAAAAGCGTTTACCCATATTTAATCATTGGGGCAGCAATCGGTGCAGTCATTCACGGATTAGTCCCAACTGAATGGATAACTCAATGGCTTGGAAAAGAAACATGGTGGATCGTGCCAATTGCAGCTGTGATCGGAATACCTTTGTACATCCGATTATCAAGTATGATACCTATTTCCCATGTATTCATCATGAAAGGAATGGCACTTGGCCCAGTATTGGCAATGATGATCAGTTCAGCTGGTGCAAGTTTGCCGGAACTAATATTACTGAAATCTATTTTCAAAAAACAGCTTGTGATCGCATTTGTCACCTCAGTAATTTCAATGGCTACCATATCAGGATTTATCTTCTACTTGGTTTAATGAAGGGAGGTGAGCCCAAGTGAAGAAGCTTATCGAGAAAATCTTTTCAAAGAATAACGAGGACAACGATTGCTGTGACGTGAAAATCAGCGAGGTTAAAGAGGAGTCTTGTTGTTCGAAGTAGATGGGAGGAGGACTTTCATCAAAGCAGAAAGTCCTCTTAGCTTATGTCAAATGGTGAACAACGACTCCCAATCCAACTATAATTTGCTTAACACTACTCCAGTTCGGTATAATTTAAATCAATTACGCATCAAGGTTCAACATCAAGTAAACATAGGAGAAATTATATGATAAATTATACCGACTTGGCAATTGCCTTTTTTATTGCGCTCATCGCAACATTCCTATTAACCTATCCTGTAAAAAAACTTGCAATAAAAATAGGTGTAGTTGATCTGCCAAATCATCGCAAAATACATACAAAAGTAACACCACGGTTAGGTGGTCTAGCCATATTTCTTGGGGTTTTTTTGGGTGGGCTTTATTTGCAGCCGCAACATGAGCATCTTCCTGAAATCATCTTGGGGGCTGTTGTGATTTTAATAACCGGCACATTTGATGATCGTTACAGTCTAAGACCAATCATTAAACTCACAGGGCAACTTATTGCTGCATCATTCCTTATTTCATCTGGATTAATTATCGATAGAATTACTCTCCCAATTTTCGGTGTAGTCGAACTCGAATTTGTAAGCGTTCTTGTTACTGTGATTTGGGTTGTGGGAATAACGAATGCTATCAATCTTATTGATGGCTTGGATGGGCTTGCGACAGGGGTCTCTACGATTGCATTAACAAGCATGTTTATCATGGCGCTAATTGACGTGCAAATCATGGCTGCTTACCTCTGTATCGTCCTGATAGGTGCCAACCTGGGATTCTTATATCATAACTTTTACCCTGCTAAAATTTATATGGGGGATACCGGTTCAAATTTCCTTGGTTATGCTATTGCTGTCGTGTCGATGCTTAGTTTATTTAAGAATATTGCGCTGTTCAGCTTCATTATTCCAATCATCATCTTAGCTGTACCGATTTTTGATACTCTATTCGCAATTCTACGCCGTGCCTATAATAAAGAAAATATTATGATGCCGGATAATAAGCATATTCATTATCAGCTGATTGCAAAGGGGTTCAGCCACCGTAAAACAGTTCTGATTATCTACGCATTCAGTGCCCTTTTTGGGGTGATGGCGATTCTTTTTTCCAATGCCAGCCTAACTATGGCACTGTTTATTACATTTTTGGTCATCCTACTATTACAAATTTTTGCTGAGCTTGGCGGTCTGGTTATGGGTGGAAGAAAACCAATTATATATATAATGAAAAAAGTATTTAAGATAAAAAAAAGTGATTTTTAACACGGAGAAAGATAACCAATTTTCAATGTTTTACTAATTTAAATAATAATTAATTCAGTATTGCTGAAAAAGGGATAACAACAATCCATAATGAGTAAAAATCTTAATTTATTATTTTTTTAAGGGGTATCTATATGAAAAGTATTAAGAAAGCAATAATACCAGCAGCCGGATTAGGGACCAGGTTCCTGCCAGCTACAAAAGCAATGCCCAAAGAAATGCTTCCAATAGTTGATAAACCTACAATAGAATATATTGTTGAAGAAGCAATAGAATCGGGAATTGAAGACATTATCATTGTCACAGGAAAAGGAAAGCGAGCGATCGAGGATCACTTTGATAGTGCCTTCGAATTAGAAGAGAACCTAATGAAAAAGGAAAAATTTGAGTTGCTGGAGAAAATCAGAAAATCAGCGAATGTTGATATCCATTACATAAGACAAAAAGAACCAAAAGGATTAGGACATGCAATTTGGTGTGCCAGAAAGTTTATTGGCGACGATCCTTTTGCTGTTCTACTTGGAGACGACATAATTAATAACATCCAAAAGCCAGGATTAAACCAATTGATAAGGGAATATGAGCTGAAGAAATCCTCTGTAATTGGAGTAAAAAACGTACCAGTAGAGGATACACATCGATACGGAATAATTGATCCATTGAAAAAGGTAGGTCAATCTCACCAGGTGAAAAGTTTTGTTGAGAAACCGAAACAAGGTACCGCTCCATCTAACATGGCGATAATTGGAAGGTATATATTAACTACAGAGATATTTAATTATCTAGGGGAGCAAAATATTGGAGCTGGTGGAGAAATTCAATTAACAGATGCTATACAGGAATTGAATAAAACGCAACGTGTTTTTGCGTTAGAGATTGAAGGAGATCGTTATGACGTTGGCGAACAATTAGGATTTATCCAAACTACCATAGAAATGGCTTTGGAACGTGATGACCTCCGTGAATCATTAACAAACTACTTAAATCAATTAAATACGAAGATAAATAATGGAACGGTTTATGGTCAAAAAGTAAAATGAAAAAATGATTCCAGATATAAATGGAAGGTGACACTTGTCAATTTTTATTTATATCTATTTTTTTAAGTCAGTTGATTTAAAATCCTTTAAAGAGTGATTAGTAAATTTCGGAATTATTCACATGTAAACGGGAAAAAGTAAGACTAGTATAACCCAGAGTAAATTCAGGTATTTTGATAAAAACTGGGAAGTGACAAGAACCTCATTCCAAATTCCCCCATTTAATCGCGAAATTCCTCACCACAAAAAATAAGGGGTAAATAACGCCGAAATAATATCCCATAACTCGCATATGCTAGTACTATGAATTTTGCGAAAAAGATCGAACTTTGGTATAAAAGGGGGGTACAAAAAATGAGGTTAAATAAAGGAGACGAAGCATGGAAGAACGACAGACGCTGAAAAAATCACTAAAGCCACACTGGGTATGGGCGATTGCCCTAGGCTCATCAATTGGTTGGGGTGCTTTCGTACAGCCAACGAACTGGATGTCTCAGGCAGGACCATTAGGAGTAATCGCAGGTTTCGGTATTGGTGCATTACTGATGATGTTGATCGCCGTGAGCTATGGATTTTTAATAAAAAGTTTCCCGGTTTCAGGCGGGGAATTTGCCTATGCATTTATAAGTTTAGGTCGTACACACGCATTTATCAGCGGGTGGTTTTTAACGCTTGGGTATATATGTATCGTTGCATTGAACGCATCAGCTTTTGCATTAATGTTTAAATATGTTTTTCCTGCATTAATTGAAAATATGCATCTTTACCAAATTGCTGGGTGGGATGTTTATGGAATGGAAATCATTATTGCATCCGCAGCATTAGGATTATTTGGATTCTTAAACGTACGAGGAACCGGCTTGACAGGTCGCATGCAATTTATCTTTTGTTCTATTATGATATTAGGTGTCCTCGCCATTACATTTTTAGTTGGCGGACAGCCTGGTGCAGGTTTATCGAATATAACACCAGCATTTCCAACAGGAACAACAGCATTTGCAGCAATCATTTCTATTGTAGCAATTGCACCGTGGGCTTACGTTGGCTTTGATAACGTACCGCAAGCAGCAGAAGAATTTCACTTTTCATCGAAAAAAGCATTCACATTAATTATTCTGGCGATATTCTTTGCAGCTGTCTTATATAGCTTAATGATCGTTGCTACCGCAATGACAGCGCCATGGCAAGGACTAGTTGCTGAAGGACAGCAATGGGGAACAGGAGCAGCAATTCAAGACACAATAGGCACGATGGGACTCGTAATCCTGGTTGTTGCGCTGACAATGGGTGTTTTCACAGGCCTAAATGGATTTATTATCTCATCTAGCCGATTACTTTTTGCAATGTCACGCGCAAAAATTTTACCAGAGGCATTCTCAAGACTTCATCCTAAATATAAAACACCATATGTCGGTATTATTTTTACAGTAGTTTTATCGATGTTTGCACCATGGTTCGGACGTCAAGCACTGCTTTGGGTGGTTGATATGTCATCAATTGGTGTAACAATCGCCTACTTCTACACATGTTTCACAGCATTTTCACTGTTCAAATGGTCAAAAAACAAGGACTTTAATCATAAGAAACATGTTGTAGCACCAATGAAAAAGACAATTGCAGGCGTGGGGATGCTGGCCAGTCTGACCTTTTTAAGCCTACTGATTATACCGGCTTCACCAGCTTTCTTAGGAATTGAATCCAGAATTGCACTTATCGCATGGATTGTGTTAGGAGCAGTATTCTATCTTGCAAAGCGTACTGAATTCTATAAAATTCCAAAAGAAGAACTGAACTATTTAATATTGGGAAGTAAGAAGATAGAAGCTAAGAATAGAGAGTAGATGAGAACTCCGGAGCGGATTTAGTTATCTGTTTCGGAGTTTCTTAAATCTAATGGTCAACTTTAGGTAAAAAAATCTGAAAAAGATATTATTAACTTAACTAGAATCTTAGAAACAAACTAACCACAAATTGACAATTTATATACTAAATTAAAAGGTCTTAAGTAATTTTTATTTCAAAAGTAGACAAAATATTCACGCTCTTTTTTTGATCCTCTTAATTGTCAAACTAATAGATTAATTGAAGAAATCTCATTTATTATCATAGAACACTCTGAAGTAAAGGGATTTGATAAAAAAGCTACTTTTAGTCGAAAAAGTGCTATTTTCTGACTAGAATTAATTCTGAATTACTAGTTGAAGATTGTGGGAATGCATTATATCTAGTAAACTATAAATATATTTTCAAAAAAAGTGCTATTGGAGGGGACATATTGAAGTTTAGACAATTGCTTGTAGTTTCTTTTGTTTTCATTCTTTCATTAAGTATTTCAACGTTAGTAAATGCTGCTGCGGAAAATGGTTTAGTGACGCTCTCATTGGATAAGTCTTATAAGATTACCATTGAAAATGAGGAGATACTCACACTGGAGAAAGATACAGTATTATATGGAACAAGGCTTAATAGTGGTGATGTAGAGGTACAACTATTCCAAAAATCATTCACTGTTTCTCAAGAGAAATTCACTATTATTAAAGAAAGCGAAGAATCCGAATATAGAGAGTCTGACTCATTTAAAACTACAATTTCAAAAAATATCGTAAATGATATAATTTTGTATAATACTGACAATAAAGAAGTAGGCTTCGTTAATTCAGCTAACACACTAGATGTTTATCAAGAAAATAATCGAAATTATATATTAATAGGTAATAAAGCGTTCTACTTCTTAGAAAGGGACGTGGATGAGAAAGAAAAAGAGAAACTCGAAAAAGAAGATAAAAGTGTGGATGAGAATAAAATAGTCGAAGAAGGTAAGCAAAGCTATGATGATGAAATTGTTTCAAGCACTTCATATCGAATAACTGATTTTACGAAGACAGATTTCTTTCAGGTAACTCAATCAAACACTGCTGTTTATATTAAAAAGTCCAATGGGGATTTAAAGTCAGTGGGTAATTTAGATAAAGGTGAGGTATATCATACTGTAGCAGTTTATGGCAACTGGCTTAAGATTCAATATGGGAACACCAATGCGTTTATCTGGAAGGCCGCTACAAAGCCTAGCTCATCTCCCCCTAGTAAATCTACAAAAGTAGAAGGTGGAATGAAAGCAAAAGTGATAGGTGACGCCTCAGTATATGATAATTCTGGAGAAGGCCTGAGGCAAATAGGATACGTTAAAGAAGGAACAAACATTACTTATATAAGTAGGGTTGGAGATTGGTATAAAGTAAACTTTGGAGGCAGAGTGGGTTACATATATGAAAGTGCCATAGAAGCAGAGTTTACACCTGCTACAAAGTACTTTAGGGTTAACGAAATTAATACAACAGTATATCTAAAGTCGAGTACGGGATTAACAGCAGTAGGGAAGCTGAAAAAAAATCAAAATTACCAAATCACGTCTGTTTATGGAAATTGGCTGCAAATTCAGTATGGAGGATCAATGGCCTATGTATGGAAAGGAGCTACAGAGCCGAGTCCATTCTCTCCTAGTAAATCTACAAAAATAAAAGGTGGAATGAAAGCAAAAGTGATAGGTGACGCCTCGGTATATGATAATTCAGGAGAAGGCCTGAGGCAAATAGGATACGTTAAAGAAGGAACAAACATTACTTATATAAGTAGGGTTGGAGATTGGTATAAAGTAAACTTTGGGGGCAGAGTGGGTTACATATATGAAAGTGCCATAGAAGCAGAGTTTACAGCTGCTACAAAGTACTTTAGGGTTAACGAAATTAATACAACAGTATATCTAAAGTCGAGTACGGGATTAACAGCAGTAGGGAAGCTGAAAAAAAATCAAAATTATCAAATCACGTCTATTTATGAAAATTGGCTGCAAATTCAGTATGGAAAATCAATGGGCTATGTATGGAAAGAAGCTACTGAGCCGAGTCCATCCGCTCCTAGTAAATCTTTAAAAGTAATGGGCGAAATGAAAGCAAAAGTGATAGGAGACGTCTCAGTATATGACAATTCTGGGAAAGGTCTTAGACATATAGGAAGTATTAAAGAAGGGTCTAAAATAACTTATATAAACCGTACTGGAAACTGGTATAAAATTAACTTTGGTGGGCGAACAGGGTATATTTACTACAATTCTGTTAATCCCCTCTTTTCTGAAACAGTTGATTACTTTAAGGTTAACACCGTGGATGTAAGTTTATATAAAAGGATTAATGGAACGCTTAAAGCGGTAGGTAAATTAAAGAAGGGCGAAGTTTTTGAACGTGTTAGAGGTTTGGGTAATTGGCATGAGGTGAAGATTGGTGATGGCAACGGTTTTGTTTGGAAAGATGCAACTTCTCCTTCAACTGGTAGGAGTATTAAAAACCTGCAAAATAAAAAGTCTATTGATATAGATTTTACTACTAATGAAAATGTAACTGTTTACGATAACTCAACTGGTTCCCTAATTTCAATGGGGAATTTATATAAAGGGTCGAAATTTTCATTAATAAGGGCAACTAGTAATTGGATTGAAATAGACTTCAATGGACGAATTGGGTATATTTATAAACCATCAGTTAATATTCATTTGCAAAGTATTGTTGATCCGAAGACAATTTATTCCTATAGTCAAATGCAAGATGATTTGCGAGTATTAGCAAATATGTATCCTGACTTAACCCAACTTAAATCAATTGGGAAATCACTTGATGGAAGAAATATTTATGCACTGAAACTAGGGAATGGTAATAATGAGGTGTTCTATAACGGTTCTCACCATGCAAGAGAGCATATGACTACTAATGTATTAATGGAAATGATTGATGAATACGCTTATAGTTATACAAAAGGCGATTATTATAGTGGCTATAATGTAAGAAATATATTAAATAATACTTCAATTTGGTTTGTACCTATGGTGAATCCTGATGGAGTTACGCTGAATCAAGAGGGTATTTCTGGTTTGAACAATGATTATTATGCAAATCTTGTATATAGACTAAACGGTTACAGCGATGACTTTTCATCTTGGAAGGCGAATGCAAGGGGGGTTGATCTAAATAGGCAATATCCGGCTGATTGGCCGAATATTAAATGGAGTGCAGGGTATCCTGGATATAAAAACTACAAAGGCGAAGCTCCACTTACAGAACCTGAAGTAAAAGCGATATATGACTTTACAAATGATCACGACTTTAAAACAACTGTGGCATATCATTCATCTGGTGAAATCTTATATTGGTATTTTAACCAGGTTGGAAGCGCATATGATAGAGATAGAGCAATTGCTTCTCGCATCAAAAATATAACAGGTTATAATCTGGTAACGCCACAGCCAAATCCTAGTGGTGGAGGATATACAGATTGGTTCGTACAGGACAAGGGTTTACCGGGGATAACCATCGAAATTTCTCCATACACTTATCAAAACCCAGTGCCGTTATATAATTGGGATTTTATTTGGAGAGAAAATCGGTCCGTGGGCTTAGATTTAGCTAAGGAAGCATATACAAGGTAATAAAGTATGGGGGAAGAGATGATCAGTTGAAAAATACTTATGGGTCTTATGAACTGGAATAACGTTGGTTTAAAGGTAAAACTGAATTATTGATCAAGTGAACTGACTCCGTTTATGGTAAATAAACTATAAGATACAAAAAACCTTCATTCAATGAATGAAGGTTTTTAAAGTACATAATAAATATTTAACTTAATACCCTTTGTCTTCCCAAAAAATAAAACAATTAATCGAATAATATGAAAGAGGTGAACAGAATTTATAACTTTATGAATAACAACTCATTTAAATTCCAATAAAAATATTGATGTATTTTGTAAAATGAATTATTCTATATAGTAATGTTTGTATATATGAAATGAATAGAGTTATTCAATTAATAAAGAGAATTATTTATAAAGTAGGGGAAATTATGTATGAAACGACAGAACTTATAATTGGATTTATAATATCCTTCATATCAACTCTGATACTTGTGTATCCTACAAAATACTTTGCTAAAAGAATTGGTGTTATTGATTTACCTAGCTACAGAAAAGTCCACAAAGACCCCACTCCTAGCATGGGGGGATTTGCTATTTTTCTCGGAGTAATGATGGGTTTGTTATTTCTAACGCCTAGCCATGAATACTTTATGCAAATTTGTATAGGTGCTTTAGTTATCATAATTACTGGGGTCTTGGATGACAAATACACTATAAGGCCAATACTAAAATTAACAGGTCAAATTCTTGCAGCAGGAATTTTAATATACTCTGGACTTATAATAGAAAAAATAACCATCCCATTCATTGGTGTAGTTGAGCTTGGTTTTTTTAGTAGTGCTATAACTCTGTTGTGGATTGTAGGTGTTACAAATGCAATAAACTTAATAGATGGACTTGATGGCTTAGCATCAGGTGTTTCTACAATTGCATTAACTAGTATTTTTGTAATGGCTGTATTAGATGAGAGGACACTGGTTATATTTCTATGTGTAATTTTAATTGGAAGTAATTTAGGATTTTTATTTCATAACTTTTATCCTGCAAAAATTTATATGGGTGATACCGGGTCAATGTTCCTGGGGTACTCAATAGCAGTCATTTCAATACTTGGGCTATTTAAGAATGTAACTCTATTTAGTTTCATTATCCCAATTATAGTTTTAGCTGTACCAATATTTGACACACTGTTTGCAATGGTAAGAAGAAAGCTTAACGGCGAGAGGGTAATGGCACCGGATAAGAAACACATACATCATCAGTTGTTATCTGCCGGTTTCAGTCATCGAACAACAGTATTAATAATATACGGGTTTAGTGCAATGTTTGGAGTTTTAGCCATTGTGTTTTCTAACGCACCGTTGAATATGTTGTTATTTATTTCTTTTATTTTGTTGCTTATGCTACATCTTTTTGCGGAAGTTGTTGGAGTAGTGGGTTCTGGTCAAAGGCCAGTTTTAAAAACGCTGAAGAAGATTTTTAAGAAGACTTAACTACTTATTCATTAAGTTTTAAGATAAGTTAAATGTATTTTCTTTTATATTATTTTGATATACTAAGTACTATAATTAATAAGGAAAGTAGAGATTATAATGGAAAAAATATGTGTTATTGGTTTAGGTTATATAGGTCTGCCGACATCAGGCTTTTTTGCTAGTAAAGGATTTCATGTCCATGGTACAGATGTAAATGAAAGTGTAATTAATACTCTTTCTAGAGGTGACATTCATATAGAAGAGCCTGGGTTGGTCGATGTGATAAAAAGTGCAGTAGAGACTAAACAATTGACTGTTTCTACTTCTCCGGTTGAGGCAGATGTCTTTATTATTGCTGTTCCAACTCCAATTTTTGAAAACGAAAATGCGAATTTAGATTATGTGAGAAAAGCGACAGAAAATATTATTCCGTATCTTAATAAAGGGAATGTTGTTATTGTTGAATCAACTATACCACCTAGAACCATCGATGATGTAGTAGTGCCAATTATCCAGGAAGGTGGTTTCAAACCTGAAGATAACGAGGTTTATGTTGCTCATTGTCCTGAAAGGGTAATACCTGGTCGGATTATGATAGAATTAGTAGAGAACAATCGCATGGTCGGAGGATATACGAATGAAGCTGCAGTAAAAGCTGCTGAAGTATATAGACAAGTAGTTGATGGGGAAGTTTTTGAAACAACTGCCATTACGGCTGAAATGTCTAAGTTAATGGAAAATACATTCCGTGACGTCAATATTGCATTAGCAAATGAGCTTGCTAAAATTAGTGAAAAATTAGGCGTGAATGCACATGAAGTTATTAAATTAGCTAATATGCATCCAAGAGTTAATATTCATCAGCCTGGACCTGGCGTAGGTGGACATTGTATTGCAGTTGACCCTTATTTTATTGTTGAAAAAGCTAAGGGATTATCCCCGTTAATCCAAACATCAAGAAAAATAAATAAGTCAATGCCACAATTCGTAATAGATCAAGTGGATAAGCTAACTCATAATATCCAAAATCCAACGATAGCGGTATTAGGATTAACTTATAAAGGCAACGTTGATGACATGAGAGAAAGCCCAGCGGTTACGATTGTAAATCAATTAATAAGTAACGGGTATAATGTAAAATGCCATGATCCTCATGTAAAAAATGACGCTACTGAACTGTCTTTATTTAATTTAGAACATGCACTCGCTGATTCGGATATTGCATTAGTACTATCAGATCATAATGTTTTTAAAGAATTAAGTTCAAGTATTTTTGTTTCGAATATGAAGACACCTGTGGTATTAGATACGAAGAATTGCATTCCTGAAAGCGAAGAGCTAACACTGTATCAAATAGGAAACCTATCTGGATTGAAATCAATAGAAGGTTAATAACTTTAAAGAACAAGAAGGTGATGATAATATGTGTCATCACCTTTATTTTTAGCCGTTAAGAAAGCAAGATTTGCTTCAATAAAAATCCTTTAACGATAAACCCAGTTTATCTAAGATAATAATAAATTTTTAATTGAAAACAAGGTGATAAAATGAAAGAGAATTATTTAGGTGTTGAGGTTAGCAGTTATTCCTATAGTCAACTTACTGATCAAATAATTGAAGATATAAATAAAGATAGAAAATCTTTTATAGTAGCAATTAACCCTGAAAAGGTCTTAAAAGCTGAAAAAGACAAAGATTTATTACAACTGTTAAACAAGGCTACATATCAGATTCCAGATGGTGTAGGTATACTTATTGCTTCAAAATTTAGAAATGGAAATATAAACGAGCGGATCACCGGTATAGATATGTTGATGACATTATGTAAAACTGCTTCGGAAAATGGAAAAAATGTATTTTTATATGGTGCCAAACCAGGTGTAGCAGAACAAGCAAAACAAAATTTAGAAGCAAAACTTCCTAACCTGAGTATTGTGGGTGTAATAGATGGGTATGAAAAGGATCAGGAATCTATAAAAAGGCAGATTAATGATGCAAACCCAGACATTATATTTGTGGCTTTAGGAAGTCCTGCCCAGGAATATTGGATATTAAATAACATGGAACAACTAAATGTGAATATATTCCAAGGTGTTGGCGGTTCATTTGATGTCCTATCAGGTAATATTAAAAGAGCCCCTGCATTTTTTCGTAAATTTGGTTTAGAGTGGTTTTATCGATTGATTAAGGAGCCATTTAGAATCAAAAGGCAATTAAAGTTACCATTGTTTTTATTAAAGGTTATATTTTCTAAGAAGTAATATCGGGGTTGGTTTGGGGAGGAATACAATATGGAAAAAAGCAAAAATAGAATCTTGGTAATAAGTAACATGTATCCGGGGAAACAAAGTAATACATACGGGATTTTTGTTAAGAATCAAGTAGATGCAATTAAAGAAAACCTGAACGATGTAGATGTCGTGGCTGTTAAAGATCCGCGCGTAGGGAGATTTTTTGTTATTAAGAAATATTTATTTTGGTTAGTACAAATAATGCTAATTTTACTTCTTAAAGGTAGAAAATACGATATCGTTCATGCTCATTATGCATTTCCCAGTGGATTGTTTGGGCTAGTATTTAAGAAGATCTTCGGAACAAAGTTGGTAGTTACCTCGCATGGTGGAGACATTGACAAGATGTCAAAAAAGGGACCATTTATTTTTAATCAAACAAAAACTATTCTAAAAAATACGGATTCAATCATTGCCGTGGGTGAAGAACTAAAAGAAGAAATAATAGAAAAATTCGGTATTGAACAAGATAAAATTAAGGTAATGAATATGGGAGTCAACCGTGATATATTTTTACCTGTAGATAAAGATGAAGCTAAAGAACACTTAGGTATTGACCGGGAAAAGTTCAATCTTTTATACGTTGGGAATTATATTGAGGCTAAAGGGTTACTGGAACTTATTGAAGCATATAAAAATTTAAAAGTCACCTATCCCTTTTTGGAACTAAATTTAATAGGTTCGTTTAAACAAGAATCTTTCAGAAGGAAAGTTATGGATAAAATCAATATCGATGAAATTGAGGGTATCACGATACATGCTTCAAAAAGTCAAAATGAAGTAGCAAAATGGATGGCTGCTTCAGATGTTTTTGTCTTACCTTCGCACATCGAAGGTTTTGGTTTAGTGGCATTAGAGGCTATGTCTACACATACACCAGTTGTGGGGAGTGATGTTGGTGGTCTATCTTATTTGCTTGATAACGATGCAGGCATCTTAATAAATGCCAAGGATGTCACTTCTCTAGGCAAAGGAATCGAAGAAGTTATAAATAATAAGCATATCCGACAGCGTCTAGTACAACAAGGCGAAATCAAGGCTCAGGAGAATGACCAAAAACAGATTCTTATTCAATTATTAAAAACTTATGATGACTTATATCCTAATAAACAAGCTGTACAAAACAGCTAAAGCTGATCTATAATTTATTACATTCATGTCACGAGAAATTAATATAGCAGAAATTAATTCTAATTAATTTGTTCTTGACTTATTTAATAATAAATATAAAATTATCTATGTACTATAAATTCTGAATGGGAAAATAATTTTATATATAAATATAGAAACTTTTTAGTGTTTTCCTTCGTCTAATATTTTGGTGTACAATAAAACTTGTAAACAAAGGATCATTGATAAGGAGGGGCGTAAATGGAGTACATCGCCTTAATAGTAAGCTTTGTTACTACTGTTATTTTAACACCTGTAGTTAAGAAGCTAGCAATTAAAATTGGTGCAATTGATAAACCGAATCAGCGCAAAGTTCACAGTAAGGTTATGCCCCGACTTGGCGGATTATCTATTTATATCACTTTTATGGGTTGGCTGATTTTCTTTCAGTCAAATAGTGAATACGTGTGGTATCTGGTAATAGGCGGAACAATTATCGTGATAGTAGGATTACTTGATGATATAATCGAATTATCTGCAAAGGTCAAATTTGCAGGACAGATTCTTGCAGCAGTAGTAATTAGTACTGGAGTACAAATTGAATTTATCAATCTACCATTTGATGCAACATTAGAATTCGGTATGTGGAGTATACCACTTACAATCTTGTGGATTGTTGGTGTATCGAATGCAATTAACCTTATTGATGGTCTTGATGGGTTGGCATCAGGTGTTTCAGCAATAGCATTGCTGACTATATCAGGATTGGCAATTTCGATGGGGAACACTTTTTCAATTTTTGCCGGTTTAATATTATTGGGAAGTACAGTAGGATTTCTTCTGTATAATTTCTATCCTGCAAAAATATTTCTTGGAGATACCGGGTCATTATTTTTAGGATTTATGATTAGTGTGCTGGCAATACTGGGTTTTAAGAACGTAACTGTATTCTCTATCATTATTCCAATTATTATCTTGGGTGTACCGATTTCAGATACATTTTTTGCGATGATAAGAAGAATTATTCAAAACAAACCTATAACTGCACCAGATAAATTTCACTTGCATCATTGTTTATTAAAATTGGGGTATAGTCATCGAACCTCTGTCCTGATTATATATGCCATGAGTGCTTTGTTTGGGATAGCGGCAATTATATTTACGAAATCCACACTTTGGGTTTCAATTACAGTTTTAGTTGTCTTAACCTTAGTAATAGAATTAATGGTTGAGATTACTGGTTTAATAGGCAGGAAATATCGTCCGATTCTTAGTTTTTTCATCCCCGATAACGTGAAAGACGAATTATAATGTTCCTTAGTCTTTTGATTGAAGACTAAGGTCTTTCTTTTGTGTTTGATTGTAACTTCGTTAGAAGAAATATAATGATATAACGTTAGAAAAATTAAAGTGAGAGAAGAATGTTGAGAAGAATTGGAAACTATAGGACTTGAATACTTTTTGTAGAAAATCTTATTTATATCATTCTGGAAGTCTTATTTAATGAAGGAAAACTCTCTTTTACTTATTCCAAGTTTTATATAGTTATTATCGATAAAATAGAACTCTAATTATGTTTAATTCGATTTTTCTCTTTATATGAATATTTACAATAAGCTTTTTCATTCTCACAGCTAAACAAAGTGATGTATAAACCTATTAAAATTGTAAAAGTTTATAAAAGTCCTCCCAAAGTTTAATTAATTAAAAGAAGTGACTTGTCTTTAAGAAACTGTTTGAGCTTTTTCTAATAGCTACCAATATAATTTTCGTTCAAACTTTTTGAATGTAATCTTCCAATAACTATCTTGGTAATATCTTAAAGGTAGGCCATAATAATGTTACAATGAATTTTCAAAGATTAAATAACAACATCCTTTAGTTTTTAATTAATTTTATGTTGACGGTGTGATTAACAGTAATAGTATTTATATATGATTCGTTATAAAGATACATGTTATCGTTAGTTTGGCTTGAATCTGCTAGATATAAGGTAATATGCCGTCAAGTGCAGATTAGGGTATGCTATCATTATGTTTAACACATATTAACAAAGTTTGAAAGAGGTATTTAATTTGAAATCTAAACTGGGGTTAGCTAGTATACTGTTTTTGTTTGCAACTATAATTTTAAAAATGTCCGGATTAGTACGTGATATGGTTATCGCTTACTATTTTGGAGATAGCTATATAGCTGATGCTTATTTAGCTGCATTTATTATCCCTAATATGATTATCCTATTTTTAACAACAGGTATGAAAAATGCATTAGTACCAAGTTATATCCAAAATTTAGAGGAGAACAGAGGGAGTGAACATTTAGGGCAAGTATTTAATGGGACTGTGCTTATAAGTATAATTCTTTCCATCGCGGGGACTTTATTAGCAAGGTTTTATATACCAATTTTGTATCCTGAATTTAATCCTCATGCAAAAGAAATTGCTATCTGGGTATCAGTTATTCTATTCTCCTCCATTATTTTTGTGGGAATGAATGCTGTACTTGAAGCTTTCTTCGATTCAGTAAATAAATTTTCACTATCAATGGTTTCCCAAATAATTGTTGTAGTGTCTACCATTCTTGGAGCTGTTCTTTTTGCAGATGAGTTTGGCGCCTATTCCTTGGCAGGCGGATATCTAATTGGAACGGTTATTTCGTTATTTTTTAAACTGGTTTTAGTAATACCTAAGAAAGTGATGAAAGTTAGGAAGAACTTTGACTGGCTTGAAATAAAAAAGTTTTCCATAATATTTGTTCCAGTAGGTTTAACTGTGGCAGTTGGACAGATCAATTTAACTGTTGACAACATCTTTGCTAGTTATTTTGAGGAAGGTGTAGTTACGTATATAAACTATGCTAAAAATCTTGTCCATTTCCCTCAGGCTATATTTGGAGTTACAATTGGGACAATTATATTCCCTATAATATCAAAGGCTCATGCTAAGAATGACAATGACTTATTTAAAAAGGGAGTCGAAAAAGGATTAGTCATGATGTTTTTAATTGTCTTGCCTTCTATAATGGGGTTGATGCTATTAATGCCGAATATTGTTGAAATGCTTTATCAACGAGGAGCCTTTGGATCAGCTGCTACTATGTCTACAAGTGAGGTTGCCTATTTTTACTTTGGGTCAGTCTTATTCTTTAGTCTTCACAACATAGTTAATAAAGGATTTTATACTTTAAAAAAAGGTCACTTAATAATGCTAACAGGTATTTTTGCCATTATTTTGAATATCATACTAAATTATGTATTTACGCTATGGATTGGATATAAAGGAATCCCCTTAGCTTCATCTGTTATGGCTCTATTTTATGTAGGAACGTGTTTTCTCATTTTTATTAAGTTAGTAGGTGGAATAAATTTAAAATTTGTTGGAACTGAATTCCTAAAGGTTACAATTGCTACCTTGTTAATGTCTGCCGTAGTTCTGTGGAGCAAGCAGTTGTTTGGTGTGATGGGGAATACCGTACTAATAATTATAATTGTTGTTATTGGTTGTGTTACATACTTTGTAATAGCCGTATTGTTAAGAATAAAAGCATTAACAGTTTTGCTTAATAGATTTTCACCCAAGAAATTTAAAAAGAATTCTCACTGAATCTTTTAAGAAAAAATTTTGAAAAATAGAAATAGCAAGCTATTCTTAATATAGATTTACACAGCTTACTATTGATAAAATTAGACCTAGTACAGTATTTATTGCAGCATGAAATAATAGAGCTTGTAATGAAAAGCTTGAGATGGAAAAAGTGGTGTTGGAAGTAAAAATGAACATGGAACGAGGAAGAATTTCATCTAAGTCAACATTGCACATTTGGGCTTCACAGAGGAAAGACCGACTATGGCTTGCTCTCCATTCTAGTTGAAGCCGAGGTTACATCTGTTCCGACTGCCGAAAAACCTATTGTTAAGGCAATTACATTAAACGTAGAAAACAGCGTGGTCAACGCCGATCAAAAGCTTTAAAACCTGCCTATAGAACCGGTTGAATATTGTCTATCTGTTTATTGGCAAGCAATCCTAGTCAACACCCTATATATAGCTTGTACTAGACGAGAAATGTCTACAACAAAACAGGGTAATTAATTCAACTAGGGTTTTCATGTTAGGAGTAAGGAACGAGGGGAAGAGTCATGTATAGCCATAACCCCAATGTTATTGATTTAAAGCTATAAATTATCAAAAGCCATATTTTAGCACTTTGGTATAGCATATAGTCTCTCTATTTGTTGTAAATCTTTTTACCAAAAATTGTTCATAAATATTTATACATTTTTACTATCTATAAGACACCATTCATATAGTTCTATCCCTGTGGCTGAGCTTCCTTTATATGTTTTTCATCACCAGGTAAATAGACTCTGTTTTAAAATAATTCTAATATTATCTCTTCGCTTATAGATCTGTGAGTTCCCTTGTATTGTCAATTCATGATATCGATCTTGAATAATTTGTACAATTCTATCGAATCTTGAGCATTATTTTGTTAAATGGATCATCATTTCAACTTCATTTGATACTTCAGCTTCACAGGATTAACTCAACGTTATACAGATTCTTTGATATATAAAGCCATGTTTAAAAGGGTGGTGTGCTTATCATTTACCTATAATAAAAAATCCTGAAGTGGAATGGACTATTTTCCTATAAGAGTATATTTTTAAAAAGTAAGGCTGTTCCTGTAAAGTTAAGTTAATACTACTTGCTTTTTAGAACTTAATAACTTTCAATCAGTAGTTAATTATAAAACAAATTTTGTCTGTAATTATACTTAAATATATTACTAAAAGATTTATATTTCAATGTCTCTCTGTTTATGATAAATTGTAAAAGGTAAGTAAAATATATTTTGGATAAATATTGAAGTGAGGATATATGATGGAGAAAAGATGGTACAAATTTCGCGATAGTATGTCAATGAGTTACTTTGGGTTGTTATTTTTCTTTTTTTGTTTTATTAGCTATAACACACCTCTCACTCACGATGATTGGATGTGGGGTTCAAATGCAGGTACCGAATTACTCATGAACTTTTATAAAGATTATAATGGAAGATATGTTAGTAATACTTTAGAAATTATTGTTACAAGACTTGAATGGGTTCGAATATTAGTTTTGGCGTCATTTTCAACATTACTAGTGGTTTATACAGGAAAACTAATAGATTCCGATAATAAAACGATTATATCTTTAGTAGCCTTCCCTTTGTTCATGTTAGTCCCAATTAAAATCTATGCACAAACGTTTGGGTGGGTTGCAGGGTACGTAAACTATATTCCACCTATCGTTTTTCTTTTAATATACTTATCAATAGTTAAAAATATACTAGATGACGAAGTACCAATATACAAAAAACATTTAACTTACTTATTTATACCACTAGGAATAGTATCTCAGTTATTTGTTGAACATGTAACTTTGTTTTCTGTTTTTACCGGTGGCTTAGTTATAATATATACATATTACAAGCACAAAAGACAATATAGTGTACATTGGGCTTACTTCATATCTTCTATTTTAGGAAGTGTGATCATGTTTACAAACAGTGCTTATTTAAATGTATTGCAGGGTGGTGATAAATATAGGTCAATCAAAGAAAATATTGGACTTTTTGAGAGATTCTACACATCATATAAAGAAGGAATGTATCAAATATTATTCATTGAAAATAATTTAATAATCTCCTTCATTTCAGTTCTACTTATAATTTTCTTGTTAAGAACAAAAACAACTAAATGGGTTAATAATATCCTGAAGACATTAAGTCTATTTATTTTTGTAAGTTTTAATTTATTCTTACTGGTTTTAAAAGATATATTAGGAAACCAATATTTAGGTTCATATACAGTTGATTTTGAGGTTATATTTACTTTATTATTCTTTTTAACAATAATTTCAACTGTATTAGTTTTTGTAAAAGAGAATAAAACTAAAATACGATTATTTTACTATTTGTCTGGAATAGTACTATTAACTATACCGTTTGTATTTATTACTCCATATGGTCCGAGAACTGCTTTTGGTGCTTATACATTCATGGTGTTATTTTCATTAGAGTTATTGGTTTATATAAATCAGTATAAATGGTCTTTGAAATGTTCGATAAAAAAGGGATTATTTATAGTTAATACTGTTATAATGATAGCTTTCGGTCTGATCCTGTTTCTAAATGGAGAGGCAGACAGAGAAAGAATGGAGAAGTTAGAAAGGGCTTTAAACAACAATATGGAAACTGTACGATTAACTGAGCTACCCTATCCTCAATTTCATTGGCTGTCTTCACCAAGAAGAAAAATGCTGAAAATGTTTGATAATACTAATGAAATAGAAATAAAAGCAATTCCATATTCTGAGTACAAGAATAATAGAATGAAATAGTAGGTGTTTTTATGAAATTGTTGTCAGTAGTTATTCCATGCTATAATGAAGGATCCCATCTAAAGGGTACCTATAATGAAGTTAATAAAGTGTTGGAAGAAATTTACGTAACAAAGCGATATTGTTTTGAAATTATTTTTATTGATGACGGAAGTCAGGATGATACTATAAGTGTCATTAAATCTTTATCTCAACAAGACACTAATGTTAAATATTTATCTTTTTCTAGAAACTTTGGAAAAGAATCTGGTATTTTGGCTGGTCTTGAAAAATCAAAGGGGGATTTGGTTGTTATTATGGATGCAGATCTACAACATCCACCCTCGTTAATTAAGGAAATGATTCGACAATATGAACTTGATTACGATCAAATTATTGCAAGAAGAAATAGAACGAAAGAAAATTTTTCAAGAAAATGGATAACGAAATTATACTATAAAGTAGTAAATAATGTAATTGATGTAGAACTAACTGATGGTGTAGGGGATTTTAGATTACTGAGTCGTAAAGCAGTACAGTCAATCTTACAGATGCCTGAGTATAATCGTTTTTCAAAAGGGATTTTTTCTTGGATAGGTTTTAAGAAAAAGGTTATTGAATATGAAAACAAAGAAAGGTTATCTGGAGAAAGTAAATGGAATTTTAGGGATTTATTAAGCTATGCAGTGGAAGGAGTTATATCTTTTAACAGTTCCCCGTTACGAATGCTTATATATCTAGGAGTGTTAGTTACCATACTTAGTGTTTGTTATACTGGTTATTCATTTATCAAAATTACGATGTTTGGTATAGATGAGCCTGGCTATTTCACTTTAATTTCAGCAATCTTAATGTTGGGAGGAGTCCAATTAATTTCAATAGGAATAATAGGTGAATATGTTGGTCGAATTTACTATGAGGTAAAAAGAAGACCAAAGTACATTACTGAAGAAACAAATATAGAATCAAAACAAGAATTGCGGGAGTAAGAGAAGAAAAATGAGGAAACAAATAATTAAATTATTTTATAAATATCATTCGTTTATTAGATTTGGGATAGTAGGCTGCATAAATACATTTAACTATTATCTAATTTATTTATTGTTAATGTCCCTCGATATAGGATACTTAATTAGTCATACCGCTGGATTTTCAATTAGTTTAATTGGTTCTTTTTATTTAAATTGTTATTATACCTATAAAGTTAAACCAACTTGGAAAAAATTCTTTCAATTTCCTATGACGTATGTAATAAATTATCTGGTATCATCTATATCTATATTTGTGATCGTTGACATTCTTTCTATGAATAAATTTATAGCTCCAATTATTTCACTTCTATTACCAATACCATTTACTTATGTTGTTTCTAGGTGGATTTTATCAAAATAAATAAAAATGGATTTTTGCCATACAAAATTATAAAGAGATATGTATTAATATTTGATTCTAATGTTGGGGTGAGCACTTGGCTCACTCCTAATTTATGCGATTCGAACATTTATACCTTTATATTGATGATGTAATAAGACCTTTAACCGGAAACCGATCAAATTGATTTAAACTAAATGCGTTCCACTTAGTTACTTTCGTTTGGTTATTAATGCCCTCTACATACCCATTATGTAGGCAAATTCCAAAACTATTTCATAATCTTTTTCTGCCAATTTTGAAAGGTTTCTATTGTCTTTTCAAATCCCGCCGTACCTGAAGACCTAATAAGATCATAATACTGATATAAACAGTTCCTTAATTTCCTGTAAACTGTTGGGAGCCAAGTGTTTCTCCGGTTCAAACCATAAACGATACTCTTCTTTTAATTGATAAGCTGTTGTTTAAGTATGAATACTGCCATAAGAATTTACCACCCTTGACATGTTATTTACCACCAATTGCAAACGGAAATTACCATCCATTGCCAATATATTTACCGCAAATAGATAGAAGTCCTACAGGTATTATTTTTGAGAGCTGTAGTTTTTTTACCCTTCAAATATAACCAGGTATTGGAATATTAGATTCCAATACCTGGTTATATTTCATACCGATTTTTTATTTACTAATTCCGTATTAATTATCTCTATACCCCACCGAACAAGTTCATCAATATTTAATTCCTCATTCTCTTAGTAAGCGTCAAATAATTCCCATCTGAAAACAGATCGGGATTATTTGACGCTTACTATTATAGGTTACGAGAGTCAATGTGACTGATAAACTAAAGTATACAGTTTCCGCCAAATAAAAGTTAACACATTGCCAGATGTTAGTGCAGCTTTTATATGGATGCCCGAGGGCAGCCATATAAAAGCTTTCCGGCGCGAAAATAGTCATAAAATTAAAAGAACCATCACTGCTTAAAGGTAGTTTGATAGACTACAACAGTGATGGAGGCAAAAAGGTGGATAAGTGGGAAATGTATATGGATATTAAAAGATTAAGTAAGGTAAAGGTGGCTGAAAAACTTGGTATATCCAGGGTAACTGTATACCGTTACTTAAAACGTAATTCCCAGGATATGGTGGAATGAGTCACACAAGCAAAGACTAGAAAGAAGAAGTTGGATGACTATCAAGAACTGATTCTCTCCTGGTTACGTGAACACCCTGACCTGACAGCTACCCAAGTATTTGATTGGCTTATGGAGAAGTATTAGAAGCTGCGAGTAGCTGAAAGTACGGTACGACTCTATATAGGGGAACTACGCAGGGAATATGATAAGAAATGTTCGTAAGGACAATGTCATTTGGTATAATTCCAATCGATACAGCGTATCTCTCGGGACATTTCATATTTCATAAGACAAAAAAGGTTTTTAAGCATCTAGGAATTATATAGATTGGAGTAAGAGGTGGTTTATGTACCAACTTACTCCATATTTTAGTACCATAAATTATCATATCCATATTTTTGCATTTTAGTATTACATATAGTCTCTACTCGCAGTAAGTTCCTTTTACCAAAAAATTCCTTTTGATTTGTTTTTCTATTACCAGGTGGTTGGAACTGTATATTGACTTTATCTGAAATATCATTGACAATATTCAAAGAAAGTTCTTCAGCAAGATTTTCTATAGCTTCTTTTTTATTTTTTATAAAATCTTCATATCTTATTAAAATAAAATCATCAGAATTTTGTTCATAAATATCTAAACACTTTAACCATCTATAAGACATCCATTCGATATAGTTTTCACCTGAAGTACCTAACCACCTACTGTCAATAACTCTTTTCCAATTTATAGGCGCATTTTTCCATTTTTGTGGGTGGGATTCCTTTATATTTTCTTCATCACCAGGTAAATCGACTCTGTTTAAAATGCTTCTAATGTTATCTCTTGGGTCCCTAACAATAAACACATTTTTATTGGTATTGAAAATTCGTTTGATATCATCATATAAAAAAGTCAATGAAGGTTCTTTTATTATTTCATTTGAAAAATCATATTTATTTTTTTCCAAAAAGGTTTCAAAAGAGACTTCGTTACGGTGTAGTTTGCTTTGTACTGGTTCATATAACCCTTCAAGATCAATTGTGGTTGGTTTATTTGTGAGCTCTCCCAATAATGCTCCTATCGCTGAGGTTCCACTTTTTTGGTTTCCTAACACGAATATTGGCGAATAATTTATATTTGATATTTTATTTAGTCTATAATTTTTAATTATCCTAGGTGTGTGGTATATCTTTCTTAAAATGTTTATCATATTAAGTTCCTCCAGTATAAGATCATAAAAATACATTTACTGATAATTTTAACTTCTTCCGATAAATATTATAACCCTATATTTATAGTAGGGCAATCTATATAACATAAAGTGTTTTTCAATATGATATAGATGTGCAGTATAAATTTAGCTTATTAACGAATATTAGTAAATCAATTGTGTTATAATACAAAGCTTTAAATAAAATTAACATTGTAGAACGTCAGGTAATTAATGGACTGCTGTGTATTTAATTCTTATTTTTAATTGAAAAAGATGTATTATTCAATAATAATACTAATGAGATCGTTAAGTAGATGCTCACTGCAGGTGCAAATAATACATGTCCAGCAACAAAGGAAATCCCCATTCCTAATCCAGTGGATAATAAAAGTAGCAAGTTTTCTATAGTGAGAAAAGTTTTTGTGTTATAAAATATTTCTTTAAAGACGTTATAGAATGTGATGAATAACGGTAATAGTATTAATACACTACCAATTATTCCAAATGAAAAAAACAAATCAAAAAAATCCATTTCAATCATCTTTGAATCTTCTTCATCTTCATAATAACCTGCATAACCTATTCCAAAAAACTTTTGTAGTGTGTTTGATGCTGAGTAATCCAAAAGAATGCTCTCAAAGTAAACGTTTCTTGAGCTAAGTAACGTTCTTACTAGGCCTGATTCCGAGATAATACTTGTTGAACCTTTTTTTGTGTTTGATTCATCTTGCCTAGGTGTTTGTTTTTTGCCATCTTCTTTTTTAGAATCATTGTCATTTTCATCTATTGTCTCACTAATATTAGTATAATCCCCTTGAATATTATTAAATCCAGGTGAAAATGGTATTAAAAATATTAAAATGATAACAAATATGCCACTTAAACGAAGATGCTTGGAGTACACGTTTTTAATACCAGTCTTACTTATTTTAAGAGCCCATAAACACAGATTGAAGCTTGTAATTAAAGTTATTGTTACTATAATTGCTAGAAAGCTTACTTTTGTCCCAATGAATATTCCCGTAATCGCTAATAATAGTGCAGGTAACCAATGCTTTATATTTTTTAAGGAAAGTGTATTTTTTAGAAAATAAATGAATACTAGTGGAAAACATATAGCAACAATGGCACTTATTTCGTTTCCTGCAAAAAACCAACCAGAAAATCCTTCTTTTCCAAACTTATAGGTTGGGGTGGAAGTGTTTGTTAATATTGAAATTAAAAAGGTGGTTGCGAATATACTCATTGATATAGTAATTAATTTTATCATATGTTTCATTATATACTCTGAGTTTGATTTAGATTGAATGGCCAGTAAAATTGAACAAAACATAACTGAGTAGTAAAGTGCTTTTGTCGTAAACTGAAGTTCTTCAAAGATAAGGAAATTTGGTTTAAAAAAATAATTTAAACCGTTGCTAATTCCCATTACACTAAAAAGAACTGTTAGATATATTATAATATATTTTTTAAGTTGTGTTTTATGTCCAAAAATAATAAATCCAATAGAAATCGATAAAAATAGAACTCTAATTACAATTCCGATTGTAATACTAAAATTAGTATGCCTGAGTGATAAAAAAGTAAGTATGTCTAAGATAGGCTGTATGACAATAAATATTGATAGTAATTTAAAAAAGTGATTATGATTAAACTTTAATAACATTTGCTGCACCTCGTGGTTAATTTTATAAATGACATTTGTAAGTGTAATCTATTTATATTTTATTGTCTATAAATGAATAAATATTTTATTATCGTATAGATAATGTTTTTGTGACGCTTAAATTAAAAAAGGCTTAAGTTATTATATGGCCACAACTATCCATTTAATAAAATTTACTTCGTTAGGGAACTTCGAAATCTATAGCCTTTATTCGAATAGAATCGAGCATTATGTGGCCAAGTCTGTCTATCACTTTTGATAGACAGACTTTATCAACCACATTGGTCATTTTTTTCATTTCATTTTTGGTCAATACGGAAGAGATAGGGATTAGCCTCGCCTGTACTATCGGTATTATAAATTCGTATTATTTAAAAGTATACTCTCTAATGTTTACATCTATATTGTTTTCTATTATACAATTATAATTATTGATTTGATACATAATGGACTTATCACCTTATCAAAGGATTTATAGGAAAACTATTTCACTGGAATTTATAACGTGTCAATCCTTATCATAATGATAATCACCTTCCAGGAAAAATAAAATAAATTAATCCCAAAACATTAATTGGAAAGTTCTATAGAACACGGATTAGAGTCTTTACAAGTTAGAGTGTACTTGATGATAAAATTAGATCTAATAAAAGCTCAATCTAAACTCATCTTGACTTTTGACCTTTTTGTAAATAGTATAATTAAAGATGTAAATAAGTGTTTTAAGATATGAAAATTATAGTTAGAGAAGCATCAATAATAATGGTAAGAATTTGACTCTATTAATGGCAATAGCTTCTATTCAAAAAGGTATAGTATTTTAGGTAATGTGTGTGATGAAGGGATTGTTTGGAAAGGCTAAAGGGAAAAGCTGTATTACCAAATGTTTTGTTTACTATACGAATTCTGGAATAGACTGAATTAGGGCATCCCAAAAGATCATACCCATTTTTTAACATGAAACTAAATAGAAAAAACTCAGTTATAAAGGAGCAATATTCATGAAATTGAAAGATTTAATGTTAAAAATCATTAGACCTTTGAGTGTACCTTTAACATCACTTGTTTTAAAGTGGCATTACAAAGGGAGGAAACGTCTATCTAACACTGGTGATGTAAAAAAGGTACTGGTGCTAGCACCACATATGGATGATGAAACCATTGGTCCTGGTGGGACAATTCGTAGTCATGCAAACGAAGGTTCAGAAGTTCATTGCGTATTTATAACAGACGGTTCTAGTAGTGTTAGTGATCTTAGTAAGGATGAGTTAATAAAGGCACGGAAGCAAGAGATTGAAAATGTTAAGGAAATATTAGGAGTTAAACAAGTTCATTACATGGGATTATCAGATGGTCATGTAATAAGTAATCATGAATCACAGGATATAATGTTGGGAATTATCAATGAAGTAAAACCTGATCTTATTTATTCTCCACTTTTTGTTGATGCACATCCGGATCATACTGCAACGGCGAATATTTTAGCGGATGTATTAAAAAAAAATAACTACAACGACTATCTCGTACGTATGTATGAAATTAATTGTGCAATTCCACCGAATTATATTAATTGTGTAGTTGATGTTAGCAGTACTATAAAATATAAACGAGAAGCAATAGATGAGTTTATTTCACAAACAATTGCATTTGATGGTTTTTTAATCCTAAATAAATATAAGTCGAATTTAGTATCTAGTGCTAATCCAACAGCTGTAGAAGTGTTCCTGGAGTTAAGTGGAAGTGAAGTAGTAAAACATAGGCAATTACTATCAAATCAAACGAATCGCTATCAATATTTGTTTAAGCAAATTAATCGGGAAGAAACACTGCTATGGGCTTTATTTAAAAATTACCGTAGAAAAAAAGATATATACATGAGAATGTTTGAGTAATGATTAAGGTAAAAGAAGAAAATAGATTAGAAATCCTATAAATATATAAATCATAAAAAGAGGCTGATATTCCTTGGTGTTCCCATTTTTCGTTATAATAAATTTTTCTGATTCGTTACTTCCTTCGCTTTTTTTATTTCCAATCTAGCAGCAAAGCGACTTGATTCATTTATAATTTTAAAACATAAGGATACCTTCGATAGTTATTGTGTTGTTACTTTAATTTTCAGAAGGTATCCTTATTGTTTACTAAAAGTAACAATATTAAAATAAAAAAAGCGTGGTATCTTCACCATTTTATAATGGTGGGTACCACACTTTTTTTTATTTACAGCTGGGGGTTTTGTCCCAGCTACTTTTTTTGCTAAATTTTTTAGTTCTTAAATAATTATTCTTTTCAGTGAAGTCTGGCCTTTTCTATACACAATAATATTTAAAAGAAGTATGTTGAAACATGATGCTTTATTAGTTATGGAGAAAGAGTAATTAAAAACTAAACTACTGATTACAGAAGAATATTCAATCTTGATTACATTAAAAAACGGTACAAACTAGTAAATCCGATTTGAATTATATAATAAATACATAAACTCTTTATTGATCTACCTAAGAAGTCCCGTATTAGTTTTAATTAAGTACTAACTCAGCTTTCTAATATCATCATACTTAGGAGGTTGGGGTAACCTTTTTTCTTTTAATTAATCCCAACAAGAATTCAATAAAGGTTACAACGCCGTAACTAACTAAGATGCAAAGTAATGGAATTGCTACAAAGCCATATCTTGTTGTTGGTAGGAACATATTTGATATCGCAATATAGCCAAGTAGAACTAGAAAGATACATAGCGCCCGCTTGTGTTTCAATGCTAAGAAGCCAGTTAAAAAACCACCCAACACTATAAAGAAGTGATGAATATACATCAGCTTACGAATAGCAGGGTCAATAACACTATTATAAGTAGAAATATTTGCAGGACTATTGAATAACCACATTGTTTTACCGAGAGTGAACCAAGAAAAGTAAAGTTCAAATTGAGTCTTGAAGCCCTCTTTAATTCTCATTATGGCATATTCTTTTTGCGGGATATCTCGTTCTCTTACAACCGACATAATGTCTTTTTGGAAATCCTCAAGGTAATAAGGGTTTGTCCCAGCTAACATCGGATTACCAGCATGGTTTGAAAAAACATGTGCTTTTCCATATATACCAAAGTTCCGAATAACCCATGGCAGAATAATCAATAGTGGCCCTATACACCAGAGAAGACCAATTTGAATTGCCTGCTTAAATCCAACTTTAATAAAAACAATTATGGCTGCAAATAACAACAAAGGGGCGGGGGATGAACGCCACATAATCATCAGAGAAGCCAGAATTCCAAATAAAATGTGCCAGCGATATTTTTTTTTCTCTAGTGCTATTATAAAGATAAAAATAGAAAGGTAAAACATAAAAGTCGCTGGAGTTTCGGTTAAAAAAGTCCTGAAATAATGGAGTGGACTAATATAAGTTGCTAATAAAAGGGCAGAAAGCAGTGCTATCAACTCTTTTTTAAAAAGCCTTTTCGGAATTAAATATGCAAGAAGTATAGTTCCGATGCTTAACACCATATTAACAATCTGAGTTAGAGTTTCGTGATTAAGGTTAACCCACTCCGATATTTTAAATACCACTACCAAATAAAAAGGATGTGAAGGTGTTACATAAGCATTTGGTTTTTCTGAATTATAACCATAAATACTTTCATTTATGATTTGAAAAGCCATTTTTTCATATTTTCCAGCATCCCTAGGGGTTGGGTCTGCAGGGTTAACGATTAAGAATAATAAATGCAGACATAAAGAAAAAATTATAATTAGAATAATTGGGATATGCTTCTTATTAAAAGTAGGTAAGATATGCTGTAAATTCATGTGAATCTCCTTCCGTCAATTAAATCAAAGACAATTTTACCATCTTTTTGTAATAAATGATAGCAAAGTGTGAATTAGTCCGTATGATTAGATGTAAGAAAGAAGGAGATCCAAGGTAAGCTGATTATGGCAGGTAAAAGTGGTTTCTTAGGATCATGATACTTTAGCCAGATAGTTTGAAATCTGCAACAGTACAGTAAAATAACGGGCGAAAGTTATAATATAGAGAAACTGTAATAGCGTAAAAAATAGGGAATTGTATAAACAACTTCCGAATAGTCTCTATACAAATGATGACCCTGTATTGATTTTCGCTAAAATTACTAGTATAATTTTTTTTGTTATAAACTCAGCCGTATATCATAGTAGTCACCGAAAGGAAAGAATAGTATGAGTGATGTATTAGTTATAATTCCTGCCTATAATGAGGAAAAATCTATTTTTCAAACCGTTACAAAATTAAGGAACTATAATGATTATGATTATATTGTAATAAATGATGGTTCAAAAGATTCGACAGAGGCAATTTTACATCATAATGAACTTCCTTATATAAATTTACCAGTTAACCTTGGTATAGGTGGAGCGATGCAGACAGGTTTTCGCTATGCTAGAAAAAAGGGGTACAAGTACGCTATACAATTAGATGCGGATGGTCAACATGATCCGAATGATTTGCAAATGTTGGTGGATGCAATACAATTGGGCAATCAAGACATGATCATAGGTTCAAGGTTTGTTGAAAAAAGTCAATATAAAGGAAGTAGTGTACGACGAGTTGGTATCTATTATTTTTACTATTTAATACTTTTTCTAACAGGTAATAAAATTACAGACCCAACTTCTGGATATCGTATAATTAATAAAGAAATTATAAAAGAATTTGCAAACTATTATCCAGTAGACTACCCCGAGGTTGAGGTATTGGTTGATTTAGCAAAGAAAAAGTTTAGTGTTAAAGAAATTAAAGTAGAAATGAACAATCGTCAGGGGGGGACATCTTCAATCACTCCTGTTAAATCCATTTACTACATGATAAAGGTATCCTTTTTCTCACTAATTCGTAGAGTCCTTTAGGAGGCAGTTATAATATGGTTCAAATTATTAGTTTGACGGCAGCCATTATCTTTTTCTTACAGGTTGTCTTTTATACAAGTAAGAAAAAATTACAAGATCAACAGGCTTTTTTCTGGATTATGATTGCAGGCGGTGGAATCTTAATTGCGGCATTTCTTCCTCTATTGAATAATTTTGCATCACTTGTGGGAATTTCGTATATGCCAACGCTTGTCTTTATGTTTGCCTTTTTAATAGTAGTAAATATTTTAATTTATCAAACAAGGTTATTATCTAGTCATCAAGAAAAAATTAAAACACTTGCACAAGAAATAGCTTATATTAACCATGAATTAAACAAAAAAAATAGCAGAGAGGAATAATCTTATGAGCTTTTTAAATGCTGCATTAATACTTACCAACACAATTATTCTTGTTTCAGGTCAATTTTTGTGGAAGTTTGGATTGCAGCACACACCACCTAGTTTCGCTAGTGTTGGAAGTATCATTAAAATGTTTTTTAACCCCTTCATCTTTAGTGGGCTAGTGATGTATGGGTTGGCAACTATTTTGTGGCTGTATATTCTTACAAGAGTACCATTGAGTATTGCTTATCCTCTACAGAGCATAGCATATGTTCTGGCTGTTTTTGGTGCCTTTTTTGTATTTGATGAGCCTTTAACCACATTCAAAATAATAGGTGTTTTACTTATTGTTGCAGGTGTTTCGTTAATAGGTGTTGCAGGAAATCAAATATAGAAACTCAAAATAATCTATTATAAACAGGCTGTCGAAAATGTCTCGGCGGCCTGTTTTTATCTGAGTTTTCTATCGATTTACCGCGTTAATTTGGTATACAAGTACAAAGATGGCGAACAAGTTCTATTCACCACAGTGTACCTGGACATGAAAAGGGCATATCCAGTTTAGGATAGACTCATAGGAGTTTATTTTAATCATAACATCTCATTGAATATTTATACTAAAGACTACAATGTAAAAACAACTACTTACTGTACAAGTAAATTTATTTAATATATTTTTTACGATTAAGATATGGATTATTTTTCATTAATCCTATAGAATGGTAATAGCAATTTCTTTTCATTGATAGAGTAATTGCAGAATAAAAATACATCATAGGAGTGATTTATAAATTGCTAGGTTTGCAAAATAGGAAAAAGCAAGGGTCTTTGATTAGTGGTCTTTTTTTACTTCTGTTAGCTTTAATTTTATTTTCTCCCAATGTAGTTGGCGCGACAGAAAATATTTTTAATGAAAAAGAAGAGGTAGTTTTCAAAAAAACATTAGTCAAAGAACAAATAGCTGTTTTTAAAGAAGAATTTGGTAAAGTAGGAACGCTTAATCCTGACACGGTTATCTATACATCAAAGAAAAATGAAAATACAATGATTTTGCAATGGGGTCTGGGGTATGCCTATTTCACACTTCCTCAGGACAACACCAAGGAAGTTATAGAGGTAGATAATACAAATACTAAATCTTTTAGTGTGCAAGATTTAGAGAATTTTAAATACTATACTACCAAAAAAGATATTAAGATATTTCTAGATCCAGAGTTAAATAATTTTATTGGTGAGATAAAAGCAAATCAAAAGGTTTCGATAATTTCCTCTGATGAGCAACGTATAGAATTGCGAATTGGCCTTAATAGTTTTTATGTTAAGGTTGATAATGCTGAATCTTTCGAACAGGTTAAAGATAATGAATCTGACAATCTATTAAAGCCACAAGACAAAACTCAAGAACAGGATACTACAGAAGAAGAACAACAAGATACAGCTAAAAAGGAATCTTCCTCAACTAATACAGATACAGACGAGAGCATAAAACAAAAAGAAGAGGAAAAATTCACCACTGATAAAGATTCACAGTTAAATGATAAGCAAAGAAATCAACAAAATAAAGACTTAACAACAAAAACGTTAAATACTTTAGAGGCGAACTTAAACTTTTCTTCGAATGATGAATACTTTAAAGTGACCCAAGACAACGTAGCAATTGTTGATAGTAGTTCAGGAAGTAAAGTAAATGTAGGAAAACTACAAAAAGGTGAGGTCTTTAAACGCGTAGGAAGTACGGGAAATTGGCATGTAATAAAATATGCTGATAAATACGTTTACATCTGGAAAGACGCAACCAAACCAGCAAGCCGTGGTGAAGAAACTAACTGGACGAACGGTTCAAATCATACAATGGATGCCGAAGCACTTACTGATCTTCCAGTATATGACAACAGCAATGGTTCATTAGATTCTTTTGCGATGATTGATGAAGGGCAAACATTTAAATATGTAAGGCAAGCAGGAAATTGGATGATAGTTGAGATAGGTGGAAGAGAAGGATATGTTTATGCCCCAGCAGTAAAGAGAACATTTAATACAAGCGATCAGTATTTTGAGGTAATACAGGGTAATGTATCAATAGTTGATAGTAGTTCAGGTAGTAAATTAAATGTAGGAAAACTACAAAAAGGTGAGGTCTTTAAACGCGTAGGAAGTACGGGAAATTGGCATGAAATAAAATATGCTGATAAATACGTTTACATCTGGAAAGACGCAACCAAACCAGCAAGACGTGGTCAAGAAGCTAACTGGACGAACGGTTCAAATCATACAATGGATGCCAAAGCACTTACCGATCTTACAGTATATGACAACAGTAGTGGTTCATTAGATTCTTTTGCGATGATTGATGAGGGGCAAACATTTAAATATGTAAAACAAAAAGGTAATTGGATGATAGTTGAGGTAGGAGGAAGAGAAGGATATGTATATGCCCCAGCAGTAGAGCGATCATTTAGTGCAGGCGATCAATACTTTGAGGTAATACAGGATAATGTATCAATAGTTGATAGTAGTTCAGGAAGTAAAGTAAATGTAGGAAAACTACAAAAAGGTGAGGTTTTTAAACGCGTAGGAAGTACGGGAAATTGGCATGAAATAAAATATGTTGGTAAATACGTTTACATCTGGAAAGACGCAACTAAGCCAGCAAATTCTGCAAACGAATCAAATTGGACAGATGGTGAGTTAAATCATACTAAATATGGTGAAGCCCTTTCTAATTTGACAGTATATGACAACAGCAGTGGGTCATTAGATTCTTTTGCTAAAATCTTTAAAGGGCAAACTTTTAATTATGTAGAACAAAATGGTAAATGGATGCTTGTTGAGATAGGCGGAAGAGAAGGACATGTTTATGCCCCAGCAGTAGAGGATGGAAAATCTTATACCGAATATGATATATCTTTAGAAGATGCATGGAATATGCAGCGTAAGTTATTAACACCTCCGCAGACAGACAAATATCGGAACGAACCTGCGTATGTCCGTAGTAACTTAATAGAATTTGTAGATACTGCTTATATAACTGGGGATGAGGTTAATTTGCGAAACGCACCACATTTTGGTGATAATATTTCTACCCAAGTTAACAGTGGTACCCCTATTATTATTCTGGGTAATGTAAAAGGTGACGAACACGCGGGAAGTACAAATTGGTATAAAATTGAATATGATGGTAATACATTATATGTCCATTCATCTTTAGCAAATCCGAATGGTGAGATAGCAAGGACGACCGATGATGTCAATATACGTGCCGACAAAGGAACTAACACACACATTTATGATACTGTTGCAGAGGGAAGTTCATTAAATATTACTGAAAAAGGTAGTACGTGGCATAAAATAAGTTATGGTGCATGGCGGAATGCAACAAAAAATGACACCATTGAACAAATGGACCCGTCCAACTTTATTAATGACACGAAACTGAAGTTCCAGTTTCTTAATCTTTCCAGAACAACTGATACATCTGTCAGCCTTTTAAATTCTTATTTGAGTGGAAAAGGAACATTGGAAGGTGAAGGTGCAGCATTTATTGATGCTGGTGAGAAGTATGGTGTCAATGAAGTATATTTGATGTCTCATGCAGTACATGAGACAGGAAATGGGGGATCACCACTTGCACAGGGAGTCAGTTATAATGGAAGAACCGTTTATAACATGTATGGAATAGGGGCATATGATGGTTGTGCAATATCATGTGGTGCCAAAAAAGCTTATGAGGAAGGTTGGTTTACACCTGAGACAGCAATTATAGAAGGCGCAGCATTTATTGGAAACAATTATATAAAGGGTGAAAATGATGCAGGTACAGTTCAAAACACATTATATGAAATGCGTTGGAACCCTAAAGCAATGGACAAGTTTGGATATGCAACACACCAATATGCCACTGACATCGGATGGGCTTCCAAGCAGGTGGAGACAATGTATGATTTGTATCAATCACTTGGGATAAGTAAACTATATTTGGAAATACCTGTCTATAAATAAGGTATCATAAAACACACTATGAATTGTTTAACAATTTATGTGTGTTTTATATTTGTCATGTCTTATTTAGATTTGATTGGTTTGTGGTATTTTGGGAGAGTTTAGTTGACAATTGTTCTGATCAGTCGTATTCGTTATGAGAAGTTTCAAAATAAAAATTCAAATGGAAAATGGAAGGATTCCTTTATGTATAAGATTGGATAACATCTACATCGAAATGGGTTATTCAATTGTTGTAAACTATAAAAAATGACAACTAACCCTAAATTTAGGGTTAGTTGTTGTCTAGTTTTGATAAAATAGGAGTTCGATAATTTCTTTACCTAAATTATGCACATTACTGGCATTATTATGAATTAGATTTCCCACTAGTAGTTGTTGTCACTGTCTTATTTGAATCGGATGCAGTCGCTGTACCTTCGAGCTCCAAATGCTGTTTTAACATTTGCTTTGTTTCATTAAGAGCAACTTCATCCAGCTGCCAGTAGTACGTACCATTTGGCTGGTAATTGTGTCCTTTCAAAGTGTACGTTTCAAAGTCTAGACTACCACTACCTGTTCCGTATGAGATAAAACTTTTCATCTCATCGAAAGTCATGTTTGTAGTCATATTTTTACCCACAGCATCGATGATATCGTCATATTTTAAAATAGATCCCATAGATAATGCTTTACTAACAACGGATTTTATTATTTCCTGTTGACGTTTACCGCGTTCAATGTCATTATCATACTTCCTGGTTCTGGCAAGCGCCAGTGCCTCTTCACCATTCAGTTGCTGTTCCCCCGGCAGAAGATGGATTGCACCATCAACATCATCAGAGTTCTGTTCATATAATTCATACGGTACATCAACGGTTATACCATTCACTGCATTTACAACATCAATAAACGCTTCAAAGTTGAGCTTTGCATAATAATCGACTGGAATATCTATTAGATTTTCAACCGTTTCAATTGTTGCAGGCATACCGCCATATGCATGTGCATGATTGATTTTTGTTTTGTAACCAACTTCAGGTATATACACGTATGAATCACGAGGGATACTAAGCATCTTCACACTTTTTTCTTCCTTGTTTAATGTCGCCAGCATTAGTGTGTCGGTTCTGGCGCTACCTGAATTACTGCGCACATCGCTAGCATCAACACCAGCAATTAAGATTGACACATTATCTTTGCTCGGATCCACTTTTTCTTCACGCAAATCCGATTTTTCTTTGTCACCCTCCTGGTAGGAACCAGATAAAACCGATTCAGCTTTTACGTATAAATATGCTGAATAAGATAAACCAATAAACGCGACTATGGCAGGTATAAGTATAAAATAAGCTCTTTTACGGAGTTTACGCTTCTTTTTTCTCCTTATTATTCTTGACTTTTCAGACATGAAAAAATTCCCTTCTTGTTCGTGATTTACATATAATATATGGTTATTAGGAAAGCAAAACATAGCATTCAATGATATTCTTAATCAAGGTCTAAAAAGTTTATAATCGCTTAACGAAAAACTATTCTTTATTTTACTATGAATAAGCTTAATAGTAAATTTCTTTTATATTACATTGTTATTATAATAATATCTCAAGTGGAAAATAAGTCCATGTATATTAGACGATTGAATGCGGAAAAGGTTTCAAAATATGGTATATCTGTTGGTACAAATAAATTTTTAAAAACGAATATTGAAAAGAAGACTCGTAAAGACAAAATAGGATATATCGGTATTATTTACTGTCGTTTAATTTCAGGCAGTTCTAAAATTGAAAAGGAACTTTCCTTAACTGATTTTAATGTTTTGGGAATTTCTGCTCTTACTACATAATTTATTTCACCTAATTTTTTTTCGATAGAAAATGTCTAATAACAATGATATAATACAAAAGTGTATGAAAACAGATTTTTGGAGGTAATTAAATGTCGAATCAACCACATGGCGGTACACTTGTGAACCGTGAATTAGATGCTCAAGAAAAAGCACTAGCACTGTCTAAAGCTGAATCACTAAAAAATATCCAAGCAAATCCTTGGGTAATATCTGATATAGAACTAATCGGTATCGGTGGTTTCAGTCCACTTACTGGCTTCATGGGACAAGCTGATTATGAGAGTGTGGTAAACAATAATCATCTAGCTGATGGCACAGTGTGGACAGTACCCATCACACTGTCTGTTACAGAGAATGAAGCTGAACAGTATAAAATTGGTGAGGAAATTGCACTTAAAGGTGAAGATGGAATTATTTATGGAACAATTAAACTAGAAGAAAAATATACCTATGATCAAGAGCTTGAGGCGCAAAATGTCTATGGAACTACGGAGGAAGCACATCCAGGTGTTAAAAAACTTTATGAACGTGGAGATGTATACTTAGCTGGACCAATTACGTTATTGAACCGTCCTGATCATGGCGTGTTTAACGAATTTTATATGGATCCAAACGAAACACGTCAAATGTTTGAGGACTTAGGCTGGAAAACTGTTGTTGGATTCCAAACGCGTAACCCAGTTCACCGTGCACATGAGTACATTCAAAAGTGTGCATTGGAAGCTGTTGATGGATTACTGTTAAATCCATTAGTAGGGGAAACAAAGTCAGATGACATTCCAGCAGACATCCGTATGGAAAGCTATCAGGCGATTCTAAAGCATTATTACCCAGCTGAACGTACACGTCTTGCGATTTATCCAGCTGCAATGCGCTATGCTGGGCCAAAAGAATCTGTATTGCATGCGATTGTGCGTAAAAACTTTGGGTGTACACACTTTATTGTCGGCCGTGACCATGCTGGTGTGGGCGACTATTATGGAACGTACGAAGCGCAGGAATTTATTTCTCAGTTTGAAGATGAGTTGGGTATCCAAATATTTAAATTCGAGCATGCTTTCTTCTGTACCGAATGTGGGAATATGGGTACAGCAAAAACTTGTCCACATGGTAAGGAATACCATGTACACTTAAGTGGAACAAAAGTACGCGAAAAGTTACGCAATGGGGAACGCCCTCCAAAAGAATTTTCACGTCCAGAAGTTGCTGACATTCTTATTAAAGGGATGCAACAAAACTAAAAAGGGGACTTGCTCCCATGTCATTTAATATGATTTTTGTTTTGATTATGATAATAGCCATGCTGGCAGGGTTACTTCTTGAAGTAGCTCGGCCTGACATGGTTGTTTTTTCAGTATTGGTTATATTATTAATATGTGGCATCTTAACTCCAAACGAGGCATTAAGTGGTTTTTCCAATGAAGGGATGCTTACGATAGCACTTCTATTTATTGTTGCTGGTGCTGTTCAAAAAAGCGGACTGATAGATCAGATGATGGAAAATTGGCTGAAGAACAGCAAGACCCAAACCGGATCCATGTTACGATTCTTTCTTCCTACTTCATTATTTTCAGCTTTTCTGAACAACACACCGATTGTGGTAACATTTACGCCAATCATTAAAAAGTGGTGTGAGGATCGTGAAATTGCCCCATCCAAGTTTCTGATTCCATTATCATATGTCACTATTTTAGGCGGAACGATTACATTAATCGGCACCTCTACTAATCTAGTAGTTCATGGGATGCTGGTTGATGAAGACCTTAATGGATTTTCGCTGTTTAGTCTAGCAGTTGTTGGTATCCCAATTACGGTTGTTGGTCTTATTTATTTATTTACAATTGGTCATAGATTACTTCCAGACAATAAAGGATTCAGTCAGCGAGTAAAAGAAGATTCAAAAGAATATATTGCTGAAATGCATGTAACGGAAGCCTTTCAATATGTTGGCAAGAGCGTAAAGGATGCGGGACTCCGGGACCTGAAAGGTCTGTACCTGGTTGAAATAATCCGTCAAAAAGAACATATTTCACCAGTTAAATCGACCACTATAATTAAAAAATACGACCGACTAATATTTACTGGACTGATATCCACGATTGCCGATCTTGAAAAAATTAAAGGTCTGACACTTGAGACAGGAACAAACATTGGATTAGATGATCTGAAAAATGGTACTTCCAGTTTGATCGAGGTTGTTGTGTCCCACCAGTCCTCTTTAACATCAAGGTCTATTAAAGAAGCCCAGTTTCGTTCAAAATATGATGCTGGCGTTATCGCGGTTCACCGTAACAATGAACGGATTAAAAGTAAGGTCGGGGAAATTGTCTTACGGCCAGGGGATACCTTACTGTTGCTAGCTGGTGCAGACTTTTTGGAAAAACATTTTCAATCTAATGATTTTTATGTGGTATCTTCATTAGATACACCAAAATCACTTAAACAGAATCCGGCAAAAGGCTGGTTTTCCATTGCTCTATTAGTCGTAATGATTGCATTGGTCACAGCTGGTGTGTTTACGATGTTTAAGGCGATGGCATTAGCTGTTCTTATACTACTGGGTACTAAAATTCTTACCCCAGGGGAGGCGAAACAATATGTTCAGTTTGACGTATTGTTATTAATAGCAAGTGCACTCGGAATAGGAGCCGCAATGACAGAAACAGGACTGGCTAAATGGCTTGCGAATGGGCTGGTCAGCTTTGGTGAGCCATTAGGTTTACTAGTTATCTTATTTATGGTTTACTTTTTGACAAATCTGTTTACAGAATTAATTACGAACACCGCAGCAGCGGTTTTGATGATTCCGATTGTCTTGGAACTTGCATCCCAGCTTGATGTAGACCCAGTTGGATTTGCGGTAACAGTTGCGATCGCTGCTTCAGCAAGCTTCATTACACCCATTGGCTATCAGACCAATCTTATTGTGTTTGGTCCCGGTGGTTATACGTTTAAAGATTATATAAAAGTCGGTACACCGCTTAGTATTTTAGTAATGGTCACATCTGTTTCAATAATTTATAATGTATGGTTTTAGGAGGAAAAATAACATGGCAAAATCAGAAAACATTGTATGGCACGATTCAAAGGTAACTAAATCAGCTAGACGGGAATTGAACAATCATAAAAGCGCAGTAATATGGTTTACGGGTCTATCTGGTTCTGGAAAATCAACGGTATCTGTTGAATTGGAAAGAGAACTTTATTCTCAAGGGGTGCGTACCTATCGCTTAGATGGAGATAACGTTCGTCATGGCCTAAATAAAAACTTAGGATTTAGCCCAGAAGATCGTAAAGAAAACATTCGCCGTATTGGGGAAGTTTCGAAATTAATGGTTGATGCAGGTTTGTTTACATTGTCTGCATTTATTTCACCATATCGTGAGGATCGCGATGAAGTGCGTGAACTTGTAGAAGATGGCGAATTTATTGAAGTATTTGTTGACGCTAGTGTCGAAACGTGTGAAGCACGTGATCCAAAAGGCTTGTACAAAAAAGCACGCGCTGGAGAGATCAAAGGATTTACTGGAATTGATGCGCCATATGAAGAGCCAAAGAATCCTGAAGTAACCATTGATACCGATAAATTAACTCTTGAGGAATCTGTGCAAGAAATTGTAGATTACCTAAAAGAGAAAGGATACCTTGAATAATGGCTGATGTAAGTCTAACAAAGTTGCTTGAAATTTCATTGGAAGCAGGGCACGAAATATTAGATGTATATGAAAAAGATATTGAAGTTGAAACGAAGGAAGACGATTCACCACTAACGCAGGCTGACCAACGTTCACATCAGGCTATTATGAAAGGCTTGCAAACTGAGTACACAAATATTCCCGTTCTAAGTGAAGAAGGTACGGATATCCCTTATGAGGAACGTAAAGATTGGACTCAATTTTTCCTAGTGGATCCACTGGATGGAACTAAGGAATTCATTAAGAAAAATGGTGAATTTACGGTGAATATTGCACTGATTGATGGAAAGTATCCAACATTGGGAGTAATCTATGCACCTGTCCTGGATACATTTTATTTTGGCCGTGAAGGCGTAGGTGCTTTTAAATTGGAAAATGCATCTAAAAAGGAGATCACTGATGATGAAGCGTTAGTTTCTGAAAGTATTCGTTTGCCAGAAGTTAATGATACTGATGTAATTAAAGTCGTTGCAAGCCGCTCTCATATGTCAGCAGAAACTGAAGAATTTATTGAGGGTTTACGTGGCGATCATGAAGTAGATGTAGTCTCAGCAGGGAGTTCGCTTAAATTCTGTTTAGTGGCAGAAGGTAGAGCGGATTACTACCCGCGTTATGCACCAACAATGGAATGGGATACAGGAGCTGGACAAGCTATTATTGAAGCATCTGGTGGAAAAGTAATTAGGCATGAAGATAAACAACGCTTTTACTATAATCGTGAGAATTTAAAAAATGATTGGTTTTTGGTGAAAGGGAACTAACGATTCTTTACTAGTTTTATCGAAAGAGGGATATCTGGATGTGATAAATTACTTATCTACTCGAGATATCCCTTTTTTTATTTCTGAAGTAGAAATTCCTTCTGTCCGTGGAAGGTAAACAACTTCACAAAGATTCTTTAAAGAATCAAACTTACTTTTCCAGTCATCACCCATAACGAAAACATCAACTTCATATTTTTTAATATCTTCGAATTTTTGCTTCCACGTATATTCGGGTATAACCATATCTACATAACGGATTGCTTCTAGTATTATCTTGCGGTCTTCAAAGGTATGGTAAGCCTTTTTATTCTTTATATTATTAAAGTCATCTGTTGATATACCAACTATAAGATGGTCGCCTAATTCTTTTGCGCGTCTTAATAAGCTAATGTGGCCTGCATGAATTAAGTCAAATGTTCCATAGGTAATTATTTTTTTCATTTTAGACCCTCCATATAAAACCAAAAGTATTATTTTATATTAACACAGAATAATTTTTTAACAAAAATTAGGAATCTTATTCAAACCCTGTGAAATGTGTTGGTTTCTAGAGAATTTGCTGAGTTCAAGTAGGTTTGATAAGAAACTCTTGATACCTTCGTTGATCACTCAAGTCTACTTTAAAAACGGGGTATCTTAATACTAACGGGTTCCGTCTCCCTATCATAAACATTAAAATGTAAACTAAAATGATCAAATTTGTTGGTCATTTTTTGTTGGAATATAGGACTTTTATCTTTAATAAGCGGTATACTATGTAGTACAATTTGCACATAATAATGTAGACAACAATAGCCAGTGTTAGTCTGTAAATTGCATTACATTTTCACATAAATTAACCTACACAAATTTGGAAAAAACGGATATATGATGTAATGAAAATCAAACCAAAATACCCCAACGCCGAGGAATTGAAATTTAGGCTGTCGTTTCAGCCCCGGAAAATTTTAGAACATTTTTTAGATTATACAGATTTAACTCAATCCCAGGTATTAGGAAGTGTTGCCGCAACTGATCGAGGATGAAGGTTTCATCAATTATGTAGAAAATAAACGTAGTAGAAACTCGGCTTGGTTATGTAGACAAATCCAATATGACGAAGAAAGCAATGCCCAATGCACTTATAAAGATTAAGCAATCTATAAAAGCATTCTAGATGAAACCATGTATTGAAACAGTCTGGCATTATAATACTATTGTAACGGGATTCAGAATTATTACGCAGTAGCGACTGAAATTATGAAACATTTAAGAGAGTTAACCATGCATTTAGACAAGACGTTATATAATCGATTAAGGTACTTTAGAAAAGAAGCAACATTCTCTGATGTGACTATCTCATTACAAATACGTTATAGAGACTGTAAATCAAGACTTTATAGAATAAAGAATATGGTATTTTTATCTATTCATTGCCCAAAAGCACATAACAAATCTATGTTTCTCTCAAGGTTTTATAATTATACGGTAAAAGGAAGAGGCATAATACACCATAATCTTAAAGCAATTGATAAAAATGTTTTAGCTCATGTCATTAAAAACTTTATTTTCAATAGAACGATTGAGAATAACGATTACCGCATAAGTAGCCCAATCTGGTAAATATTCCATATCAGTATTGAGCTTGGAAAACATGATTGGCACTGTCGACATAAAAACCCGTATCATCTCTCAAGATATTACACGTACTTAAATTTAACTGTGCTACACGAATTTGTTCATCGACTATTACACTTAAAAGACCATGAGAGAATTAAAAATCTATTTATGGTTTTGGATCTGAATAAAAGCAAATTCATAAGATAAATGAACTACGGAAACTATGCAGTAATGACTTAATCATAAATTAGAATGTCTGATGTTATTTTTTTAATAATCTTACTACATATAGATGTTAACTAAAATTGATATTGTAAATAGAGATAATATTTGGTATATTGCTTTAGTATATTATAAATAGTAAAAGGAGTTACTATCATGATTAGTTATGTCAATATATTAAGAAGTATTGCTATTATCGGTGTTATTACCATCCACACTGCAGCTCCACTTTTAGCACAGACCGACAATTTACCATATTGGTTGGTAGGGAATATTTTGGAAGGAGCAGTTCGATGGTCTGTTCCCGTTTTTGTAATGGTTAGTGGCATGCTTCTGTTAAATAACAACAAGAAGGAGCCCCTAAAGATTTTCATGAGAAAAAGGGCTTCAAAAATTATCATTCCCTTTATTGGATGGGTTTTAATCTATACATTTTGGGAATACAAAAGTACCTTGGGTGGTATCTACCTTCCAGATATAATAAGAGATATGATAGGTGGAAATGTATCTTTTCATTTATGGTTTTTATATATGATTGTAGGATTATATTTAATTACTCCGTTAATTAGAGTTCTAACTGCTCATAGTGATTGGAAATTGATAGAATATTACTTGATTGTATGGTTCATAACAAGTTCTTTATTTACCCTAAGCAATCATTTTTTATCAGTTAATGTTGGAATTCAACTACAATATTTCAGTGGGTATCTGGGTTATTTTCTATTAGGCTACTATTTACATAATATTGAACTAACAAAACGTTTAAGGAAAATTATATATGCTGGAGGTTTATTTGGAGTTATTGTAACTATTATAGGAACTTATTTAGAAACAGAATATAGTGGTAATTTTGCCCCTTACTTTTATGAATATTTATCTCCTAACAATGTTTTAGCTAGTATTGCGATCTTTGTTTCTGTAAAAAACATCGATTGGGATAGTATTTTCAAAAAAAAGGGTATATTTATGAAGTCTATGACCGCTTTGTCCATTTCCAGCTTCGGAGTTTACCTAATACATCCACTTGTAATGATAATAATAGGCTCTGATGAAATGAAAAAATTAATAGGGTTTAAAATAAGATACACTGAATTTTTTCATCCAATTATAGGTGTTCCAGTATCAATTATAATAGTTTTAATTATAAGTTATACTGCTGTTAGGGTCATGAACAAAATTCCGTTTATAAACAAACTTGTACCATAATTAAGAAAAGATGTTAACCTTATAAACAATAAAATTGCGCAGTGGACTATGGGAACCACTGTGTAATCTTTATGGGTGCCATATTGTGCAACCTCAACGTAATCCGTTACACGGAGAAGAGTACGGCACTTTTTGGCTTCAGAAACTCTAGTAATTAAAGGGGAAGTATATTCAGGTTCTAAATAAAACTTTTGAAGGGATCAGGATGAGATTGAGGAATTATTTCAGTATAACATGGGGGAAGCACAGATTATCTATATACATATGAAACTACTTTTGAGTTGGATTATTAAAGATAAAACAATACTCAAAATGAAGCCGTGAGTCTGATATTTCGACAAAAGACCTAGAGACAAACCTCGCCCTAACTGGTAAAATTTATTAATTGGAATAAAAGAAATTAAGGGAGATTCAAATATTGCCAAATCAATATAAAGTACTACTACTCGTATTTTCTATATTATTAATTGTTTCATATAATCCAGTGCATTCCTATGGGATGGAAAGCACTGAAAAGGACGTTATAATTGGCTATGAGAACACTATAGGGAAACAGTTGATTTTCGAAAAGAGTAGTCATGTAGATTATGAGTTTCACCATATATCTGCGGTTGCGGTATCAATTGATCAAAGTGATCTAGATATCCTGAAGAAAAACTCAAATATATCCTACATAGAAAAAAATGTTCCAATTAAATTGTCTAAAGATAGCCAAAATATTGAGGAAGTTACTCAAATAAATTTAGCTGAAACAGAACGATGGAATATCGAGTCAACCAGTGGGCTTTCTGCATGGGAAGAGGGATTCACTGGTAAAGAAGTAAATATAGCTGTCATTGATACTGGTATTTCTCCTCATCCAGACTTAAAGGTTTCAGGAGGATTTTCAACTGTCGATTCTATACAGGAGTGGACGGATGATAATGGACATGGTACGCACGTGGCGGGAATCATAGGTTCAGAACGTAATGATACTGGAACAGTTGGAATTGCACCAGATGCTAATCTATTTGCCGTTAAGGCGTTGGATAAGAATGGCGAAGGAACTTTAGCAGACCTGATCGAAGGAATCGAATGGTCTATTCAAAATAATATGGACATTATCAATCTATCTTTAGGTACCGACGATAATAGTTCAGCATTACAAGATGTTATAAATAAAGCATATAAAGCAGGTATTTTGATCGTTGCCGCTAGTGGTAATGGCGGAACAAATAATTCTGTGAATTATCCTGCTAAATATGAAAATGTTATCGGTGTATCCGCGGTAAATGAACAATTTAATATCACCTCTTTTTCTTCAACAGGGCCTGAGGTAGAATTTTCTGCCCCAGGCGTGAATATAGTTAGCACTTATTTAAATGAATCTTATGGCAAAGCTCACGGTACATCCCAAGCTTCTCCGCATGTAACTGGTATACTTGCACTATTAAAGAAAAAGAAACCTGAGTTGAATTCAACTGAACTCAGGAATGAGTTAATTAATTATGTCCAAGATTTGGGGGAACCGGGACGTGATCCATTTTATGGTCACGGTTTTGTTAATTTTAATCCAGATGTGAAAGCCCCGGGAGAAGTAACAAATCTTCAAGCACGAGAAATATCAACTGATGCGGCCACTGTTAGTTGGTCGAATCCTTCTGAAGAGGACTTCCAGATGACAACTGTATATTTAAATAATAAGTTCATAAAATCTATTAATTTGGGAGAAAAAGCTACATACACTTTCAAAGGGCTAGACCCAGATACAGCATATACTGTTACGGTTCATACTGAAGACCGTTTTGGTAATCTATCGAAAGGTGTTACACAAACTGTAAAAACTGAAGCAATTGTGAGAATAAAAGAAGAGACTGATAGAAGTGAAGAAGTTGCTGTGTCGGATACACAAGATAAAGATGAAACTTCTGAAGAACAACCAGTCAAACAAATAGAACATGGGGGAAAAAACCCTTCCACAAAGAAAGTGAATAAACAGCCTGCGAAAAAGGAACTAGTTGTTTCCAGGCCTGGCTCGACAAATCAATCTAATGAAGAAAGAGGGACAGGTGGAACAGCAACTGAAAACCAATATGACTCAGTAGATGTCCCTAACAAAGGACTAGATGAAAAGGACGTAAAAGATAAGACTACTGAGGCTACCCAAACGGATGAGAATAATAAAGATATTAGTAAAAATATCGAAACTACTTCAGAAAAGGAAGATACACAAGAAAAGGAGACACCCAATAAAGATAGTGAAGAAGTAAATATATTTGTGAAGTTTTTTAGCTCTCTTGCAAAGATTTTCATAAGTATAACAGACTGGATAGTTGGTTTGCTTAGTTAATTTAGTTCGCTGTCTCTGGGCATACGGGCTGAAGTCGGTATGTCTGCGTTACTTTAACGCGGCAGGTGCAGATCCATCAGGCAGAATTGGTGAGGATCACGATCCGGAAACACATTTGATTCCAATCGTTCTGCAGGCTGCTCTAGGGAAAAGAGAATCGATAAAAATATTCGGCGATGATTACGATACAGAAGATGGCACTTGTGTCCGTGATTACATACACGTCATGGACTTAGCGCAGGCACATTATCTTGCAGTAACGAAACTTCAGGAAGGTGCAGCTAGCGATGTGTATAATCTTGGGAATGGTAAAGGATTTTCGGTGAACCAAGTTGTTGAAACATGTAAACAAGTAACTGGAAAAACCATCGATGCCAGGTTAGCTCCCCGTCGTAAAGGTGACCCGGCAGTATTAATTGCTTCATCTGACAAGGCAAAGCGCGAACTGGGCTGGACGCCACAATATCAGGAATTAGAAGCAATGGTGTCCCACGCATGGGAATGGCACCAGAATAATGAAGAGGGATTTGAGAAATAACCGTGGTGGAGTAGGTTTATAGTTAGTTGATTAAACGTTTGATCAAGACAGGCTCGCTTAGGTGAGTCTGTTTTTTGTTAAGCAGGTGTTGGTATAGAGCGTACCGGCTCTCAACTCGGGCGAGTAGCACCAAAACTCGAGCGAGGAGCGTGCAAACTCGAGCGAGCGCGCCTCAAACTCGAGCGAGCAACCCACAAACTCGAGCGAGGAACTTGCAAACTCGAGCGATCAAGCCCCAAACTCGAGCGAGCCACCTTCAAACTCGAGCGAAACGCACCGAAACTCGCGCAACAGACCTATTCCAAGAATAATAGTTTTTACCAACTGCCTAAAATCTCTACCCCCTTCTCCCATTCGCTTCCTCAATAAACCTCATTATCGCAACTGCTTCCTCTTCAGGAACCGGGCTAACTCCAGTCTCAAAAAACGCTACGACCTGCTCTAGCAAACAAGCATAGTAGGGCTTTTCATCCTGATAAACAGGTAAATGAACGGTGTGATCCTTATAATGAAGTATGGCTTCAAAGTTGCTATGCCAGTTATGATTACCTCGAATTACGCCAAAGCGCCCGTCTTCGTATTCTGCAGTTATTACATCGTAACTTTTATTTCCTTGTACATTTAGCTGCTGATAATCTACACCCATAATGGTGAACAGCATTTCAATCATATGGATGCCATACCAGTAATAGAAAGGCATTTTTTCGATGAAAGGAAGCGGTCCTGACAGATAAACGCCTTCAGGTTGTTCGGATGTTTGGGCTAGTTGATTTTGAAGTGAGTGTGCATAGCGTAAGGAAGACGAGCTCATGACTGGAGCGTTGTGCTGTTCGCTTAGTGTAAAAATTGTCCTGGCATCTTTTTCTGACATTGCCAGTGGCTTATCAATAAATACAGGCTTACCGTAGGGTGCTATTCGTTTAAATAGGTCTAAATGTTTTCTCCCATCTACTGCTGTAATCATGATGGCATCAGCTTTCTCTGCTACCTCTTCAACAGAGTCGGTAATCGAGACATTATAGTTATCTTGTAATTTAGCGGTGTAATCTTGTACACGGTTTGTACTTAAGTCTAAATCCGGAGAGGGGCATGGGCATCCAATCGTGACTTTTGCACTTCCAAAATGATACGTTTGTTCATGCAGCAGCGTCGTAAATATCTCGACATGAGACGTATCCAATCCGACCATACCTATGTTTAGTTTCATCTTTAATCTCCTTTCAAAAGCATTTTATATACTTGTCTTGGTCGACCTTTTGATTGCAGTTTTTCTATCCCGACAATTTTCACGATGTTGGAATCCAGCCAGGAGAGCAAAATGCGGTGTGCACTTCTTGTTGTGACACCTAAGGATGAAGCTAATTCCTGAGCAGTAAAGGTATCAACTTTCTGCCTGGATAGGATAGAAATAACTTTTCTCAAATAGTAGGGTGATATGGATGTATCCTGTGTCTTTTCGAGTAGTTTTTCATCTGTAATATTAAGTGGATAGGTGAGATGTGCCTCGTTTTCAATTGGACCGATCACACTACGATCTTCTTTTACGATAAAGCACTTTTCTCCTCCAAAATCGATTGCTTGGGTGAGTGCCATACGTGCGTGATTACCCGCTCCATTTGCAGAGAGTCCAAATCCAATACCTACTGAAATCCGCAAGTGCTGCTGTTTTTTCATGTCTGCTATCAGTGGGAAGTATTTGTATCCTTGTGTTACTCGTTCAAACGTTCCTCTTGTCGTTACAAACATAAATTCATTTCCATTTAGAGCAGTTAAGTAACCTTCCAGAGTTTCCACAAAGTCCAGAATTGTAGTTTGGGCATCTAAATAAAGCCGTTGGATGTGCTGTTCTGAAGAGACCTGGCGTTTTAGCTGATCAAAATTTTCAATATGTACGATGCCAAATACAATTTGTGATTCCAGCTTTTTTCGTTGTTCCGTTGCCAGAAGTGCTCGCTCCAGTGTTACGATGATATCTTCTTCTGTCGGTACAAGCCACTCATTGGGGATACCTTTTTCGGTTAAAGCCTCTGAAACAATTTTTAACCCTGTTAAAGCGCATTCTGCTCTGTTTTGTTTATGTTCTAATTCATGGAAGGCGATGATTTCATCTGTTTTTGCCAATGATAATCTAGAATCATAATGGGTACTTGTTATTGACTCATCCAATTCATAGTTGAGATGGCTGATTTCATGTTGGGATAATGTATCAATGGAAATGGTAGAAAAGTTTTTAAGGTTCTTTTGAAGTTTATAAAAAGCGCGATACAAAGAAGCACCCTTAATGGGAATAAAATGAGCAGGAACATTTACAGGAATTTGTTCCTTGGAAATGGAGTAAGGTATAAATCCTGAATATAGCAGCACATCACATTTTGCTTGAAGCTCCTCAGTAAAAATCGGTGCATCATAAATGTTATCGGAAGTTTTATAGATTGGGGTAAAATTTGGGAACCGTTTAATTGATTGTTTAATCCGTTCATTAATCCATGTAGGTCCAATTATTCCAATTTTAATCATTCATAAGCACCTCCTAAATAGGAAAAAGGAGGAAACACGACATCTAATGAAGTGTTTCCATAATCTATCTTAATTTTATCTAAGTTTTATAGGAAGTCAAAGCCATTTGTCGAGGTTTTCTTTTACAAATTCATCATCGTGCAGGTGAGGGTACTCTTGATAGATGCGATCAATTGCTTCCGACTGGCCTGGACTAAGTTTTTCTTTATCAAGTAAGCACCAGTTACCCTGTAATAAGCCTTGTCGTGCTAATACTTCGTTGATGCCCGCAATACATCCTTTAAAACCATTTGCTGCATCAAAAAAGGCAGCATTTGCATCGGTAACCTGATTGGACAATGGGAAAAACTTCGCAACATCACCATTTTCCCGAAGTGATTGCTTAATCTGATTGAATTGTTCTACGGCCTTTTCCGTCCAAACAGCCCAGTGCCCTAACAGACCACCTACAATTTCTTTTTTAATTTTTTCACCATTAGCTTCAACCTCATAAGCCGTTAGTAAATCAATAACTATATTGTCGTCATTCCCGGTATAAAGCGCAATCTCGTCACTTCTACTGGAATGGCAAACTGCTCTGACAACATCAAGCGTTTTATAGCGATCAAATGGTGCCATCTTAATCGCATGAACATTTGGTATTTCAGCAAACTCTTTCCAGAACTCAAAGCTCAATGTTCTTCCGCCTACCGCTGGCTGCAGGTAAAATCCGAAAATAGGTATTACTTCAGCAACTTGTTTCGAATGCTCCAGCAGTTCTTCTTCTGATAAATGATTAAGTCCACCGAAACTGAGCAGCCCGAAGTCGTATCCTAAATTCGTTGCAATCTGCGCTTCGCCAATTGCCTGCTCAGTCGCGCCGCAGATTCCAGCAATTTTAATAAAAGGTCGATTTGAATCTCGTTTGTCCACTTCGTCTGCTGCAAGTTTTAACACCTTTTCAAAAAGGTTAAACTGCGGATCCCGGATTTCAAATTGTGTGGTATGAACTCCAACAGCAATCCCGCCAGCGCCTGCATCGATATAATAATTGGTTAATGCACGTTGTCGCTGTTCGTCCAGCTGTTTATCTTCTTTTAATGCAAGGGGATGTGCTGGTATAACAGTTCCTTGAAAAAGCAAATCTTTAATAGCTTGTTGTACCATTTAAAACGCTCCTTGTCTTTCCTGGAAGTGTGTTGGTTTTTCAATAACTTCACCGTCATTCTCCAGCCATGTTGCCGTCCATTCAATCATTTGCTGTAATGGAACACTTGGATATCCGAATAATTTATGTGCTTTTCCAGCATTATTTAGGAGAGCATTTGGCGCTTCTTCGTTTTTAAATGTAACGGACTGATCAAAATGCCTGCCAAATTCCTCCGCAATAACCCTGACAGAAGCCGTTTCCGGCCCAGTAATGTTTAAAATAGCAGGGTCAGTGCTGCAGTGAAGTAATGACCGGATGGCAAATTCGTTTGCATCACCTTGCCAGATCACATTTACATGACCAGTTGTCAGATCTACAGGGTTATCCTGGTATACTTGTTTGGCAATTTCCAGTAAAACACCATATCGCATATCAATCGCGTAATTTAGCCTGTATAAGAGGATGGGCGTATTATTTTTTTTAGAAAAATGAGTGAAAACACGTTCTCTGCCCAAACAGGATTGAGCGTACTCGCCAATTGGGCTCGTTGGGGTTTCCTCCGTGCAGCCACCCTTTGTTATATCGACAAATGGATAGATATTCCCGGATGAAAAAATAACCATATTAGCATCTGAGAATTTCTCGGCGACCCTTCCTGGGAGATAGGCATTCATCGCCCATGTCAGATGTTCGTTACCCATCGTTCCGAATTTTTTTCCGGCCATGTAAATGACATTTTTTACTTCTGGTAATGCTTCCAGATCTTTATCGTTTAAGAGATCAGCTGCAATGGTTTCAATGCCATGTGATTCCAGTTCTGTTTGTAATGAACCAGAGGAGAAGCGGGAAACACCAATAACCTTCTTATCTAACCCTGCTTCACCAATTGCTCGTTTAGCCTGTTTAGCTAAAGAGGGCCCCATTTTTCCGCCTACACCTAAGATCATAATGTCACCTGAAATTTGCTTAATATCATTAATTAAACGGGGTGAAGGTTTTGTCATTATTTCATCAAGTTCTTCTATTGTTTGCATATGATCACCTCATTAGATTTATAGAAAGATATTTTTCACATTATTAAACGCTAAAAGGAGCAGTACAATTAATCCAGCAATCGCAATAATATTTTTAAAGAGTGTATTTTTTAAATCGCCCATGATTTCTTCATCATTTGCTACGACTAACAAGGCAATTGCGATGAATGGAACTGCCACAATCGTAATGGCTTGCGCAAAAATGATCAGATTAAGCGGAGCGCCTCCAAAAATAATTGCAATAATCGATCCGAACAACATAACAGCTATAATAGCGAGCTTAACCTTTTTGTCTTTTAACTTGCTGCCAATACCAATACTATCGGATATCATGGCACCACCAATAGTCGCGTTACCCATTAAGGATGAAAATGCTGCTCCAAAAAGACCAAACATGAATATTGTTGTCGCCCAAGTTCCATATAATGGTTCTAACGCTAATCCCATATCAGCAACAGAATTAATCTGTATACCAGCTGGCTTTAAAACAGCCGCGGCTGCAATCATAACTAATAGTGAAATGAATCCAAGTAAGAAGATTCCCAAATAGGATTCCTTCATTCCATCCTTGACAATTTCTCTAGTCCAGCCTTTTTCCTGAACAAGATAAGATTGATAACTGGCTCCAACTATCGAGAAACATGTTGCAGTAAGACCGATAATTAGACCTAATGACCCTGAAGGTATCGATGGAACAAGCCCACCTGCTATCGAACCAATAGATGGTTTGGCCAGGAAGACAGTTACCAGAAAAGAAACTAACATAAGTGCAACAAGACCAATCATCAACTTTTCCAGGATGTTATAAAAGTCTTTAGAAAATAATAGTAATGCTCCAGCTACTGTAAATGCAGCAACCCAAAATGCAGGAGCTCCGCCAACAATTGCTGACGCCGCTACACCAATTCCAATGGAATTACCCGCTTGGAATGATGCTGTAACCAGAAAAGCACCAATACCGATGAGAAGGGCACCCCACTTACCCCATTTTTGATTTATTACCTGAATGAAGCTTATTTTGGAAGCAATCCCGATTCTCGTACTCATCTCTGTGTAAATCATCATAAAGATTACCGTCACAATCAAAATCCATACTAACTGATTACCAAATAAAGAACCGATCGTGGATGATAACGTTAAACTACCAGGCCCTAATACCAATGCAGAGGTGATGAGAGCCGGCCCCAAAAATTTAAATATATTCTTCTTGCCACCACCTTTGTTACCGCTTTCAATATTAGGTGAATAATCCTTAGCCGTTTGCGATTCCATGAAAATCCCTCCTGTTTATAAATTTAGAATATTTACTAAATTAATTATATCGAAGTAGTGATTTAAAGAAAACGTCTTGAATGTGTCTTTAAATGGAATCGAGGGGGGTCGCACGATAAGAGGGCAAACTCAAGCGAGTAGCGCGCAAACTCGAGCGGGGAGCACGGAAACTCGAGCGAGCAACGCGCAAACTCGAGCGAGGAGCACGCAAAGTCGAGCGAGCAACGCGCAAACTCGAGCGAGGAGCACGCAAAGTCGAGCGAACAGCGCGCAAACTCGAGCGAGGAGCACCCAAACTCGAGCGAGTAACACTCAATCTCGAGCGAGAAGTCTCTCCACTGATATTGTTTCCGAGCACCGCCGAAAATTCTAAATTGCTCTAATAGAGGAGTAAATACAAAAAACATCCACAAGGGAAGACGCTTGTAGATGTTTAGGTTAACTGTAATTGTATCCATTCATATTCCAAAAATGCTTCGCTGCTCCTAACAAATTTGCTTTATTATCATTTATGGCAAGCTTCATTTCCAGCTGATTACGATGATTAGGCATAACTTTTTTATTGACTGCAGATTGGATAGCATTGAGCAGGAAGTCTCCTTGAGCGGTGATTCCACCGCCAATAACGACCAGCTTTGGATTGAAAATGTGTATTAGTGATTGAATCCCTGTAGCAACATCATTAACCCATTCTTTAAAAGTTTCCACACTCAATGAATCTTCTTGTTTCACCATCTGGAAGAACTCTGGCAAGTCAATGGATCGTTCAAATTTACTTCTAATTAGATCCGTTAATGCTGCGCTTGATGCGTAACGTTCAAAGCAGCCTTTACTGCCACAGGTGCATGTTTTACCGTCCTGATATAAGTTGATATGGCCGAATTCCCCAGATGAAAAATTTGCACCAGTGTATAACTGACCATTCATAAATAGTGCACCACCGATTCCTGTTCCTATTGTCATGCACAAAAAATTGTCAATGCCAACCGCTGCGCCTTTCCAATGTTCACCAAGCGCAGTGCAGTTAACATCATTTTCAATTGTTGCAGGTAATCCTGTATGTTTAGTAACCATTTCCGTAACAGGCATTCCTGAATAACCGGGAATAGTATCTGTTGCATGTACTACAACACCATTAATGTTATCGATTTGTCCAGCTGAACTTATGGCAATACCTGAAACATCCGATTTGTCATTTACTTGATCACAAATGTCCAATATTTTCTGCATCAGAGCATCTCCACCTTGGAATGCTTCAGTTGGCATGCTTTCATGGAACATAAGTTTACCGTCATCATTAAGCACGCCATATTTTATTGCTGTTCCACCGATATCGATAACAGTTAACTGCATGACAAAAACTCCCTTATGCTATACATTTATATATATTTTGCGGATATTTCCTGAGCACGAGCGATCTTTTCAGGGGAAAGCTGCTTCATCGGTCTACGACAATAACCAGCATCAACACCTTTAACTTTAAGCATTTCTTTAATTGTCTGGTATAAGCCATTATCAAGAATAGCTGTTATAAGGTCATTTGTTGTTTTTTGAACCGCTAACGCTTCTGTGAGGGAACCACTTTGTGCCAGTTCAAAAATCTCACGTGCCCGTTTACCATTTACGTTGAACGTACTGCCAATCGCACCATCAATATTTAGGACACTTGCTGGCAACAGCATTTCATCAAATCCTGAGTAAATTAATTTATTTGGAAATGCGTGTCGTAACCGTTCCAGCAGGAAGAAGTCTGGTGCAGTGAATTTAACACCGATAATTTTGTCATGATTCAATAACTCGCCAATTTGGCCAAGACTCATGTTAACTCCAGTCAAAGCTGGGATTGAATAAATAATTAAATTATTTTCAACACTATCAACAAGTGTTTCATAGTAATCTTTAATTTCTTCAAAATCAAACTTATAATAAAATGGCGTTACTGCGGAGATAGCATCATACTTAAGGTCGGTAGCAAACTTTGCAAGATCAACTGCCTCATCGATATTCAGTGATCCAATTTGAGCAATTAATTTTACCTGATTGCCAGCTTCATCTTTTACAATTTCAAAAATACGCTTTTTAGCTTCTGTTGTGATAAGGAAGTTTTCCCCTGTGCTTCCATTTACGTAAAGGCCATCAACTTTTTGTTCATCAATATTAAAACGAACGATTTCCCTTAGACCCTTTTCATTAACATTTCCCTGTTCATCAAAAGAACATAGTAAAGCTGTGTAAATACCTTTCATATATATCTTCCTTCCCTGGTATCTTTTTATTAATTCTTAATGGCGTGAGAAAATTTTTCAGTAATATATTTCGGTCTGGTAATTGCACTCCCCACAACAACTGCATGTGCACCTAGTTCAAGTGCTTTTTTTGCCTTTTCAGGTGTGTCAAAATTTCCTTCTGCAATAACCGGTATATCAACCTTTGCTATAAGCCCCTGTACCAAATCAAGTGGTTTTATTTTCTGTGAGTAAGGAGTATATCCTGCAAGAGTTACTGCAACGATATCAACACCCGCTTCCGCTGCTTTAACACCCTCATCAATAGTAGAAACATCTGCCATGAAAAGTTGATCTGGATACTTAGATCGGACCTCATTATAGAATTGGATAAAACTTTTGCCATCGGGCCTTTCCCGTTGTGTTCCATCAAATGCAATGACTTCAACACCTTCATAATAGAGGGCATCTATTTCCTGAATTGTTGGTGTAATGAATACCCCGTTATTGCCGTAATTCTGTTTAATAATTCCTATAATAGGAAGTTCGACTTCCTGTTTAATTGCCCGGATATCCTCGACCGTATTTGCCCGAAGTCCAGCCGCGCCACCAAGTTTTGCGGCAAGCGCCATTTTGCTCATAATAAACGAGCTGTGTAGTGGCTCATCTTCAAGTGCCTGACATGATACGATTAGTTGTTTTTTTACTTTTTCCAGAAAGTTCATTTGAAATCTCCTCAGTTGACTATTGCCTCTTTTCGTCTTAATTCAACGGGTAGTATAGCATTATGAAAATTAAGTGTCAATTAGTTTATATTTATGATTGTTAATTGTCATTTGGTAAAAAAGTTGTTTAATATAGTTTGTTTGCAGTATTCTTGTTGATTTCCATTTTGATGCCTTTTGCTTTATCTACATTTTTCATCGTAAGTCCCGTACAAATAAGATCAATTAAGTATAACTGTGATATTTTTGATACGAGAGAACCACTGTCTAATGGACTCTCTTTTGCAGAGGATAAAAGCTCGTAGTCAGATAAACGAGTCAACGGTGATTTTACATAGTTTGTCAGTGCAATAACAGTAGCTTCATTGGATTTAGCGATTTCTACAGCGTCAAAAATATCTTTGGTACTACCAGATAGACTAATTGCGATAACAACAGTTTCATCCGTCATTGTCGAAGCACGCATTACCTGAAAGTGGGGATCGGTAATAACTTCTGAATGTTTGCCGATACGCATTAATCGATTGTGCATATCATGGCAAGCAATTCCAGATGAACCGACACCAAATATAACAACATCACGGGATTCTTCGATAAGATCTACACATTGCTGCAATTTTTCCATGCTAACAATTTCGGATGAATCGTTTATTGCCTGTATAATGTGATTACGAATTTTTTCGATAAATGTACCATCATTGTCGTGATTAGATGAAAAAGCCTGCTCCTGTGCCAATAAGAATTTGAAATCCTGAAACCCTTTGAATCCAAGCTTACGGAAAAAGCGCAATACTGTAGCCTCTGCCGCCCCGCATGCCTCGGATAATTCAGTAAGTGAATCATAAATTACTTTATCCCTGTTTTCACTAATGTAGGTATAAATCTTTTGTTCTGATTTAGTAAAACTTTGCTTATTTTGTTCCATTATAATGGAAGGTTTTTTTTGATTTCCGTTGGATAGATTATCAGGCAATTTTAAACACCCCTTCGTTTTGTTGTGTAAAGCTGATAAAAAGGAGAAAAACACTTTAATAGTCGTTTTCCTCCTAATTTGCAGCTTTAAGGATTCAATAAGTTAGGTAAGAATAATACAAGCTGCGGAAATAAAGTGATTATTATCAGTGTAACAAATAATGGAATCCAAAACGGGATAACTCCTCGTGTTATTGTATGAACTGGAATATTTCCTACTTTTGAAACTACAAACAAAGCCATCCCCATTGGAGGTGTTAAAATACCGATCATCAAATTAAGAATAACAATAATTCCAAAATGAACAGGGTCAACACCTGCACTTATAATTACCGGCACTAATATAGGAATTAAAAGAATTAATAATGCCAGAGACTCAATAAATGTTCCCAAAAAGATTAGCAGTAAGTTGATCAGCAATAACAATATGATAGGGTTATCGGATATTGTCAAAAAGAAATCAGCAATCTTAATAGGAATTTGTTCATGTGCAATCATTTGCCCGAAAAATTCAACACCGATAATCATTAAAACTGCAATTCCTGTCAGGCGCATCGAATCAACAACATTAATAAAGAACTTTTTAGGTGTCAGCTCCTTATAAACAAAAAAACCTAAAAACATTGCGTACAATGTAGCAATTACCGCAGCTTCAGTTGGTGTGAAGTAACCAGAAAAAATACCGCCAATAATAATTATGGGTGTCAGCAATGCCCAGAATGACTTTCTGAAATGAACAAATTTCATCTTCATTGGCGCCTTTTCCGCTTTGGGATAGCCTCGTTTTTTCGCTAAAGCATAAGCTACTACCATCAAAGAAATAGTCATGATAAGTCCAGGGATAATACCCGCTAAAAACAGTGACGCGATAGACTGATCTGAAACAACGCCATAGATAATTAATGGAATGCTTGGGGGGATAATTGGGCCGATAATAGCTGAAGCAGCTGTTAATCCTCCTGCATAATCATCATCATATTTCTCATCACGCATTGATTTAATCTCCAGTTGACCAATTCCGCCAGCGTCTGCCAGGGCAGACCCAGACATTCCGGAAAAAAGAAGACTTGCCATGATATTCACATGGCCTAACCCTCCTGTGAAATGTCCAACAATTGATTTAGCAAAATTGAAAATACGCTCGGTAATTCCTGATGAATTCATTAATGATCCTGTTAAAATAAAAAAAGGAACCGCCAAAAGGGAGAAGGTATCAATGCTGTCTATCAGTTTAGCAGCGGAAAAATACGCTAAAGCCCAATCATTTGTAGCAAAATAAACGAGTGCAGCAAGTATTAAAGTAAACCCGACCGGCATCCCTAATAGTAACAGCGCTAGCCACCCGATTAGTATAGTTAATGCACTCATTTATTTCACCTCACTTTTGTTCTTAAATTTTTTAACATTTACTTCAACCAAACGATAAAGCATTAGAATAGAAATTAACGGTAAGGCAACGTACATGTACATATAAGATATATTTAATGAAACTATTTCTACTGGTACCTTACGAACTGCCATTACGTACCCCAAATACCCCATAGCAGAAATCACAATAAAAATAAGAACCTGAAACACATAGTAAATTGTATCCCGGATAATTTTGGGAAATTTGTTAACAAAATAATCAATGAGCACATGATTGTGCTCTTTGATTCCAAATGATACTGATAAATAACCGACGTAAACAAATATAAATTTAGCTAATGCTTCTGACCATGTTAACGGTGCATCTAAAACCTGCCTTGAAAAGATCTGGAGGGTCAAAACAATTAACATTACAATGAATAATGACCCTCCGATAATTTCTTCCAGGTTAGCAAAAAATCTTTTCATGATATTCACCTGATTTGTTTTATTTTGCTTCCCTAATTTGTTTCAAATAGTCTTCTGCTCCATCTCCAATTTCTTTCAGATACTTTGGATATGCTTCTGAAACAGCATCTTTAAAAGGTGCAAGATCTGGTTTTGTTACGGTAACTCCTTCTTCTTCAAACTTTGAAATTAGCTCTTCTTCTTGTGTTTTTACCATTTTTGTATGTTCTTCAGCAGCCTTATTAACACCATCTATAAGAATCTGCTGCAAATCTTCCGGCAGTTTTTCCAATGTATGCGTACTAACGACATAATTATTATCATTGATAACGTGGTTAGTCATTGCAAGATAGTCTTGTACTTCATAAAACTTCTGTGCGTCGATAGTAGTCAGTGGATTTTCCTGTCCATCAACAGCATTTGTCTGTAGGGCAGTGTACACTTCTGTAAATGCCATCGGTGTTGGAGAAGCACCCGTGTATTTTGCATAGTCAAGTAAGGTATCTGCTTCAGGGACACGCAATTTCAAACCTTCCATATCATCAATAGACTTGATGGCGCGATTAGAAGTGGTTTGGCGCGTTCCATTGTAAGCTGTTGCAACAACTTTCCAATTATAATCCTTTTCAAGTTCACTTAATAAGTTTTTTCCATACTCAGTATTATGAATTGCAGACTTTAGTTGCTCAAAGTTATCTACCACATATGGAAGCCCCAGTAGTGATGCACGTGGAACCCAAATTCCAAAACGTCCTGCTTCAGCTAAAGTAATATCAAGTGATCCTTCTTTTGTTTGCTCAAGCATAGCACGGTCATCTCCAAGCTGTGAGCTAGGATAAATCTTAACTTTCATTTGTCCGTCACTTTCTTTTTCCACATACTTTTTTAATATTTCAGCAGCTTTATACTCAACCTGCTGATTTCCAGCGACCATACCAAATTTCAACTCATATGTTTCTTCTGAACCTGAGCCGCTTGCATCATCTCCACATGCAGTAAGTCCAATAATTGCTAATACCAAAATCCCTAAATACACTATACGCTTCTTCATACTCGATAAACCCCTTTCAGATTTTATAATTCTTAAATAATAAGCGCTTACATCTAACTTAAAAGAATCATATCATCGTGATAATTAATTGTCAATAAAATTTTAAAAATGATTGATTAATGTCAATATTGGAGGAGGAAGGATGTTTTGTGCGATAGACTTACATTCGACGTTTATAATCTGCCTCCATGGACTCAGGATGGATCGGATTAATTACTTGATCAAACGTTTAGTCAAAGAAGGCTCGCATAGATTGTTTGATTTGTGCGGCTAGCTCGCGCGACAAGCACCGCAACTCGCGCGACAGCCCTATTCAAAGGATGTAGATTTTCGACAACCGCTAAAAATCTTCTACTTTCGCCTCCCATTCGCTTCCTCAATAAACCTCATTATCGCAACTGTTTCTTCTTCACGAACCGGTCTAACTCCAATCTCAAAAAACACTACGGTTTACTCTGGTAAACAGGATATTAGGGCTATTCATCTTGATAAACAGGTAAATGAGCGGTGTGAAAAGACCCATTCATACAGGAATAAAGTTTTATCAAAAAGTAAGCACTTTTATGTTGCTTACTCTTTTTTTGTTTGGGATCGAGCGAGCAACGCCCAAACTCGAGCGAGCAGCGCTCAAACTCGAGCGAGCAGCCCCCAAACTCGAGCGAGCAACGCCCAAACTCGAGCGAGCAGCGCTCAAACTCGAGCGAGCAGCGCCCAAACACGAGCGAGCAACGCCCAAACTCGAGCGAGGAGCGCGCAAACTCGAGCGAGCAGCGCGCAAACACGAGCGAGCAACGCACAAACTAGAGCGAAGCCTAAACTGCTGATAGTTTTATTTAGCACATACCATAGATCCTCCTATAACACATATCTTTTTTTGTAAAGTGATTAAACTTAAGGAAAGCGGTTAAAAGAACGAAAATTTTGTAACAAGTTTTTAACAAATTTTTGAAGATGCTTAAAATCGGGAGTTAACCTGGCGCAAAAATGTATGAAATTTGTTATCTTATTCAAAGAAATGATTATATGTTTTTAGCAGTTAAGTATGTATAAATCCTTTCTTACTGCATAAGTGCAACTAGGGCTTCCGCTATTAAGACTTGCACTTCAGAGTATATGGGGTTCTAAGAAAGCAAAATACGCTTTCATAAGAATATCTTTAACGAATAGGCCAATTTTTCTAAACAATGATGACAGCAGGGGGGTATTTCATGAATTTATGGAAAAGGCACGCTAAAAAATGGTACAGTTTATTGTTTTTGGGAATGGTTTTTTTGCTTAGCGGATGTGAGCAAATGGTTGTTTTTGATCCAAAGGGTCCTGTTGCAGGGCAGCAGAAGGATTTGATTATTTACTCGCTTTATTTTATGGGAGCCGTTTGCCTGATGGTTTGGATACCATTCACGATCATTATGTTTAAATACCGCAAGAATAAAAAAAATCGAAGTGAGGACAGTTATAAACCGGAAATGCATGGGAACAAGCTTATTGAGACGATTTGGACCGTTATTCCTATCATCATCGTTGGAGCATTGGCCTTTCCGACTGTCACAACATTGTATGATCTGGAGGACCCGCCGGAATCTTCTAGCGGTAAAGAGCCTTTGGTAATTTATGCAACCTCTTCTGATTGGAAATGGTTTTTCAGTTATCCGGAACAGAATATTGAAACGGTCAATTATTTGCACATTCCAACAAATCGTGCGGTTGAATTCCGCTTGTCATCTACTGGTTCGATGGCGGCGTTGTGGATTCCTGCATTAGGCGGTCAAATGTACAATATGGCCGGGATGGAGAATATTCTTTATTTGCAGGCAGACGAGAAGGGTGTCTTTGAAGGGAAAAACTCCAATTTTACCGGTGTCGGTTTCACGGAGCAGACTTTTAACGTGTACGCCCAAGACAGCAAGGCATTCAGCGATTGGGTGGAGTCCAAGCAGCAGAACGCACCAAAACTGACACAGAAAAAGTACGATAAGCTGTTGGCACCGAGTGTTGTTGGCCGTTCCACTTTTTCGTCCACACATCTGGAATGGGTGGATCATGGAAGTCTGACGGATATGGATTATGCCATTAAACGGTATGGCAAAGATACCTATGAAGAAAAAAGGCATCTGGAAAATGATGCCGAACATCGTACCAAGTATCACGATGACTGGGAGTAATATACGACGAAAGTAGGTGAAACAATGGGTCTTGATCAATTGCTGGTAACGGGTGAACCGCTTATATACGCTGGTATGGTTGCTATTTTCATGGTAACTTCGGCTATTATTTTCATCCTTACCTATTTCAAAAAATGGAAATGGCTGTGGCGCGAATGGCTGACCACAGTTGACCATAAAAAAATTGGTATTATGTATATTTTAAGTGCGTTGGCCATGTTGTTTCGTGGTGGAATGGACGCGATGATGATCCGCGTACAGCTGGCATTTCCAAATATGAATTTCTTGGGCGCACAGCATTATGACGAAGTATTTACCACACACGGTACCATCATGATTATTTTTATGGCAATGCCGTTTCTAATCGGTTTAATGAATATTATTGTTCCCCTGCAAATTGGGGCAAGGGACTTTGCGTTTCCGTTTTTGAACGCCGTTAGTTTCTGGTCGTTTTTCTTCGGGGCCATGCTGTTTAACTTGTCATTTGTTATCGGTGGTTCCCCTGATGCCGGCTGGACCGGTTATGCACCGCTGGCAGGAGCGGCAATGAGTCCGGGGCCGGGACAGAACTTCTATTTGATGGGTCTGCAGCTTGCCGGTATTGGTACACTAGCAACTGGGATTAACTTGATGGTTACCATATTGAAAATGCGTGCACCTGGGATGAAATTGTTTCAGATGCCGATTTTCACCTGGTCCACCTTGATCACGACATTCATCATTATTTTTGCGTTCCCGATTTTGACGGTAGCACTTGCGCTTATGACGATTGATCGTATATTTGGTGCGCATTTCTTTACACTGATGGGTGAGGGTTTGCCGATGATGTGGGCAAATCTGTTCTGGATGTGGGGACACCCTGAAGTCTACATTGTTGTGCTGCCCGCATTCGGAATTTTTTCGGAAGTTATTACTACGTTTGCACGAAAACGGTTGTTTGGCTATAACGTGATGGTCTGGTCGATTATCGTTATTGCTGGCTTGAGTTTTACAACCTGGGTACACCATTTCTTTACAATGGGTGCAGGGGCATTTGTCAATTCAGTCTTTTCAATTTCAACGATGTTGATTGCTGTCCCAACCGGGGTTAAAATATTCAACTGGCTGGCAACGTTGTATAAGTCGAGAATAGAGTTTACATCGTCCATGCTATGGTCACTGGCGTTTATTCCAAGCTTTGTTATCGGTGGTATTACCGGGGTTATGCTTGGTATGGCGGCAACGGATTATCAGTACCATAATTCGTACTTTTTGGTGGCGCATTTTCACTATGTATTGATCCCGGGTACAGTGTTTGCCTGCTTCTCGGGACTGGTTTTCTGGTATCCGAAAATGTTTGGGCATAAGCTGAATGAAACATTAAGTAAATGGGCTTTTTGGTTCTTCTTGATTGGTTTCCATGTTTGCTTTTTGCCACAGTTTTTCACAGGACTGGACGGTATGCCGCGCAGAGTATTCCATTCAGCGCCGGACTGGTTCACGCTTAACTTTATCTCAACGATTGGCGCATTTGGGATGGGTGCAGGATTTGCTATCTTTGTGTTTGCCATTTATTACAGCTTCCGGCACAGCAAACGGGAGGAAACCGGAGATGCCTGGGATGGCAGAACTCTTGAATGGGCCACGCCAACACCGGTTCCGCCGTACAATTTTGCAACGTTTCCGGATCGTGTAGGGTATGACGCATTTCTGGAAATGAAACGTAAAGGAGAAACAACCTTTGATGAAAGCAAGCTGGAACCGATTCATATGCCAAGCAGTTCAGGAAAACCATTTATTCTGATGGCGTTACTGTTCTGTGCAAGCTTTGCAGTGGTCTTTGAATGGATTATACCTGCAGCGATCTTTTTGGCAGGCGGCATTATTGTTATGATTTTGCGGTCGTTTGAATATGATGAAGGTTATTACATTGGAGTCGAGGAAATCAAACGCATCGAACGTTCAGCAAGGGGGTTAAATAATGAGTAAACATGATCTCAAGACCGGCCCGATGGAATATCGTACCGAACAGGGAAGATTAAATATTACCGGTTTCTGGATATTCCTTGCAGCTGAAGTGGTTTTATTTTCAACCTTGTTTGCAACGTATGCCGTTCTGATTGGGCGAACCGCTGACGGACCAACACCAAGCGAAATATATGAAGCCAAAAGTGCCCTGCTGATGACGTTTGTTCTTCTGACAAGCAGTTTCACGTGCGGCGTTGGTATTCATGAAATGCGCAGAGGTTCTAAAAAAGGACTGATCACCTGGCTGATTATCACCCTGGTGCTGGGACTATCATTTCTTGGTCTGGAAATAGATGAGTTTATTACCTATACGCATGAGGGTGTCACGCTGCAAACAAGTGCGTATTGGTCTTCCTTCTTTATTCTCGCGGGTACACACGGCGTACACGTGACCTTTGGCGCGGGCTGGCTGCTTCTTTTGATCCTACAGATTGCTAGACGTGGTTTAACAAAGGTTACTAGTCAAAAAGTGTTTGTTGTCGGATTGTACTGGCACTTTTTGGACGTTATCTGGATTTTCATTTTTACGTGTGTCTATTTATTTGGGATGGTGATGTAAGATGGAAAAAAAACACGCCGGAAAAATACCAATTAAACACATTATCGGCTTTCTTTTGTCACTCATTTTAACAGTGGCAGCGGCCTGGGTTGCACTTGAGTCGAATTTGCCTGTTGGATGGATTATTGCCGGAATCCTGGTGATGGCCGTCATTCAGGCAGCCATTCAGCTGTTTTTGTTTATGCACCTGACAGAAACAGAAGGTGTCGGCCATGCACCATGGAATATGATGTTTCACGGAGCAATCATGGTTGGCATAGTTGTCGCTGGTTCCCTGTTCACCATGTCATTTGGATTCAGTCATGAAATGGACATGGATAACCAGCAGCAGGATGAACCGCAAGTGGAGCAGGAAATGCAGGAATGAGATTTTAGAGCCAACAAAACCCCGTTTCTTCAAATGGAAGAAACGGGGTTTTGTTTATGCGCTTTTTGTTTTACAATTCGCTAACTGGATCTCTTAACTTTTGCTCGCGGTACGTCTTCGCTTGGACCATCGCGAAGTTAATGGATTTAATAATGAACATCACCCATGCAACTTCAGCAAGGAGTAGGCTGCCATAGAACACAATCCATAGAAATGAAAATGCTCCAGGTGCAACATTAAATGCTGCTTCAATATAATAAAACCACATGCCGATGACTAAAATCCCCTGCAGTATTGCGGGTATTATTTTATTTAAACGAATGAATAAAAACGGTGTTATTGTTGCTAAAAGCATGAACATCACTATAATGCCCATGAAAATCATCTCCTTTAAACTTGATAATGGAACCGTTTTCTTATTTTTATTGTAACAATTCTTTTAGAAAAAAGACACAAAAAGTTCAAATTTAGCGGTTGATTTTTTGATCAGTTTTCAAGTGACAGCCACCATTCTGTAAGTCCCGGATAAATCTAACACAACTTCTCCCTTTGTATTCCGCAATACACCTTGAAGACTGTTTTTCGACTTCCAGTTCCTATCCAGTCGGGCACTCCCATAAAATAGAGGAGCCGCTTTGATAGCAGTAATCCTCCGTTATCATATTTTTACAGGTCCTGGAAAATAGATGATTCCTTACTCTCTATTGGAATTCAACAGGTCATTTTCTGCTAAAGCAGAAAATCCCTTTCTTTTAAGTACTATCGATTCTTAAGACAAGAAAGTGGCATATATGTCGAAAAAAACTTTTTTATTTACTGATGCCACTTTTTAGTTGTGGGATTCGATAGTATGTGTGAAAGGAGGTGTCCGACATGGCAGTAGCACAAATGATGAAGTCACGAATGAGCCTTGTTTTGGATGACGGCATTGACGAAATATCAGGGAAGCAGCTTTTCAAAACAAAAAGCTTCAACAACGTAAAGATTGCTGCAACAGCTGATCAGTTATACTCAATCGCAAACGCAGTTGTCGTTTTGCAGCAGCGCCCGCTTTTAAGCATCGAGCGAAAAGACAGTTCCGAACTAAGAGGAGCATAATCGATCACATTCCTAAAAAATAGGGAAGGGAGGGAATACAATGAAGAAGCTTGAACTTAAATTTTTAAACGCTGAAGGCAAAACAGTAACATATTCACTGGAGAAGCCAATTGAGCCTGTTGACCCAGTTGCAGTCAAGGCTGCAATGGACGAGGTCATCGCACAAGATGCTTTCACATCAACGGGCGGAAATCTAGTAACTATTAAAAGCGCACGCGTAGTAGAACGCAATGTGCAGGAAGTTGAATTAGTATAATAATGAGGACCAGTGCGGGGGTGCGCTGGTCCTTTAGTGTGTTAGTATCTATCAAACAAATACCGACAAAATTATTTCCGGGGAAATATTTTGTTAGATATTGTCATATTTCTAGCAATTATATGGGTGATTTTTGAAAGCTTTCCGAATAATTCTCTTCTCTTTGAAAACTATAAAATTAATATTTTACTAGCATAAAAATAGCTGAAATCTAACTTAAGTAGAGGGTAATCATATTTTCTGGTATTTGAATGTAAGCAAAATCTGATTTATTCGAGATAGAAGTGAATTTTAGGGATTTTCCATATGAGAAAAAGCGGTATATGATAACCTAAAAGATATCAAGGAGTAATGGAAATGAATATTAGAAAACGGACCAAACCACTTCCACTTAGGAAATTAGATGCAGCAATTCCCCGGCTGCCGACCGATTTTCCACAATTGAAAGCAATGAAGGAAGCAGCAGCAATACAACAGAAAGGGTTTAGTGGAGAATTGAAAGTTGATTACTATTTGGATTACCTTGCAACAAACTGTACTATTTTGCAGGATGTTTATTTGAGGGTGAACGGAAAAAATGTGCAAATTGATTCACTGATTCTCTCGCAGCAGGCGATCTATATTGTTGATTCGAAAAACTATAATGACACAATAACCTTTGATACAACTCTTAAACAAATGACCAGGAGCGATGGAAAAGTTGAGAAAGGATTTGAATATCCTATTACCCAAGTCCAAAACCAACGATTTCATCTTCTGAACTGGCTCTCCCAGCACAATCTTCCAAACATCCCGATCTATTACTTCGTTGTTATCAGTGAACCATCTACCATAATTAAAGTAAATGGTGACACAGAAGCATTAGGAAAAGTAGTCGCTCATGCCGCACGTATTCCTTCCATGATAATGGAAAATGAACAACAGCTTAGCGAGCAAAGTGTTAACAAAATTCAAGACAGAAAAATAGGAAATATGATTTTAAAAGAATGCAACGAGTTTGATATGGATATTATGAAGAAATTCTCAATCAAACTAAAGGACCTGTTACCAGGAGTGTTCTGTCCAGAATGTGGAAGGTTAGGTATGGAGCGAGTTCATAGCGGTTGGAAATGTAACAGATGTAATCTATTTTCAAAGAGTGCGCATGAGCAGGCACTCGAAGACTACTTTTTGCTTATAAAAAACTGCATATCTAACTCGGAGTGCATGCGTTGGTTATGCTTCAACTCGAAGAATATCGCGACGAAGTTGTTAAAGGATTATCCGCTTCAGTACAACCTTGGCAATAGAAACTGGCATATGAAAAAATGGGGGCGAAATGCTTCCAATAGGTAAGAAGCCGTAAAATAAAGAGGTATGCTGATCATACGAGGATAGCTAACAATTAATGTTTGATTTTCGGTGTCAGCCATTTAATACTAAAATAATAGTAGATTTAACAACATTATCGATATTTGAATTCATTAACGAGTCTTTTAAAAAGTCCATATCTAGGTTAAACTGTAATTGGGTCATAATTAATTCCTCCTTGTTTTTCGTGGTTGTTAAACATTGTATCATAGGAAATTAATTTGGCCCTTTTTTAATTTATTTTCTTTTTACACAATTATATGAACTCAATCGGAGAGAACATAGAATTGTCGGGAGACAGCACCTTCAAAGCGGGAAAGAGAATCAAATTACCAGGAGACAGCACCATCAAAGCGGGAGAGAGCATAGAATTATCGGGAGACAGCACCTTCAAAGCGGGAGAGACCATCAATTTATCGGGAGAGAGCATCACCAAAGCGGGAGAGACCATCAATTTATCGGGAGACAGCATCACCAAAGCGGGAGAGACCATCAAATTACCGGGAGACAGTACCACCAAAACGGGAGAGACCACCCAATCTCGAGCAAGCCTCACCAAAATCCAGACCCCCTATTAATGGTCATTTTCGGCATCCGCCGAAAATCTTCCACCCAATAAGCTTGACACATTGCATCATCCCCAGTAAACTCGTTACAAGGGTAATTATGTGGAACGGATGTAACAATGCGAGCGCATACTCGAATATAATGCTATACTAAGAATAGAAATTTAGAAGAAAAGAGCGATATTATGTTGAATTGGGAAGAACGCCGTTTGATGGTAAAGGTGGCCAAGTTGTATTATTTTGAGGGTTGGACACAGGCCCAGATTGCGGCACGAAATAATGTCTCCCGGCCGGTTATCTCTAAGCTGTTAAACAATGCCAAAAAAGAAGGAATTGTTGAGATATATATTAAAGATGAGACAGTTCAAACGGTTGAACTGGAGCAAACGCTTGAAAAGAAATATGGATTAAACGAGGTTATTGTTGTTTCGACTGCTGGATTTGCGCCGGATATGGCTAAGCGGCAGCTTGGGAAGACGGCAGCTTCGTATATTGCTAAGAATTTAAAAGGTGTTGAAAGTCTTGGGATATCATGGGGCACTACGCTTCTTTCGTTGATTGAAGAATATCCTTATGAACGAAGGGATGATATTAATATTGTGCCGATTGTAGGAGGGATGGGGAGCGATTATGTTCACCTTCATTCCAATCAGCTTGCGTTTAACCTTGCTCAGAAAATGAATACATCCTGTTCATATCTTTATGCGCCAGCAATGGTTGAGAATGATGAGCTGAAGAATCGTCTTGTTAACTCAAAGGATATTGCACATGTATTAGAACGTGGCCGTAACGTGGACATGGCTTTAGTTGGGCTTGGGAATCCGTTTAAAAGTTCAACGATGGAGACGATAGGTTATTTAGAGGAAAGTGATTTAGCATCTCTACGCAAGGCCGGTGCTGTTGGCGACATCAGTTCACGTTTTTTTGATGCGGTTGGTAAAGAAGTTGATCACCCATTAAATAATCGAGTAATCGGGCTGAATTTAGATGAGATTAGAAATATTCCTGAAGTAATTGGAATTGTTGAAGGTTCATACAAACTGGAGAGTATTGAAGCTGCGCTAAAAGGCGGGTATTTAAACGTATTAATTACCGATGACCGAACTGCTCAGGCTCTACTGGAAGAATAATCATAGGAATGAAGTTGGCACCAAACCGACTCCATTCCTTTTTTAAATTATTATTCAGTTGGCTTCACAACACATTTGAGTCCTTCTTTACTTACCGCCGTTTCAAAGGCCTTGTCCGTCTCTTTTAACGGAAAGGTATGGGTTATAAAGGATGAGAAATCAAGGAGTCCTTCATCAATCCATTTTACTGCCTCGATATGCAGATGACGTGGTGCACCATGTGTTCCAACGACCTTCAACTGTTTGTAGATGAAGTGGTTTGTATTAATCGGAACTTCTGTAACATTTTTAATACCGGCAAAGAACAGCACTTTTCCTGTTTTCATCACAACTTCCAATGCTTCCTTTTGCACTCCGGTTGAAGGGGCTGTGACAATGACAGTGTCAGCGCCCAGTCCTTGTGTTGCTTCACTAATTTCACGCGCGGTGTTTGCTGACGTAGGATCAATGACAATGTCGGCGCCGCTTTCTAATGCATTTTGTCGTCTTGGAGCGGATCTTTGTACAGCAATTACCTTGGCAGCACCCATTTTTTTTAATGCTGCGATATACATGCATCCAATCGCTCCAGCCCCGTAGACGACCACATTTTCTCCTGGTTTTACATCGACTTCATATAAACCGCTTAATACACATGAAAAAGGTTCAGACAAACTGGCTAATTCATATGAGGTTGTATCAGCTATTTTTTGAATGGAGCCATTTTCAACAAATTTCTTAGGCAAAACAACATATTCAGCAAATCCGCCATCAACGTGGTATCCCATCGATTTTCCTTCTACGCATTGATGTCCCTCATTTTTTTGGCAAAAAACACATTCGCCACATGGGATATGCGCGCCGAGGGTTACTCTGTCGCCGGTTTGAAACCTGGAAACATTGCTGCCTGATTCGACCACTTCACCGGCAATTTCATGGCCGGTAACTCTTGGAAAATCAACCCTGGCATCACCATGCTGGTAAACTCGAAGGTCTGATCCGCATACGCCAATCGCATGAACCTTGAGTAATATTTCATCACTAGTAATCTCAGGATATTTCCGTTCCTGCAATTCCAATGTTTGTTTATCAGTAAGAGCAACTGAATACATAACTTGTTCCTCCTTTTTATTCAACAAATGTTAATGCTTTTTCAACCTGGTAATTCATTTTTCCAATTTCATCGTTCATTCTCGACTCAGTCCATTCCAATAATTGCGCCATTTCCTCAGCGGCAACTGTTAAAGTGCGTTTTACTTTATCTAGGTCAAATAAAAGATAACTTGTACGGCGATCATAGAAATCAGCTAATGATGCTGCCATTTCATGTTCGACTGTATATCTTACTTCTGCTGCGATATTTCTTAATTCTTTATCCTCAAAACGGTCGTCATACCGGTCAATCAGTTTAAGCAGATTTTCCGTGTTTGAGCCATATCGGAAAACATAGTCGTTAACCTCATCAAATGATAGATTCAAATGTTTAAATTTAGCGTGTAGATGCGGCACATAGGAAGTGATTTCTTCCTGAGAATTAAATTGGCCGCCAGATAATTTAACCTGGTCTGTTGTATTTTTGGATTTCACACGTCTGTCTTTATTCTCAATATGCTGTAATACCCGCTCTGCCATTTTTCGGTATCCTGTTAGTTTTCCGCCTGCAATCGTAATCAGTCCAGTATCCGATTCAAAAATTTCATCGTGTCTTGATAACTCAGCTGGTGAATTGCCATCTTCTCCGATAAGCGGGCGAATCCCTGCCCAGCTTGAGACGACATCATTTTTTCCTAAGTCCAGCGATGGGAACATAGCATGCAGACAGTCAATTAAATAGTCTACTTCTTTGGATTTAACGTAAATATCATCCATATCCTGTTTGTAGATAGATTCAGTTGATCCAACATAGGTGCGGTTACCTCGTGGTATTACTGCAATCATGCGCCCTTTGTGCTGGAAATAGATTGAAGACTTGACTGGCAGTGATTGATGGTCAAAAACAATGTGAATACCTTTAGCAAGCACCATGTATTTTCCCGTTATCGGGCGATCTTTTTTTCGAACCTCATCGACCCATGGACCTGCCGCATTAACAATATGCGTTGCCGTGATTCGAATATTCTGATCCTGGATAAGGTCCTTAGCGATTGCGCCTTTGACATAATTATTCTCATCCTGAAGAAAGTCTGTCATCTCGGCATAATTTAGGACAGTTGCCCCTTTTTCAGCTGCTGTTTTAGCAACTTCCAATGTTAGTCGGCTGTCATCTGTACGATATTCGACATATGCCCCGCTGCCATTAACGGTTTTTTGATTAAATAATGGCTCATGCTGCAACGTTTTCTTCTTGCCGTAAATAGTATGACGTTCGTCTTTCTTTACGCCAGCCAGGCGATCGTATAAGGAAAGTCCGGCTTTTAATGTTAATAGATTATAAGATTCCTTTTTGATCAATGGGAAATTCATTTTAATCGGATAAACTAAATGACGGGCGTTGTTGTAGACGATGTCGCGTTCGCTTCCGATTTCTTTGATAACGTTAAAGTCCAATTTCTGTAAATATTTTAGTCCTCCGTGTATCAATTTGCCTGAGCGGCTGCTTGTTCCAGATGCAAAATCATTTCGTTCAATCAATCCAACTTTTAAACCTCGGTTTACTGCATCTAATGCGATGCCACTTCCCGTTATGCCTCCACCAATAACTAACAGGTCAAAATGCTGGTTCTCCATTTGTTTAATCGTGGAATTCCGGTCCAATGCAGAAAAAGTTTTATTGTTCATGATAGGGCCTCCAATCTAGCTTGTTTTTACATATGTTCTATATAATTTCAATTGTAAATTTAGTTGAATTCAGTATATCTTTTTTATTATTATCAGTCAATAAAGTGATGAAATCGCTTTCCGATTTCTTAATTTGTTGTTACTATTAAAGACATCGAATTTTTACGAATGTAACAAGGGGGATCATAGATTGGATGCAAAAGAGCGGAATTTAATTGCGAAAGTTTCAAAACTCTACTATCTGGAAGGTTGGACACAAAACGAAATTTGCAAGAAAGTAAGTTTATCAAGACCTATTATTTCTAAAATGCTTCAGCAAGCCAGAGAAAAAAATATTGTAGAAGTATATATGAAGGACGAAACCGTTCATACCGTAGAATTGGAGCGAAATCTGGAAAAAAAGTATGGACTGCATGAAGCAGTAGTAGTTTCCGTCTCCAATAAGGGCCCGGAGATGGTGAGACGTCGTATGGGGCAAGCGGCAACTGCCTACCTATCTAAAAAAATAAATCAAATTAACACAATAGGAGTCTCCTGGGGTAAGTCTATCTCTACTTTTGTAGAGGAATTTCAAAGTCAGCCACAGAGTCATATTCATTTAGTTCCATTGATCGGAGGGATGGGGCAGGGGTTTGTGCATTATCATTCCAATCATTTATCGTTTCAGCTTGCGCAACAGTTAAATACTAGTTCTTCCTACTTGTATGCTCCCGCAGTGGCTGAATCTGCTGATTTAAAACACGCTATTAAAAATTCTAAGGATGTAGCTGCGGTGCTGGAAGAGGGAAGAAAGGTTGATATAGCAGTCGTTGGTGTAAGCAGCCCATCAAGTGAATCAACAATGGTTGGAATGGGCTATTTAAATGAACAAGATATTGGGACATTAAAAGACTCAGGAGCAGTTGGCGATATTAATTCATGCTTTTATAACAGGGATGGTCAACTTGTTCGGCATCCAATAAATGATAGAGTAATAGGATTAAATTTGGAAGAAATAAAAGAAATACCTGAAGTTTTAGCTATTGCAGAGGGAGCTTATAAGGCTGAAGGACTTCATGTTGCCCTTAAAAGTAAATACCTGGATGTACTGGTAACAGATGACAAAACCGCGGAAACACTGTTGGAATACGCATAGTGTTATGAAAAAACAAAAAACTTAAAAAATATATTGACATGAAGATGAAAGCGTTTTACCATTGTATTTACAAAAGTTTCATATGAATACAAATGTAAAAAAGGGGGCGATATCATGTGGGGAACTTTTATTTTCATATTTGCCTTTATTTGGGGATTGCAGTTTTTGATGACCCATTATCAGGTGAAACATTATAAGTCAGAAATTAAAAAACTCAGCAGAAGAGATTCTGGATATTTAGGGACAGGTTATTATAAAAAAAGATTAGGAAATGGTGCAATCATTGTACTTGTCTGTGATGAAAGATCACATATCATTGATGCAAAAGTTATGAAAGGAATAACCGTCTTTGCTAGATTCAAGGATATTAAACAATTAATAGGCATGAGGCTGGACGAAACCAGATTTGTAGATTTCTTATCAAAAAAGGAATATAACGCTCTTAGCAATGCCGTTGACATGATAAAAAAAGAATTAAACAAAGGAAAGGGGAATGAAGCATGGATTTCTTAATCAAGCTTGCAGAAGGCTTTATTGGAATGTTCCAGGCTGGCGGAGATACATTTATGGGCCTGGTAACGGACATTATTCCATTGTTAATTGTTTTGATTACAGCTGTAAACGCTTTAATTAAATTTATCGGAGAAGAAAGGGTATTTAATTTCGCTCAATATTGTACGAAATATTTTATTTTACGGTATACGATCTTTCCGTTTTTAGCAGTATTTTTCCTGACAAATCCAATGTGCTATACGTTCGGTCGTTTCTTGCCTGAAAAACAAAAGCCAGCATTTTATGACTCTGCGGTTTCATTTGTTCATCCAATTACCGGACTATTTCCACATGCGAATCCGGCAGAATTGTTTGTTTATACAGGGGTAGCAGCTGGTATCACAGAACTAGGGCTATCTACCGGTCCACTAGCACTTCGGTTTTTACTAGTTGGAATTGTAGTAATGCTATTGAGAGGCTTTGTTACCGAGCTTATTACGAATCGAATGATTAAAAACAGACAACAGGAATCTGAAAATATTGCCGCATAGCAATAATGGTGAGGAGGATAATCTATGAGTGAATATAAAGCTGTAAAAGTTTCGAAAGGTTCTTCCGGATGGGGAGGTCCACTTGTTATCCATCCGACTGATGATAAAAAGTATATTATATCTGTAACTGGTGGCGGGATTCACCCAGTTGCACAGGAAATAGCGGACCGGACAGGCGGTATTGCGATTGACGGCTTCCAAAAGTCAGTTGCTAAAGAAGAAATGGTCTGTGCCGTTATCAACTGTGGAGGGACAGCCAGAAGTGGTGTGTACCCGAAGATGGGAATAAAGACAATAAATGTATTCAGTAATTCCCCTTCAGGGCCGCTAGCCAAATTCATCAACGAAGAAAATTTCGTGTCAGGTGTTACCACAGAAAATATTGACCAGGCTGACGGTTCAACTGAAGGTAGTCACCAAGAAGGAAATGAAAACCAGCAATCAGAAAATGATGAATCATTATTGGATAAAAATGTTGCGAAACAAAAGAAAGAGGAAGCAAAAGGAAAAGTTGCGGCACAAGAGGAAAGTAAAGGCAAGAAGAAGAATTTAATTAATCGGGTTATTGAAGTACTCGGTGATAAGGTTGGGAACGTTGTCAGCACATTCTTCCAAGCTGGTAGAGATACAATTGATACAGTTATTAAGAACATTCTGCCGTTCATGGCCTTTGTCAGTGTGTTAATGGGGATTATCAACTATACAGGAATTGGTGATTTTATCGCTAATACCGTAACACCATTAGCAACGTCACTACTGGGTATGTTAATCCTTTCCCTTATTTGTTCGATACCAGTCATTTCCCCATTACTTGCACCAGGTGCTGTAATAGCCCAGGTTGTAGGTGTTCTAATCGGGGTTGAAGTTGGAAAGGGAAATATCCCGCCACAAATGACATTACCGGCATTATTCGCTATTAATCCACAAGTAGGAACAGACTTTGTTCCTGTTGGGTTAACACTTGGTGAGGCTGAGCCTGAAACGATCGAAGTCGGTGTCCCAGCCGTGCTCTTCTCCAGATTAATCACAGGACCAGCTGCAGTTGTAATTGCATACTTTGCAAGCTTTGGCCTCTACAGCTAAGAAAACAAATTTATACCCTCTTTTAGAAATGAAGGAGGGTATAAAAATGATTATGTATTTACAAATGTAATACAATGTTACTATTGTAAAAAAGTTATTGAATATCATATTTGTTTCGTGTAACATTCATCTTAGAAATAATCTTAACACAGGTGAGGAGATGTATTGACATGGCTAATTCTTTTTATGAAGTAAATGTTGTTGAAATTGGAGAAGATGCTCCACTAATGTTTGAAGAAAAAATGATGATTCTTTTTAATGATACAGTTCCAGCAGACTTAAAAAGTATTTCAGTTATTCATGATGGCGACAAGTTGACTGAAGATATAAAAGCAGGGGACGAAATGGTTATTAACGATGAACCTTTTAAAATTTTGTTTGTCGGTGAAAAGGCTAACGAAACAATGAAAGAGCTTGGTCACGCTACATTTAATTTTAATGGCGATTCACATTCAGAATTACCAGGGACTGTCTGCTTGGAACAGAAACAAATACCTGATGTAAATGAAAAAATGATTATATCATTCAGAAGATAATTACAACGCAGAAATGGAGTGAAGCAAATGCTAAATATTAATCGAAAACTGCAGAAATTAGAAAATAATGGTTCTTATATCAAGGTAGGTCTTGTAGGTGCAGGACAAATGGGAAGAGGTATGATCTCTCAGATTGAAGGTATGAAAGGAATGCGAGTGGTCGCAACAGCAGACCTTGCAATAGAAAATGTGAAAAATGCTTATACAAATGCTGGAATCAGCGCTTCTACTATTGCTGTAACGGATGATTTATCAAAAGCTGAATCAGCGGTGAATCAGAATCAGGTTGTTGCTACCACAAATGTAAAACTTGTTACATCATTACCTGATGTTGATGTAGTGGTTGATGCTACAGGCATTCCAAATCTTGGAGCTGAAATTGCCTGGGATACCATTCTGAATAACAAACACATTGTTATGCTTAACGTGGAAGCGGACGTTACTGTTGGCCCACTGCTGAAGAAGATGGCGGATTCTGCTGGTGTTGTTTATACAGGTACAGCTGGTGACGAACCAGGTGCAATTATGGAGTTATATGATTTTGCAGATGCAATGGGCTTTGAAATTGTTGCAGTCGGAAAAGGAAAGAACAACCCACTAAATCTCGAAGCAAACCCTGACACAGCAGCAGACGAAGCAAAAGCAAAAGGATCAAGTCCAAAAATGCTTGCCTCATTCCAGGATGGAACAAAAACGATGGTCGAAATGAATGCTGTTGCTAATGCAATTGGCTTTGCACCGGATCAGCCAGGCATGCATGGATTTGAAGGCTCAGTAGCAGAGCTTCCGAATATTTTTAAAGAAAAATCACAAGGCGGAAAGCTTAATGGAAGTAGAATAGTAGACTTTGTTAACGGTGTTGCCCCAGGAGTATTTGCAATTATTACTTCTGATAAAGAAGAGGTAAATGCGGAAATGAAATACTTGAAAATGGGAGACGGGCCAAACTATGTCTTGTATCGTCCATACCACTTAACAAGTCTTGAGACACCATTATCGATTGCTAAAGCTTATTTTGACAATGAGCCTACGATCACTCCATATTTCGGAGTGCAAGGAGAAACGGTTGCAGTAGCTAAAAAAGACTTGGGTGCAGGTGAGTTCCTCGATAGTATTGGCGGATTTACCGTTTACGGGACACTTCTGAAAGCGGATGAGGCAAAAGAACAAGGTGCTCTGCCAATTGGATTGGTTGATAAAAACGTGAAGCTGAAGAGTGCGATTAAAAAGGGCGATATCATTACGTACGACGACATTGAACAAACGAATGAATCTACTATTTGGAAACTGCGCTCAATGCAGGATAAGGGATAACAAAGGTTGTTCTTAGGTGATGTAAACTGCGACATAATGTAGATAAATAGTGCTATGATACCGCTCCGGAAATACACTGCGCTTTCCGCGGGCGGCTGGCGAGCCTCCTCGTGCTGCGCACTGCGGGGTCTCGCCTAGGCCTGTTCTCCCGCAGGAGTCTCCGTGTATTTCCTACGCTGGATATTGTTCACTTCTGTAGATATGATAAAACAAGATTTTGTACCTAGACCAGCAGTTGGAAAATGCGAGACTCCCGGCTGTGAAAGCGAGTGTATTCCAGCGTGGTCAGAGAGATACTACGAGTCGGTTATAAAACAGCCTAACTAAATAAATACCTCTTCACTCTTCATGTGGGGAGGTTTTTTTAAAACAATTAAGCAAGTATAAATACCTGCATACGTGCAACTAATTCTTTCACTTAAAAGCTTAATAAAAGCCAGGTTTTCGAACAAAATCACTTGACGAAAGAGCCAGAAAATTTTATTATTGTTACAAACGTAATTATAATGAACAAATGTAAAAGGAGTGAAATAAATGGAATTAAATAACTTGAAATTAGTACCTGATGTTGGCAAGGATAAATTGGTAGATTTATATAAACAGATGTGGACAATACGGTTTTTTGAAGAAAAGGTTGATGAATTTTTCGCGAAAGGTGAAATTCATGGAACGACACATCTATGCGTAGGGCAAGAAGCTAGTGCATCCGGCGCATGTGCGGTTCTTCAGGACCAGGATAAAATTACAAGTACCCACCGTGGCCATGGGCATTGTATTGCAAAAGGTGCCGATGTGAACAAAATGATGGCAGAACTGTTTGGTCGTGAAAACGGTTACTGTAAAGGAAAAGGCGGATCAATGCATATCGCTGATGTTGAACAAGGAAATTTAGGTGCAAACGGAATTGTCGGTGGTGGCATCCCATTGGCAGTTGGTTCCGCACTAACTGCACATATGAAAAAACAAGATTATGTGACACTTTGTTTCTTTGGTGACGGTGCGACAAACGAAGGAAGCTTCCATGAAGCGTTGAACCTTGCTTCGATTTGGAACTTACCTATTGTATTTATTTGTGAAAATAACCAATACGGCATGTCAGGTCCCGTTAAGGATATGGTCAATGTGAAGGATATTTCTGAGCGTGCACAGTCTTACGGTTTCCCTGGTGTGACGGTAGACGGGAACGATATCGTTGAAATGATGAATACAACACACGAAGCGGTTGAAAATGCCAGAAGCGGAAATGGCCCAACGTTGATCGAAGCGAAGACATACCGCTGGAAAGGTCATTCTAAGAGTGATGCAAAGAAATATCGTACACGTGAAGAAGAAAAAGAATGGAAAGATAAAGATCCAATCAAACGCTTTGCCGGTGTGTTGATTGAAGCAGGAATTTTCACCGAAGAAGAATCAAAATCGCTACGAAGTGAAGCAAAGCAGGCTGTTGAGGATTCAGTCGATTTCGCAAAAGAAGGGCCAATGCCAGCACACGAAGACCTATTAAATGACGTTTACGCATAGGAGGGAATAATCATGAGAGAGATAACCTATTCAGAAGCAGTTCGTGAAGCAATGGAACAGGAAATGAGAAAGAATGATGATGTATTTATACTTGGTGAAGACATTGGCGTATATGGCGGTGCCTTTGGTGTCACACGCGGCATGATTGAGGAATTCGGTCCTGAGCGTGTCAGAAACACACCAATCAGTGAGTCAGGTATCTCCGGAGCTGCTGTTGGTTCAGCATTAACCGGAATGCGCCCGATTGTGGAATTACAGTTCTCAGATTTTATTACCATCGCAATGGATCAGATGGTTAATCAGGCCGCAAAACTACGCTATATGTATGGTGGTAAAGCTACAGTGCCAATGGTATTGCGTACGCCGAGTGGTTCTGGAACTGGTGCAGCCGCACAGCACTCACAAAGTTTGGAAGCTTGGGTAGCGCACGTTCCGGGTCTTAAGGTTGTACAGCCATCAACAGCTTATGATGCAAAAGGCTTGTTAAAAGCGGCGATGGATGACGATAACCCGGTTGTATTTTACGAGCATAAAGTATTGTACAAAACAAAATCTGATGTTCCTGAGGATCAATACAGCATTCCACTCGGTAAAGCAGATATAAAACGTGAAGGTACGGATGTAACAATTGTTGCGACAGCGGTTATGGTGCATCGTGCTTTGGAGGCAGCTGAAGAACTTGAAAAAGAAGGAATAAGTGTAGAAGTGGTTGATCCGCGAACAATCGTGCCATTAGATGAAGAAACAATTGTAAAATCCGTTTCAAAAACAGGACGCGTTGTCGTTGCCCATGAGGCAGTTAAACGCGGTGGAGTCGGTGGCGAGATTGCCAGTATGATTGCGGAAAGTGATGCATTCGATTACCTTGATGCACCAATTCAGCGCCTGGGAGCACTGCCTGTTCCAGTTCCATATAACCCGGATCTGGAAAAAGCATCGGTTCCACAGGTTCCTGACATTGTTAAATCCGTTAAGAAAACGTTAAATAAGGCGTAAGGGGGGATCGTAATGGCTAAAGAAGTTTTCATGCCAAAGCTAAGCAGTACAATGGAAGTTGGTACGTTACTTCAATGGTTGAAAGAAGAAGGCGATCCCGTTGAAATCGGCGAGCCTTTATTTGAGATCATGACTGATAAAATCAATATTGAAGTTGAGTCATATGAGGAAGGCGTCTTTTTAAAAAAATATTATCAAGTGGATGATGAGATACCTGTAAATGCGGTTATTGGCTATGTTGGCGAGGAAAACGAAGAGGTACCAGACGAACCGCCAAAATTAGCGGATGGTGAAGAGTCTTCTGATGCTGGTGAATCTGCTAAGGAAGCTGAGCAGCTAGCAGCTGAACAACCTGAAGAATCTGCAACTGATAAAGTTCGTGCTACACCAGCAGCAAGGCGCGTTGCCCGGGAAAATAATATAGAATTGTCCAGTGTATCGGGTTCAGGTCCTAAAAGCCGTATACACGAACAAGATGTTGTTGAAGCTGTCGATACGAACCGTGCAACCCCGCTTGCTGAAAAAATTGCTGCTGATAAAGGCATGGATCTTAGTCAGGTACAAGGATCTGGAGCTCGCGGAAAGGTAGAAAAAGCAGATGTCACTGGATTTACTGCTGCTCAAACGGAACCAGCTGAAGAGCCTGAGCGGGTTAAGCTAAAAGGATTGCGTAAAGCTGTTGCAGACAAGATGCTGGAAAGCACGCAGAGTATTCCGCATGTCACACTAACAAGTGAAATTGACATGTCACAGGTAATTGACGTTCGTAAATCATTACTGCCAGTAATCGAAAAACAGACAGGCTATCGACTTTCCTATACTGAAATTATTATCAAAGCGACAGCACACGTATTAGGAAATCATCCGAAAGTGAATGCTTCACTTGTTGGTGATGAAATCGTAATGAATAAAGATGTCAATATCGGATTGGCTGTAGCGGTCGAGAACGGGTTGATCGTTCCAACGGTCCCTGACGCTGACAAAAAAGGTCTGGCTGCATTAACTGAAGCAAGTAAAACCTTAGGCTTGAAGGCACGTGATGGCAAATTATCACCAGCTGAAATGTCCGGCAGCACGTTCAGTATCAGTAACTTAGGCATGTATGCTGTCGATGGATTTACACCTATTATTAATCCACCTGAAACAGCAATCCTTGGCGTCGGACGAATCGTTGAAAAACCAGTTGTTGTCGATGGATCGGTTGAAGTTCGACCAATGATGGTGCTCAGCCTGTCATTTGATCATCGGGCAATCGACGGCGCACCAGCAGCTGCATTCCTAACAGAATTAAAAGATCGCTTAGAAAATCCATATGGTCTGTTAGTATAGGAGGTGGAATCCATGAAGACATTTGATCTAGCAATAATTGGCGGTGGCCCCGGTGGCTATGTAGCAGCAATCCGCGCTGCAAAAGAAGGTCTGTCTGTTGCGCTCGTTGAAGGACGTGACCTTGGTGGCACATGCTTGAATCGCGGCTGCATTCCGTCCAAAACATTACTAAAACATGCTGAAGTAATTGAAGAGATAAAAGATTCCAGGACATATGGAATCACGGTCAATGATTTTTCCTATTCAATAGAAGAAATGATCAACCGGAAAAATAAAGTCGTTAACCAGCTGAAAAATGGAATCAAAGGATTGATGAAGCAAAATAAAATCACAGTATTTGAAGGATATGGGTATGTCGATGACAGCAAAACGGTTACTGTTAAGACTGGTGATGACAGCGAGAAACTTCAGGCTGAGAATGTTATTTTAGCAAATGGTTCGAAGCCATTTGTCCCACCGCTGCCTGGCCTAGATACTGTTGACTATTTTACTAGTGATACCATTTTCGATATAAGTGAAGTTCCATCCCATATGGTAATTGTCGGGGGTGGCGTTATCGGTCTGGAAATTGCCTGTATTTTTAACAGCCTCGATACGAAGGTAGAAATCGTCGAAATGGCTGATCGTATTTTGCCGAACGAGGACCCAGATGCCGCTGGTTATTTAGCGAAAGAAGTCGCTAATAACGGGATTACTATTCATACAGGATCCAAGATTACCAGTTTTGCATCTGATGATGGCAAAACAACCGTTACAATGGAGAAGAATGGCGAGACCAAATCTCTTCAAACGGACAGTGTACTTGTTTCGGTAGGAAGATCACCGAATCTTACTGGAATAGAGGACTTGTCTGTTGATTTTGACGGTAAATTTGTCAAAGCTGACCGAAATATGAAAACCTCCATTGACGGCATTTATGCTGTCGGCGACCTAATTGGCGGATTCCAGCTTGCCCATGCGGCGACTGATGAAGGGATTAAAGCGGTTAATCATATTTTAGGTAAATCTGCTAAAAAGGAATCGATTATACCGCGATGTGTCTATACTTTTCCTGAGATTGCCAGTGTCGGATTAACGGAAGCTCAGGCAAAAGAAGCAGGTTACCGCGTGAAGGCGAAAAAAGTCGACATCGCTGCAAACGGAAAAGCGATTGCAGCAGGTGAAACAAGCGGCTTAATGAAAATCATTGCCGAGGAAAAATACGGCGAAATTCTAGGTGTTGTCATGGTTGGCGCTCATGTCACGGAAATGATCAGCCAAGCAACGTCTTACATGCACCTGGAAGGAACCGTAGATGAGATCGAAAGCATGGTATTCCCGCATCCAACGATATCTGAATCGTTGTTTGAAGCTGGAAGCGCATGGCTTGAAAAAGGAATACATTTTAATTAATCTAATAGTGGTCATCATTTTAAATGGTGACCAATTTTCTATGAAATGGAGAAAATAATGAATAAGAAATTAATCTTCTTTGATATTGACGGAACTCTTCTTGATCACGATAAGCAATTACAAACTTCAGCCAAAAAAGCAATAGCTGAGTTGAAGCGAGATGGACATGTTGTAGCAGCTGCGACAGGTCGTGCTCCGTTTACATTCCAACCCATATTGGAAGAATTGGATATCGATACACATGTCAGTATGAATGGGCAATACGTTGTTTTTGAAAATGAAGCAATATACAAAAATCCCTTATCGGCAGATGTTCTGGGAGAATTAAATAAATTTGCAGCAGCCAAAAATCATCCGATTATCTATGTGAATCATGAAGATTGGTATTCCAATACGGAGGATCATCCACAGGTTATTGCTGCAATCAACTCATTAAAAGTTGACCAGGAGCTAACCTATAATCCCGAATTTCACCAAAGTGGAGAAGTATACCAAGCCCTGTTGTTCACCCCAGAGGAGAGTGAACCTGACTATTGGGAAGCTTTCAGGCAGCAGCTTGAATTCATCCGTTGGCATGAGCACTCCATGGATGTCCTACCCCACGGCGGCTCAAAGGCAGCAGGCATCGAGAAATTGATCAACCACTTGAGATTTTCCGCAGATGATGTGTATGCATTTGGTGATGGGCTGAATGATATTAAGATGCTGCAATCAGTCCAAAATAGCGTCGCAATGGGCAACGCATCAGATGAAGTAAAAGAATCAGCTAAATTCGTAACAAAGGATGTACAAGATGATGGCATCCTGCATGGACTTAAGATGGTAGGATTAATTAAAAGTTGATCAAACGTTTGATCAAGGCAGGCTCGTTTAGGCGGGTCTGTTTTTTTGTTGTGTGCGGAGAGCTCATGCGGTAATTTATTCAACTCGAGCGAGCGGCCCTTTAACTCGAGCGAGCAGCCCTCAAACTCGAGCGAGCAATCCCCAAACTCGAGCGAGTAGCCCTCAAACTCGAGCGAGCGACCCTCAAACTCGAGCGAGCGACCCTCAAACTCGAGCGAGTAGCGCTTAAACTCGAGCGAGCAGCACTTAAAGTCGAGCAGGCAGCACGACTAACTCATGCAATAACGTACGCAACTCGCGCCACCACCTACTCCAATTATGTTGATTTTCGGCATCCGCCAAAAATCTTCTACTTTTTAGAGAACTATTCAATAGGTCATTTTCTGCTAAAGCAGAAAATCCCTTTCTTTTAAGTACTATCGTTTCTCAAACCAAGAAAGTGGCATTTTCAATGAAAATAACTTTTTTTATTTATGATGCCACTTTTTAGACGTGAGCTTCGATAGTATGTGTGAAAGGAGGTGTTCGACATGGCAGTAGCACAAATGATGAAGTCACGAATGAGCCTTGTTTTGGATGACGGCATTGACGAATTATCAGGTAAGCAGCTTTTCAAAACGAAGAGCTTCAACAACGTAAAGATCACTGCAACAGCTGATCAGTTATATTCAATCGCTAACGCAGTCGTAGTTTTACAACAACGCCCGCTTTTAAGCATCGAGCGAAAAGACAGTTCCGAACTAAGAGGAGCATAATCGATCACATTCTAAAAAATAGGGAAGGGAGGGAATACAATGAAGAAACTTGAACTTAAATTTTTAAACGCTGAAGGCAAAACAGTAACCTATTCACTAGAAAAACCAATTGAGCCAGTTGACCCAGTTGCAGTTAAGGCTGCAATGGACGAGGTCATCGCACAAGATGCTTTCACATCATCGGGCGGAAATCTAGTAACTATCAAAAGCGCACGCGTAGTTGAACGCAATGTGCAGGAAGTTGAATTAGTATAATAATGAGGACCAGTGCGGGGGTGCGCTGGTCCTTAAGTGTATTAGTATCTATCAAACAAATACTGACAAAATTATTTCCGGGGAAATATTTTGGTAGAAATTGTCGGATACCGACAATTTCTTCTGGATTTAATAAAATTATATTTTCCTATCACTAAAATAGGTGAAATTTTGACTTGGGTAAAGGAAAATTCAATTCCCTTATTTTTAGTAGAATTAAATTTCTTTTTTATTGCAACTTCAGTGATTGTTGCTAATTTCCCTTATGAAGCAAAACGTTATATTATTGCTAAAAACGAATTAAGGAGCAATGGAAATGAATATGAAACTAAGGACTAAACCACGACCACTCCAAAAGCTTGATGCAGCGATTCCCCGACTGTCACCACATTTTCAACAGTTGCCAGCGATGAAGGAAGATGCAGCAATCCAGCAGAAGGGGTTTAGTGGGGAATTGAAGGTTGATTACTACCTGGATTATTTAGCAACAAACTATACCATTCTTCAAGATGTTTATTTGCGGGTGAACGGCAAAAATGTGCAAATTGATTCACTGGTTCTTTCACAGCAGGCGATCTATATTGTTGATTCGAAAAACTATAATGATACGATAACCTTCGATACAACCCTCAAACAAATGACCCGGAGCGATGGAAAGGTAGAGAAAGGATTCGAATATCCTATCACCCAAGTCCAAAATCAACAATTTCATCTTCAGAACTGGCTCTCCCAACATAATTTCCCTAGCATTCCAATCTATTATTTTGTTGCAATCAGTGAGCCATCTACCATAATTAAAGTGAATGGTGACACAGAAGCAGTTGGAAAAATAGTCGCTCATGCAGCACGAATTCCCTCCATGATCATGGAAAAAGAACAGCAACTCACCGGGCAAAGTGCTTATAAAATTCAAGATAGAAAAATTGGAAAAATAATTTTGAACGTCTGCAATGTATTTGATATGGATATAAACAAGAAATTCTCCATCAAGAAAATGGATCTGTCACCTGGGGTTATCTGTCCAGAATGTGGATTGCTGGGAATGGAGAGGGTATATGGCGGGTGGAAGTGCAGGAAATGTAAAATGTTCTCAAAGAACGCTCACCTAAATGCCATTTCTGATTACTTGTTATTAGTAAAGCCATACATAACAAACAGAGAATGCATGCGTTTTCTAAAATTAAGCTCACGGAATGCTGCTACAAGGATACTGTCTAAAAGTGGACTTATTTACGTCGAGAAAGGTAGGTATTGGGTAAAGCATTAAAGATAAGAGCAACCTCTTCAATATTGTTGATTTTCGGCGCGAGCCGAAAATCTTCCTTCAATGATAATAATGTAAACATCCAGCTGAGGCTGGATGTCTCTTTAATTAATTGATTAAATTGTTCTAACTCGAGCGAGCGTGCCGTAAACTCGAGCGAGCAGCCTCCAAACTCGAGCGAGCGCCCTGCAAACTCGAGCGAACAGCCTCCAAACTCGAGCGAGCACGCCTCAAACTCGAGCGAGCGCGCCTCAAACTCGAGCGAGCGCGCCTCAAACTCGAGCGAGCAGCCCTCAAACTCGAGCGAGCCGCCTCAAACTCGAGCGAGCGCGCCCTAAACTCGAGCGAGCAGCCCTCAAACTCGAGCGAACAGCCTCCAAACTCGAGCGACCGCCACATCCTCCATACATAATTCCCACCACCACAACCCAAACTATGTAATACCTTGGTTTTGAAAATGTAAATCACAATGTTGTACATTAACTGTTCAATTACTTGTGCTGAAAACGTATTCTTTATGCGTTGGTGCGGTGATATAATTTAGTTAACGGAGGGAGGCGAGACATTGTGCCACTTAGTGAGCGGGATAATAAAGTCCTGAATGAGCTAATTAGTAATCCTGGTGTTACGAGTTTGGCGATTGAGAAGAAATATAATTTGACGCGTCGACAGCTTGGTTACAGCATTAATAAAATTAATGATTGGCTAATGCGTAAGGACCTTCCGAGTATTGAAAGAACAAGACAAGGATATTTTGTTATCGATCAATCCGTTTTTACCATGTATAGTGTCGAAAATGAAAGCGTTCCAATGGATACAGCGATTTTGACTGGGGAACAGCGGGTTCAAATTATAATTATGATGCTGTTGAGCACGGAAGAGGAATTGTCGCTTAATCACTTTTCCATTGAATTGGATGTGAGCAAGAATACGGTTCTTAGTGATTTAAAGGATGCACAGGGTTTCCTGGATAATTATGATTTGACTCTCCGTTATTCGCGAAAATTCGGGTATTTGATTGAGGGCAAGGAGTTCAAGATTCGCAATTTACTCATCTATTCAACGTACCAAATGCTGTCCATGTCTGATGGAGAGCGACGGTTGAAGAAATTGGCTTCGATTGATGAACAGGAAGTAACTGAATACCTCAAGCGTATTGAAAACGTTGAAAATAAGCTCGATCTAAGGTTCACAGATGAGAAGCTTGGGACGATGCCTTATGTACTTATTTTGATCTTGAGAAGAATTGAGCAGGGGCAAGCTATCAATATTTTTTCCATTGAATATGAAGAACTCTCCAATACGAAAGAGTATCAGGCGACAGAAGAAATTTTCCAGGAAGCTGATAAGATTCCAATGGAAGAGCGTTTGTTCATCACATTGCATTTACTGACAACCAATGTTTACAGGACAGACTTCCCTACAGATGAAGATGTCATTCCAAATCTGATTCCGGTGATTGATAATATGCTGCGCCTGTTTGAAAAAAGTGCCTGTATTTATTTGCAGGATCGTGATCTTTTGCTGGATAAATTGTTGCAGCATATCAAGCCAGCCTATTACCGAATTAAGTATCAACTGTCGGAAACGATTTCGCTTCAGGGTACATTGAGCAAAGAATTCAAAGAGCTGCATCATCTGGTTAAACGGTCAACAGGTCCATTGGCAGATTTGGTTGGCAGCCGTATTCCGGACAGTGAAGTTTCCTATATCACGATGCTGATCGGCGGCTGGATGAAGCGGCAGGGCGCAAGCATTGAGAAAAAGACAAAAGCAATTGTCGTTTGTCCGCAAGGTGTATCGGTATCAAGGCTTATGTTTAATGAGTTAAGTGAACTTTTTCCTGAGTTTGTCTTTCTCGATTCACTGTCTGTTCGTGAGTTTCTGAACTATAAATTGGATTATGACATCGTGTTTGCACCGACATTTTTGGAAACGGATAAAAAACTATTTATTGCAAAAGCATTCCTTGGACGCGAGGAAAAGAAACGCCTCAGGAAGCAGGTAATGCTTGAGCTGCATGGCTATCTGCCGCATGACTTGAATGTCGAGGAACTGCTGGCGATTATCCGCAATCATGCATCGATTGAAAATGAACATGCATTAGCTGAGGACTTGCAGCGTTATGTAAAAAGGGATGATGATTCATCAGTTTCGCAGAATACTGTCAGTAAGACATTGAATTTAGACGAACTGATTAAGCCTGACACCATTACATTGAAAAAAAGCGCTGATTCCTGGGAAGAAGCAGTCCGCCTGAGTGCACAGCCACTGGTTGAAAGTGGTGCAATCACACCGGACTATGTGGAGGCGATGCTTCGCTATTCAGATGAGGATCCGTATATTGTGATCGGACCGAATATAGCGATTCCGCATGCTTCACCTGAAGAAGGTGTTAACCAGGTTGGAATGAGCTTATTGAGACTAGAAGAAGGCGTTGAATTTTCATCAGATTACCGCATTCATTTAATAATTGTTATTGCCGCAGTTGATAAACAACAGCACTTGCATGCACTTATGCAGTTAATGGAACTTTCTGGATCACAACAGGACCGCAATCAGCTGATTAATGCACAAACGAAAGAAGCTATTCATTCCGTTATACAATCGTATTCAACTGATTGAGCAAAGTTGTCCGTACAGCAGAGAAAAGGAGTGTCGAAATTGGGCGAATTATATTTTGATGAATCTGTCATTCTATTAAATGTAGAAGGCGTTTCAAAAGAAGCTATATTAGCAAAAATGGGTCAAAATCTGGCAGATAAAAAACTCGTAAAAGCAAGTTTCATAGATGCAATCATTGCCAGAGAAGGTGAATTTGCCACAGGCCTGCCAACTGGTGAGGTGTCAGTCGCCATTCCGCATACAGATGTGGAACATGTTAATCAAAAAACAATCAGTGTCGGTATTTTAAAAGATCCGGTTAATTTCGGTGTGATGGGCGGCGATGACAGTGAAACAACACCAGTCAAGGTTGTCTTCATGCTGGCAATGGATGAGGCCCATTCACAGCTATCATTACTGCAGAAGTTAATGCAAGTTTTCCAGGATCAGGATACATTGCAGCAGCTGGTAAATGCAACAGATAAAACTGAAATAAAACAAATGCTGGAGGCTAAGTTAGACTTGGCAGCCCTTAAAGGAGGTGAGTCGAAATGAAAAAGAAACAAGTATTAGTAGCATGTGGTGCCGGTATTGCAACATCAACAGTTGTTAATGGCGCAATCGAGGATATGGAAAAAGAACATGGTCTAAATTTAGACATCAGACAAATCAAAATTGCCGAAGTAAGTAGCTATGTGGATACAGCTGACTTACTCGTAACAACAGCAATGACGAAAAAAGAATACCCATTCCCAGTCATTAATGCTCGCTCATTCCTGACAGGCATTGGGACAGATGAAACGAAAAAACAAATCCTAGAAGAACTGCAAAAATAAACTAACAATCTCGGTTTCTTTTATCAAAAGAAATCGGGATTTACATCACAGTATGAGGGGGAAGAAAAATGCAAGGTTTTGTTGATTTTATTCAAGCCTTTTTAGATCTTGGAGCAACCGTAATTTTACCTGTCGTTATATTCTTACTAGGTCTATTATTCGGGCAGAAGCCAGGTAAAGCATTTCGTTCCGGTCTAACAATCGGGGTAGCGTTTGTTGGTATTTTCCTAGTTGTTGATTTGCTGGTTAATAATCTTGGACCAGCTGCACAAGGAATGGTTGATCGGCTCGGCGTTGAACTAAACGTCATTGATGTTGGGTGGCCTGCTACATCATCCATCGCATGGGCATCCACAGTAGCAGCATTTATCATTCCACTTGGCTTGGTTGTAAACGTTGCCATGCTGCTGACGAAAACAACAAAAACGATGAACGTGGATATCTGGAACTTCTGGCATTACACGTTTATGGCAGCAGTTGTTTACACAATTTCAGGCAGTATCATCCAAGGACTAATCGCTGCGGTGATTTTCCAAATCGTAGCTCTGAAAGTTGCTGACTGGACAGCACCTATGGTTAGTGATTTCTATGAACTTCCAGGTGTATCGATTGCTACAGGAAGTACAATCTCCTACGCACCAGGTATCTGGTTAGTAAAACTGCTTCAAAAAATTCCTGGTGTGAATAAAATGAATGCTGATCCGGATACAATCCAAAAACGATTTGGTATCTTTGGTGAGTCTATCTTTATCGGACTATTCCTAGGGGCAGCAATTGGTGCGTTAGCAGGGTATAGTGTCGGTGACATTATTGATATTGGTATGTCAATGGCAGCCGTTATGGTGTTAATGCCTAAGATGGTTAAGATCCTGATGGAAGGGTTAATGCCTGTATCAGAATCTGCACGTGAGTGGTTGAATAAACACTTTGGTGATAAAGAAATCCTTATTGGACTTGACGCAGCGGTATTACTTGGACACCCATCTGTTATTGCAACAGCATTAATTCTTGTTCCAATCACAGTATTGCTTGCAGTTATCCTTCCTGGTAACGCACTATTACCATTCGGTGACTTGGCTACAATTCCATTTGTTGTCGCATTCATCGTTGGTGCAGCCAGAGGTAATATTGTGCACTCGGTTATTGTTGGTACAATTATGATTGCATTATCACTTTATATGGCCACAGATATTGCACCAGTATTTACGGAAATGGCTCACAATGCTCAATTTGAAATGCCAGAAGGATCTGCCAAAATCTCAAGTATCGACCAAGGTGGTAACCTGGTGAACTGGATTATCTGGAAATTCTTTGCACTATTTAACTAAACTGTTCCTCTGAATTTACCATTTAAATGTGTTGGCTGTTTTTGTGAGTTTGTTGTTGAAAAAAACCTACTAATTGCGTCATAGACTACCGCTTCGGAAATACACTGCGCTTTCCGCGGGCGGCTGGTGAGCCTCCTCGTGCTACGCACTGCGGGGTCTCGCCGATGCCTTTCCTCCCGCTGGAGTCTCCGTGTATTTCCTACGCTGGATTGTGCTTATTTGTTTTAAGCCATTTAAACCAGCAGATGGAATATGCGAGACTCCTGTGGGACAGCGAGCCTAAGAGACCCCGCAGTGAGCGTTCTTTGCGATCGAGGAGGCTCGTGGTGAGCCCACGGAAAGCGAGTATATTCCACCTGCGTGGTCAGTGAGCCACCTTAGACTGTGACGCAGTTTATATATACTGCCAAGCCAAAACCAACAAAACTCACAAAAAAGCCACCGTAATCGAACAAGACAGGAGGAGTCATCTATGAAAGCTTTAGTCAAAAGAGAACTTGGATTTGGAAACCTGGAGATTCAGGAAAAAGCAGAACCGAAAGCAGGCAAAGATCAAGTTAAAATCAAAGTAAAATATGCAGGTATCTGTGGTTCCGATATCCACACGTACGAAGGTCATTACAAGGTTGCAGCCCCAGTCACACTTGGACATGAATTTTCTGGTGAAGTGGTTGACGTTGGAGAAGGCGTCACAGAATTCAAACCAGGAGACCGCGTCACATCAGAAACAACATTTTATATTTGCGGCGAATGTGAGTATTGCCAAGCAGGGGATTACAACCTTTGCAATCACCGTAAAGGACTTGGAACGCAGCAGGATGGCGGCTTTGCCAAGTACTTGGTTGCCCGTAAAGACAGCCTGCACCACTTGCCAGAAAATGTTTCTTATGAGGATGCAGCTATGACCGAACCATTGGCATGTACGCATCACGCAGTTTACAAAACAGAAATTAACGAATGTGACATTGTTGTTGTTATTGGTCCTGGACCGATCGGGCTATTCACAGCACAGGTTGCCAGAAGCCGTGGCGCAAAAGTCATCATTACCGGTTTAACAAATGACCAGGTGCGCCTCGATAAAGCAGAACAGCTTGGCATTGACCATGTCGTTAATATACAAAAACAGGATATTACAGAAGTCGTTAATAGCCTGACAAATGGCTATGGGGCAGATGTTGTATTTGAATGTTCCGGTGCCATTCCCGCAGCAAAACAAGGACTTGATCTGCTGCGCAAAAAAGGACAATACGCACAAGTTGGTATTTTCCCGGCATCAGAAATCCAATTCGACATGGAAAAAGTCATTCAAAAAGAAATCCGGATTGTCGGCAGCAGAAGTCAGAAACCGGCAGACTGGGAGCCATCCCTGGAACTGATCAATAATGGGGCTGTCAATGCAAACGATATGATTACACATGAATTTGATATCACCCAGTGGGATGAAGCTTATAAAGCCATCAAAGATGGGGATGCAATCAAAGTTTTACTGACACCTGTTGACTAAACATGGGAAGTGAGCTGGTAAAATGGATAAACAAAAACTGACTGATATTATTGACTATACACTGCTGAACCCAACCGTGAGCAAGGAAGATATCAAGGCTTTTTGCCAGGAAACGATTGATTATGGATTTAAGACAGTATTCGTCAATCCGCACTATGTGCCATACGCTTATGAGCTATTGGCACCACACAACATTAAAGTCGGTGTGCCAATTGGCTTCTCATTAGGTGGTGCCACAACGAAGACAAAAGTTGCTGAGACAAAAGAAGCAATTCAAAACGGTGCTGAAGAGATCGATATGCTGATCAATTTAGGTGCGCTGAAGTCTCAGGAATATGATGTTGTAAGAGAGGATATTGCCGAGGTAGTCAACGCATCAGAAGGCCTGACAACGAAGGTGATCATTGAGACAGCACTGTTAACGGAAGACGAGAAAGTCAAAGCTGCCAAACTAATTGTTGAAGCTGGAGCTGACTTTGTTAAAACGGCAACAGGCTTCAATGGTGGCGGTGCTACCGTTGAAGATGTGAAGCTATTGCGTTCAGTTGTCGGATCCGACTTTGGTGTAAAAGCTGCAGGCGGTGTCCGCACTTATGACGATGCAATCGCAATTGTCGAAGCAGGTGCAGACCGCATCGGTGCCAGTGGGGCCATAGCAATTGTTACTGGTGGAACATCTAACGCTAGCTATTAAAGAATGGACGATTGGGTTTCACAGCCCGATCGATCCCATCATTATTACAGAAAAGAGGGTTAAAAATGGTCGACGCAATGCTGGAATTTATGCTTGGACCTTTACGCGGAATAAGTGATTTTTACCTCGACTATCAAATCTATTTCAATACAATCATTGTAGGATTTGCTTTATATAAGATTTTGTCCAGTAAAAAAAAGACAGAAGAAACAGCTAACTAATCACAACTAGAAAGGGTGATAGAGATGAGATCCCTTAATCTTTATGATGAACAGGATATCCGCTTTGAAGAATCAGAAGAACCAGTCATTGAACAAGCAGATGACGTGATTATTAAGGTGAAGGCTGTTGGGATATGTGGTTCCGATATTTCTCGATACAAAAAATTGGGACCATATGTTGAAGGTATGACATTTGGCCATGAGTTTTCAGGCGTAGTCACTGACGTTGGTACCGATGTAAAAAATGTCAAACCAGGTGACCGCGTGTCCGGCTGTCCCGCTTTTTACTGCGGAGCATGTGAAAGCTGCCAAAAAGGAGAGCCATCACGCTGTGAGAAATTACATGTCATTGGCGCACATGTACCAGGTGCATATGCAGAGTATGTAAAATTGCCAGTGGAAAACATTGTACCAATTCCAGATAATGTAGATTACGATACAGCTGCACTGGTAGAACCATCCTCCGTCGTAGCGCATGGTTTTTATCGTACTAGCATCCAGCCGGGAGCCGAAGTGGCTATCATGGGTTGTGGCAGTATCGGATTGCTCGCCGTCCAATGGGCTAAAATATTCGGTGCAAAGAAAGTCTATGCAATTGATATCGATGACACAAAGCTCGAAGTTGCCAAAGAGGTTGGGGCGGATGTGCTGATTAATTCATTGGAAAAACCAGCACATGAACAAATCGAAGCACATACAAATGGTAAGGGAGTTGACCTCGCTGTCGAGTCAGCAGGTTCACCGATCACATCAGCACAAGTATTTGCCCTGCCAAAAAAAGGCGGAGAAGTCGTCTTCATGGGCATCCCATATGCCGACATTAATATCGAACGCTTTTATTTTGAGCGCATCGTCCGCAATGAATTAAACGTGCTCGGATCCTGGAATGCGTTATCCTCACCGTTCCCTGGAAAAGAATGGAGCTCATCCGTCCACTACATGAGCACAGGTCAAATCGACGTCAAACCAATGATCTCGCACCGCCTAAATTTGCGAGAGGGTCCTGAAACTTTTGATAACCTGATCAACCGCAAAGGATCATATGTCAAAGTACTCTTTTATCCGGAACTGGGATAATATGCGTCCATGTGGGCGCTTTTTTATTTGCAGCTATCGCGCAAACTCGAGCGAGCAGCACTCAAACTCGAGCGAGCAGCCTCCAAACTCGAGCGAGCAGCCCGCAAACTCGAGCGAGCCCCCTCAAACTCGAGCGAAAACCCTCGCAACACGCCATCCAAAGAATGGTGATTTTCGGCATCTGCCGAAAATCTTCTACTTTATTTAAACAATTCAATAGGATATTTTCTGCTAAAGCAGAAAATTACCATCCTACCCAGTAAATACAAAACATCCAGCCTCAGCTGGATGTTTGCTTTTCTTTTCTTTGTATATATTGGTACTTTGTTATTAACTCATCTAACTCCCGACTATATTTTAATGTTTCTTCACCTGTTAGTCCGAAAGTCTGAGCTGTCTTTACCATATTCTCTTTCTTATTCTCAATTTCTCGTAAAAGGTTATCTGTGTACTCGGCATGGGTAACTATAATGGGACATCTCCTTACATTTGGTATCTTCTAATATGATATTAACCGAAAGTTAGTGCAATTGCACCAGTTCTTACTTATAATATCGACAATAAATAGAAAATATTAACTTTATACAGAGCGAATGCATCGCAAAGAGTACTTCGACCCTAAAAATAAAAAAACACCCAGCATCAGCTGGATGTTCTCCTTCACCTAAAATCTAGTAAAATCGCTTAAATCCATCAAAGTGCTTGCTCCAATAGGAGTTATCCAAACTAGTAATCTGCACACCGCTTGAGCCTGCGTGGATGAATTGGTTGTTACCTAAATAAATTCCCATATGTGATATTCCGGACTTATAGGTGTTCTCAAAGAATACGAGGTCACCTACTTGTGGTTTATTCACATAAAATGAGCGGTTGTAGTAGCCACTAGTCGATAGTCGCTTCAGGTTTTTACCTGCCTCACTATATGAATAGTAAATAAATCCGCTGCAGTCGAAGCCGCTTGGTGATTCTCCGCCCCATGCGTAGTCAGCACCGTTTACGCTCTTGGCAGTGCTAATCAATTCTTTGACGTTATAATCCACATCAGCAGCAGGCGCGCTTGAATCGCCTCCACCGGACTTCCCACCGATATTAAGCTTCTGCCCAATCAATATCAAGTCCGATCTCAAATCGTTCCACTTCTTCAATTGAGCAACACTAACACCATAGCGCGAACCAATCGCTGACAATGTGTCACCTGATTTAACGGTATAAACTTTTGATGATGCGACTTTCTTATCAGACGTCTGACCATCGCCGGTGCCGCCGGTCTGACCCTGACTACCATCAGGTTCACCGCCCCCACCCTTAGAAACCACAAACTCGTTCCCAGGATAAATAAGCGTTGTATCCAAACCATTCCATTCCATTAAATCAGAGAGTGAAATATTATGTTTCCCGGCGATGCCACTTAACGTGTCATCACGCTTAACGGTATATGTAGTAGATTGCGTTGTATTAGTAGTAGAATTAGAGTTTGATGTAGTAGTAGATTTGGATGTTTTAATTACCTGATTTGGGAAAATAATGTTTCCTGATAGACTGTTCCATGATTTAAGCTGTCCGACACTAACGTCGTATTTATGCGCTATTGCCCATAATGAATCGCCGCTCTTCACCTTATACGATGCTGCATCTGCATCTTCGGCGCCAACAAATGCTGAGGCAATAACCGCACTTGCACTTACCGACATAAATAATTTCTTGTTGTTCAAATTATTCAATTCTCCCTTCCATATTAAAGTCTGTTAATTATAGCATGATTCTACATATTTTTAATAGATTCCATAGGAAATAGGAAAAAAGTAATAGAGACAATTAAAAAAAACAATCGAATTTCACCCATTATATGTTATAATTTCGTTTATAATGTCGAAATAAATAACATACCGCATATTAAAATAGGGTATCATCTACGAGTAAATGGAGGTACAAGATCTATGGAAGAAACGATTTCCCTCAAAGAGATAGTTGAGGTTATTAAAAAACGTCTAGTGCTTATTATTGGATTAATTGTTGGGGCGGCGGTGATCGCTGCGATTGTTAGCTACTTCATTCTAACGCCAACCTATGAGTCTAGTTCAATGTTTGTTGTCAATCAGGAACAGCAGGAATCCGGTCAATACAATGTTAATGAAATCCGATCAAATGTGGAATTGATAAATACATACAATGTGATTATCAAAAGTCCTGCAATTTTAGAGGATGTTGTACAAGAGCTCAACTTAAGCTATTCTGCTGATCAGTTAAGCAATAAAATCAACGTTTCCAGTGCAGAGAATTCACAGGTTGTTACTGTAACAGCGACTGATCCAGACGCTGAGCTTGCTGCAAATATAGCGAATACAACGGTAACTACTTTTCAGCAAAAAATACCTGACCTCCTGAATGTAGATAATGTCCATATTTTATCGGAGGCAGAATTAACAGCAAACCCCGAGCAAGTCAGTCCAAAACCACTGCTTAACATTGCGATTGCAATTGTACTTGGGGCTATGGTGGGCATTGGGATTGCCTTCTTGCTTGAATATTTGGATAACACCATTAAGACAGAAGACGATGTTGAAAAAAGAATGGGTGTGCCGGTACTTGGCGTGGTAACTCATGTATCGGATGATGATGTAAGGCTTGAGCACTTCCAGACTCCACATTCCAGAAGAAGGGGTGGTTTAGATGGCACGCAGAAAAAATCAATCTAGAAACAATAAAATGAGACATCTGATTACGAATCTAAATCCACGCTCACCTATATCAGAGCAATATCGAACCATCCGGACTAATCTGCAATTTTCCTCTGTGGATGAGGATTTGCAGACAATGCTCGTAACTTCTCCTGGTCCTGGTGAAGGAAAATCGATGACAACTGCGAATTTAGCCGTTGTTTACGCACAGCAAGGAAAAAAGGTGTTACTGGTTGATGCAGATCTTCGTAAACCTACAATTCATTATACGTTTCGCCTCGACAATCTGAAGGGACTAAGCAACGTACTAGTTGGGGAAACACCGTTAGCGGATGTAATCAATCCGAGCGAAATCGAAAACCTTGACCTAGTCTCATGCGGGCCAATTCCGCCAAACCCCTCCGAATTGCTGGCATCTAACAGAATGCAGCAATTGCTGAATGATGCAAGTGGGATGTACGATATTATTCTATTCGATACGCCTCCTGTAATGGCAGTAGCGGATGCCCAGATTCTTGCTAACTTATGCGATGGGTCGATTCTCGTGGTTCGCAGTAAGCAAACGGAAAATGAGGCAGCTGCTAAGTCGATTGAACAACTGCAATCTGCCAAGTCCAAGGTTCTCGGTACTATCCTTAATGATCGCGATAAGAAAGAAGCGAATTATTACTACTATTATGGAAAAAATTAATTGAACTGTTTGGCTCCTTTCTCTTAGAGGTTGAAAGGAGTCATCTTTTGTCGAGATTTGTCAAAATTATCCAAAACTATGACTTTTTAGGAATTAAAGTGACTATAAAATGACGTTATATGGTTCCATTTTCATTTATTATCTTGATATAATCATAAAATAGGTAAATAGACCCACTAAAGAAAAAATAGGGGGAATACGAGATGATAGATATACATTGTCATATTTTACCGGGTTTAGATGATGGGGCTAAATCGGTTACAGAGAGCATTATGATGGCTAATGAAGCTGCTAAACAGGGGATCACAAAGATCGTAGCAACACCACACCATAACAACGAGTCGTTCATGAACTATGGTACCGACATTACCGGGGCAGTTGATTATTTAAATGGGCAGCTTCAGAAAGAGAACATACCAGTTGAAATACTGGAAGGTCAGGAAACCAGGGTTTATGGAGATATGCTGGAAGACTTAAAGAATGGCCAAGTAATCGCGATAAACAAAGAAAGCGATTATGTGTTTGTTGAATTACCTACCTACCAAGTTCCTAAATATACGACACAGCTATTATTTGATATGCAGATTGCTGGATATAAACCTGTTATTGTCCATCCCGAACGGAATCATGAATTGCAGGATGATCCTGATAAGCTGTACCGGATTGTTAAGAACGGTGCGTTAACCCAAATTACTGCTGCCAGCTTACTAGGTTTTGCGGGTAAAAAGTTCCAGCGATTTGCAAATCAAATGATAGAATCCAACCTCACTCATTTTATTGCATCAGACGCGCACAATGTAAAAAAACGCGGCTTCTTCATGCGCGAAGCTTCACGTTATCTTAAAAAGCACTATGGGAATACTACTGAATATACATTCATGGAAAATAGTGAATTGATGATTATTGGCCAAACCGTTCATCAGGAACCACCTGAACGCATTATTACCAAGAAGAAATGGGGTGTTTTCAACAAGTAAGGCATTTGCTGCGATTCGGCAAAAAGACCCACTTTTAAAAAGTAACCTTGTAATTATATGTTAATTTTTGTTATACTGTAATTGAATTTTTAAAGTATTCGGACAAATAACGACTAGGAAGTGACAAACATGATCGACATACATTGTCATATTTTACCTGGTGTTGATGACGGTGCCGAAACGCTTGCTGATAGTGTTGAGATGGCAAAAGCTGCTGTTGATCAGGGTATTCGCACAATAGTTGCCACACCACATCATCGGAACGGAAAATATGAAAATACGAAAAACGAAATACTGCACTATACAAATAACTTAAATGAAAAATTGGTGTCAGAGGGTATTCCGCTAATTGTTCTTCCTGGGCAGGAAACAAGAATTAACGGTGATATAATTGACGGATTGGCGAAAGATGAAATAATGCCAATCAATGAATTTAAATATGTCTTTGTAGAGTTCCCTTCAGAACAAGTTCCTGGGTATGCCAAACAATTGCTGTTTGATATTCAGGTTGTAGGGTATATACCAATTATAGTCCATCCGGAACGAAACCGGGAAATAATCGAGCATCCATCCGTTTTATATGAGTTAATTCGAAAGGGAGCACTGTCACAAATTACCGCCGGAAGCATATGCGGAAAATTCGGTAAGAACCTGCAAAAGTTTTCGCATCAGCTAGTTGAGGCGAATCTGACACATTTCATTGCTTCAGATGCACATAATACAACATCAAGAGGATTTTGCCTCGAGGAAGCCTACCATGAGCTGCAAAAACAGCATGGTAATGAGGCGTTGTATATGTATAGAGAAAATTGTGAGCTATTAATAAGCGGGAAGACGGTAAATCGTGACGAAGCCCATCCTGTTAAGCGAAAGAAAATTTTAGGATTATTTTAAACTAGAAAACACCAATGAATACCTCATGAAAATTTTCTAGTATTTTTTATGGAATTATTCAGGTTGTACATAATTTTGTACAGCCTTAAGTGTAATATGTACTATAGGATAGATTATTTCTTATCAAAAGGGGTTGGTGCTGTGATCAAAGTAATGCTAGTAGAAGATCAACGATTATTTCGCGAAGGTGTCGAAGCACTAATTAGTAATACGGACGATATTGAAGTAATTGGCATGGCAGAAAGTGGTGAGTCTGCCATCGAACTATTACAACATGAACAACCTGACGTGGTTTTAATGGATATACATATGGCCGAGATGGATGGAATAAAAACGACGGTATATATAAAAGAAAACCATCCTTCAATCAAAGTGGTCATGTTAACTTCCGTTGCAGAAGAAGAGCTTGTCATCCGAGGAATTAATGTTGGAGCAGACGGGTTTTTACTAAAAGACCTGTATCCGGACAATCTTACCCAATCTATACGGGATGCTGCACGGGGCCAATCGGTTTTGTCTGGTAAAGTTGCAACTATTTTAGTCAATAAAATAAGAGAGCTAACCCTAGATAAGAAACAAATTCTTGGGAAAAGACTGGAAAACCGGGGAATGAATTTAACAGCAAGGGAATTAGACATTGCCTACCTATTTATGGATGGCTGTTCCAATAAGAAAATTGCCCAAAAGTTATTCCTAGGAGAAGGAACGATTAAGAATTATATCAGCGAAGTATACAGTAAACTGAATATCCGTAACCGCCACGAAGCAGTTGACTATTTAAAAAACCTGCTCAAGTAATAAAACTATGACTAAAATTTCCAAAAGTCACTAAAAAAATGACTGGTTCTTTAGTATTATGAAGAATGCGATTAATTATCAAAAATTGTCGTTAAATGAATTAATCTTGATAAGGCGGTCGTCAGCCATGATAACGATTTGTTATATAAGTGAAAATGGGATTGAACAGCGAATACTCGATGCAATCACAAGTGACTCAGCAATGGAATTGGGCAGCGATGTTATTTATACAAGTAATTCAGCAAACTTAGTATGTCTGGTTGAACCAACTGTGTTACTGCTGGATACAGACGGTATACCCTGGACAGAAGTATTAAACACGATACATACGATAAAGCAAGCTAACCTGGATACGAAAATAATCGTAATTGCATCATCTAATGAAGAAACCTGCCTGCTGCAAATAGTCGAAACTGAGATTGATAGTATCGTAGAAAAAACGCCAGCACTGCATACGTCGATTACAGAAGCCGTAAACGATGTACTGGACAACCACTACATCATGCCTGAAACTATCACACAATCATTTATCTCCAGGTTTTTAAACTTGAAATCGATAAGCATAGACATATTTTCTAAACAACTCACGGAACACAATATAGACTTAACCCGAAGAGAATCGGAAATAGCCTATTTCATGCGTCATGGACTGCGCAATAAAGATATAGCCCATAAACTGCAAGTAAAAGAAAGTGCGGTAAAAGTGCATGTGAGTCACATTTATAAAAAAACCGGAAGCAAGAAGCGAAACGAAATAATTAAGATGCTTAATCAGGTGGTGCCTGCGAAATAAGTCAGGTTCTGTGATAAAATGTATAGAAAGGAGCTGACGTGATGACATATAGGACGAGAATCTCCTTGTTGGTTCTATTAGACTCTATTATTGTCACATTTGCAATTTTTGTTGCTTCATGGGTTGTGTACCCGAATATCATCGAGTACAGCATGCCAGCTTTAATTATCAGTTCAATTGCACTCTTAATCTCTCATCATATTTTTGCAATGATATATAAGTTATATAACAAAGTCTGGGCATATGCAAGTGTTGGTGAATTGATTGCTATCGTCAAAGCAATCACACTTTCAATTTTAGCTGCAGGTATCGTTCAATATTTAGTGAATGATTTTACAATCTTTCGCAGGGCACTAATCGTAACCTGGTTATTGCACATCACGTTAATCGGTGGATCAAGATTCATGTGGCGCATTTTTCGTGACCGATACATAACATCAGATCAGACAAAAAACCGCACACTTATTGTTGGGGCGGGGGCTGCGGGGTCAATGATTGCTCGCCAAATAAAAAATAATCATGATAATAGCCAAATGTATCCTGTCGCATTTATCGATGACGATTTAAATAAACAAAAAATGCAGATTTATGGCATTCCCGTATTAGGACGATCCAAAGATATTACAACCGTTGTACAAAATCATAATATTGAGCGTATTGTAATTGCGATACCATCCTTACAAAATGGTGAGTTAAATAAACTCGTGATGGAATGCAATAAAACAGACGCAAAAGTACAAATGATCCCGAAAATCGAGGATATTATGACCGGTAAAGTTTCGGTAAGCAGCTTAAAAAATGTCGAAGTTGAAGATTTACTTGGACGTGACCCGGTTGAATTAGACATTCATACGATATCGGAATATGTTACAGATAACACTGTCATGGTAACTGGTGCAGGTGGATCAATTGGCTCAGAGCTTTGCCGCCAGCTGATGCGCTTTACACCACATAAAATTGTACTTGTAGGACACGGTGAATTCAGCATTTATACAATTGATATGGAACTACGTGAAAAATACGGTACAACAAATGTCGAAATTGTTCCAGTTATCGGTGATGTACAAGATCGCAAACGCATGTTTGAAATTATGGAAGAACATCAACCGACGATCATCTATCATGCGGCAGCGCATAAACATGTGCCATTAATGGAATATAATCCACACGAAGCGGTCAAGAACAATGTGATTGGTACGAGAAATGTTGCTGAAGCAGCAGACGCGTTTGGTATCGATACATTTGTATTGGTTTCATCTGACAAAGCAGTTAACCCAACAAATGTAATGGGTGCAACAAAACGTGTCGCTGAGATGATCATTCAGGTTTTAAGTACACGCAGTAAAACCAAATTTGTTGCCGTTCGATTCGGGAATGTGCTCGGAAGTAGGGGCAGTGTTATCCCATTGTTTAAAAAACAAATCGAGCGTGGCGGACCTATTACGGTAACAGACCCGGAAATGACCCGTTACTTTATGACGATTCCAGAAGCATCACGATTAGTAATTCAGGCAGGGACACTTGCCAAAGGTGGCGAAATCTTTGTCCTTGATATGGGTGAACCCGTGAAGATTGTTGATTTGGCTCGCAACCTTATTAAACTATCAGGCTACACCGAAGATGAAATACCGATTGAGTTTGCTGGCATAAGGCCGGGTGAAAAAATGTACGAGGAACTTCTTGGTGATGATGAAGTTCTGCCTGGTGAGGTTTATGATAAGATTTATGTTGGACGGACGGTTGCAGTTGATCCTTCTACACTAGTTAATTTGGTGGGAAGCTTTGAACGATATTCAACCGAAGATTTGAAAAATGAATTAATGACAGTTATTGATACAGAAAGAATACTATTAGTCGCGAAAGGATCGTAATTTGATCTTTAATTGGGGGTTATCAATTTGAAAACAGTAAAAAAAGCAATCATCCCGGCAGCTGGACTTGGTACTAGATTCTTACCAGCAACTAAAGCAATGCCAAAAGAAATGTTACCAATTGTAGATAAGCCTACCATTCAATATATCGTTGAAGAAGCAATTGAATCTGGTATTGAAGATATAATTATTGTTACAGGTAAAGGAAAGCGTGCAATAGAGGATCACTTTGATCACAACTTTGAGTTAGAAGACAATCTTATGAAAAAGGAAAAATTTGAGCTATTAGATAAAATAAACTACGCCTCGAATGTTGATCTTCATTTCATTAGACAAAAAGAGCCTAAAGGACTAGGACATGCGGTATGGTGTGCACGTAAATTTATAGGTGATGAGCCATTTGCAGTACTTTTAGGTGATGATATCGTTAAGGCAGAAACACCCGCATTAAGGCAGTTAATTACCCAGTATGAAGAAACACAAAGTTCCATTGTAGGTGTGCAGCAAGTTCCAGAAGATCAGACACATCGTTATGGTGTTGTTGACCCTAATACAATTGAGGGTAGACGTTATCAGGTAAACAACTTTGTAGAAAAACCTAGTCAAGGAACTGCCCCATCAAATCTTGCTATTATGGGAAGATACATTTTTAATCCAGAGATTTTCGGTTTTCTGGATAAGCAGGAAATTGGGGCAGGTGGAGAAATCCAACTTACCGACGCGATTCAGAAGTTGAATGAATTGCAGAAAGTATATGCTTATGACTTTGAAGGTAAGCGGTATGACGTTGGGGAGAAGTTAGGGTTTGTAAAGACGACGATTGAGATGGCATTGGGTAATGATGAAATTAAGGAAGAGTTATACAGTTATTTAGAGCAATTGATGAAAGATCGTACGTTAAATGTATAAAAGAAATTGTAACTTGAAAGAGGGTTAAATAGAAAGTAACCGGCTATATAAGTAGTCGCTCTTACATATCTATTTACCCTTATTTCCGTTTTTTAATTAGGTGATGTCTTCTTACCTATATAAATGGAGGTACTCGGCTATGCTGTGGGTTTAAGTCATTTAAACCTTAGACATTTATTGTCAGTAGTGTGGTGTTGTTTGATGCCCTGTTTAGTATTTGATTAAAAACATACAACTTTAGTAGGTTAGTAGTTTGTTTGATGAATTAAATGGAATTAAGTACTAACCTACTAAAAACCTTAGGGAGTGTGACCGAATTGTACATGAAGACTAAAAGATTGTTAGATATCATTATTTCTTTAACTGGATTTATTGTTCTTTCTCCAATATTTATACTTTTAATTCTAGCAATTAAAATAGATTCTAAAGGGCCGGTGTTATTTAAGCAAAAAAGAGTTGGAATTTATAAAAGACACTTCCATATATTGAAGTTCCGTACTATGAGAATAGATACGCCTAAAGACACCCCTACACATATGCTGGATAATCCAGAACGATACATTACAAAGGTGGGGAAATTCTTGAGAATGACTTCACTTGATGAACTCCCACAGATTTGGAATATCTTTATTGGTCAAATGAGCATTATCGGTCCTAGACCAGCTTTATGGAATCAGTATGACCTAGTTGCTGAGCGTGATAAATATGGTGCTAATAATGTACCGACTGGACTAACAGGATGGGCACAAATTAACGGTAGGGATGAGCTTCCTATTGAGTTGAAAGCTAAGCTTGATGGTGAGTATGTTCAGAAGGTGAGTATCTTAATGGATGCAAAGTGTTTCTTTGGGACTATCATTAGTGTTGTTAAAAGTGATGGTGTTATTGAAGGTGGAAATAGGCCAGCAAATGAAAACGAGATTGCTGCTACAAAAAAACAAGCAAATCACTAAGACAGTAAAGGAAAGATGAGGTGCTTTTAGATGGACAATAAAATCAAACTATACGTAAACACTATAAAGTATCTCAAACCTTCACAGATATATTATAGATTATCTAATAGATTGAAAAGAGAATTGTATAAAAAAGGACTATTAAAAATAAAAGTTCCGAACGAATTAAAAGTAAAGGATTCCTTTGATTATCTTGTTCCTGAATTAGAATTTAGCCGTGAGTACTTAAGGCGATTTGATACTGATGGCATCTTTAATGGTCAGTTTACATTCATAAACATTACAAATAAAGTGAAGCTATCAAATGCATGGAACAGTAAGGAGCTACAACATTTGTGGAGATACAATTTACATTACTTTGAGTACTTATACAAACTAGCTTATGAATATTCCGAAGGGGAAAACCCAGATCAATACTTTGATAAATATAAGGCTTTAATCAATAACTGGATAGACTACAATCCATTTGCTGTTGGAGACGGTTGGCATTCATATACGATTTCATTAAGAATTACGAATTGGATTTCTACGTATCAGATATTCAAGGATAGAATTGTAATTGATAATGATTTTAATAAAAGGTTTAAGGAATCATTATATTTACAGTATAAATTTTTGCAAAGAAATCTTGAAAAGGATGTTTTAGGAAACCATTATTTTGAAAATATAAAAGCACTCATAATCGGAAGTATCTATTTCGAAGAAACAAAGGTAAAAGAAAAATTTAAAAGAGAACTATTGGAGCAGCTAAAAGAACAAATCTTAGAAGATGGAATGCATTTTGAGTTAAGTCCTATGTATCACAAGATAATTTTAGAAGATTTGATTAAAATAGCCTACTGGTTGAAAGATGATCTTATATATAATCAACTAATTCACTTCATTCAAAAGATGATAGATGTAACTTATAGTATTGAAGATGGTTTAGGTAAGACTCCAGAATTTAATGATAGTACTGATGGAATCAGTAAGAATTACAAAAGTCTATTAGAAACATGTAGATTGTACTTTGCGTTAGAACCACAAAATAAGTTTAGCTTTGAGAAAAGCGGGTTTTACATTATTGAAGATCAGTATAAAAAGTTGATTTTTGATACTGGTGATATCTGTCCGACTTATTTACCTGCACATGCTCACTGTGATGCTTTGAGCTTTGAACTTTCTATGAACGGGCTACCTGTCATTGTTAATTCCGGCACATATAGATATGAGAATGGTAAATGGAGAGATTATTTTAGAAGCACCAAAGCTCACAATACTGTTTCAGTATCAAATCAAGAGCAGTCACAGTTTTGGGGAAGTTTCAGGGTGGCTAAGCGACTAGAGAAAATAAGAAGAAAACAATTTGTCTATAAAGATATTCAATTTTATGTTGGTGAGTATGTTTCCTATCAAGGAGCAAAGCACAAGAGGTATATTGGGCATATAGACGAAAACACAATAATTGTTTTGGATTATGTTAAATCTGTATATAAAGAAAAGATCAATAGCTTTTTACACTTTATTCCTGCTACTAAATTCGTTATCGATAATGATACTGTTCATGTTGTAAGTGGCAAAAATTCTATTGAAATAACGGCAGTAGGGACAAGTGAAATTGACATTGAGAAAGGCTGGTATTCTGAACAATTTAATGTCAAAGAAGAAAATAAGCATTTAATACTTGGAAAAAATGATAGTCTGCAATGCTTTGGTTATTTAATAGGATTGAGTTCCGATGAAAACGAAATAATTCAATCAGATAATGAACTTAAAGTCATCATTAATGATAAAGAACACATCATCAATTTTGATGAGTTGGGAGATATGTTATGAAAATAGTTGTTATATGTCATTACTTTCCTCCAGAAATAGGAGCCCCATCAGCAAGAATATATGAAATGGCTAAACACTGGGTTGAATTAGGAAATGAAGTACATGTCGTTACTTGTTTTCCAAATCATCCAAATGGAATTATTCCAAGTGAATATCAGGGTAAAAAATATCAACTTGAAGAAATGGACGGTATCCATATACATAGAAACTATGTATATGCGACACCTAATAAAGGTTTTATTAAAAAGACGCTTGGTCACATCTCGTTTATGTTTTCTTCGGTTTTAATTTCTATGAAAAAGATAAAAAGTCCCGATGTCATAGTCACAAGTTCTCCTACTTTCTTTTCAATTATTTCAGGTTATTGGTATAGTCTAAGAAAAAAGGCTCCGTTCATACTTGAAATAAGAGATTTATGGCCAGCAGCAATGGTTGAACTGGGAGTTATGAAGAAAGGATTCATAACAAACATATTAGAAAAGATGGAACTGTTTTTCTATAGAAAAAGCAAAAAATTAATCATGGTGACAAAGTCATTTAAAGAAGATGTTGTCAGTAGAGGCATTGATGGTAACAAAGTACATGTTATAACAAATGGCGTTAACCAAGAATTCTTTTATCCTAAAGAAAAAAATATATCGATTTTAGAAAAATATAACTTAGAAAATAAATTTGTTATATCATACGTTGGGGCGCATGGAATATCTCAGAACTTAAGCACAATATTAAACGTTGCAAAAGGTTTAGAAAAAGACAAGGATATTCAGTTTATATTTATTGGAGAAGGTGCCGAAAAAGATAAATTAAAGAATATTGTTGATGAGCAATCAATTAATAATGTTACATTTATTGATTCACAACCAAAAGAAAAGATAGCTGAATTTTATAACACCTCCGATTTAAGTCTAATACCATTAAAGAACATAGAATTGTTTAAGACATTCATTCCTTCAAAAATGTTCGAAATAATGGCATGTGGTGTTCCAATTGTTGCTAGTTTGGAAGGCGAAGCTGCAGATATCCTAGAGCGGTCAAAAGCAGCTGAAGTTGTGAAACCAGATAACGCAGATGAAATAATGGATGCAATTGTTAAAATTAAAAACGATAAGGCATTATATGAAAACCTAAAGGAAAGTGGACCTGCCTTCGTTGAACAAAACTACTCTAGAGAAAAGTTAGCTAAAGAGTATTTAAAACTATTAAGTGAAGCATAGAGGGAGATTCATATGATTTTATTAACAGGGGCAACCGGCTTTTTAGGAGAATTTGTTTTAGAAGAGTTAGTAAATAGAGGGCATGAAGTTACTTGTTTTGTTAGAAAGACTAGTAATCTAGAAAAAATCAAACGTGAGAATGTTAACTATGTATATGGAGAATTAGATGACTATAAGTCGATTTGTGAAGCTCTTAAAGGGAAAGAAACATTGATTAATATAGCTTCTCTTGGATTTGGACATGCACCGAGTATAATTAATGCGTGTGAAGAAATAGGTGTGAAACGTTCAATCTTTGTTAGTACTACAGGCATCTTTACAAAGCTAAATCCTGATAGTAAAGGTGTTAGACTTGAAGCTGAGAAGCTGATTAAAGAGAGTAACTTAGACTATACAATAATTCGTCCAACTATGATCTATGGGACATCTAAAGATCGTAATATGTGGAGGTTAGTAAAGGTTTTAAAAAAAGTACCAGTACTTCCAATACTAGGGTCAGGAAGCTACTTGCAACAACCTGTTTATGTCAAAGACCTAGCTACTGCTATTGTTAGTGCTTATGAAAAACCAGTAAGTATTAAGAAAGTCTATAATATTTCTGGTGCAAAGGCCCTAACTTACAATGAAGTAGTTGATATTACAGGAGAGACCTTAGGAAAAAAAGTGTTAAGGCTACACATACCAATGAAGTTAAGCTACAATCTATTGAAAATTTATGAGAAAGTGTCAAAAAATCCTAAATTAAAGGCAGAACAAGTATTAAGACTAAATGAAAATAAAGATTTTTCATATGAAGAAGCTAAGCAAGATTTGGGGTATAACCCATTAAGTTTCAATGAAGGAATAAAGCTTGAATTAACAGAACGTTAATTGTGTGAAAGAAGGTTTATATATGATAAATATTATTGGACTTGGCTATATAGGTTTACCCACAGCACTTATGTTTGCGAAAAGTGGGATTAAGGTAGTGGGGACAGATTACGATGCTAATCTAGTAAACTCATTACAAGATGGTAAACTCACTTTTGAAGAAGAAGGATTAGAGGAATTATTTAAAGAATCCCTTTCAAATGGAGTTGAATTCTCAACAGAATATCAGAAAACACACACGTATATTCTTGCAGTGCCAACACCCTTTATTAAAGAGAGCAAGAAACTTGATCCTAAGTATGTTATTTCTGCAGTGAATAGTGTTCTTGATGTCTGTGAAAAGGGCGCAGTAATGATTATTGAATCTACAATCTCGCCTGGTACAACCGATAAATATATTCGTCCTGAAATAGAGAAAAGAGGATATGTTATCGGAGAAGATGTTCACGTAATGCATGCCCCTGAAAGAATAATCCCAGGAAATATGATATATGAGCTTGAGAACAATGCCAGAACAATAGGCACAGATGATCCTGAAGTTGGTAATAAAATAAAAGGGTTATACTCAAATTTCTGTAAGGCAGAGATTATTGTGACTGATATAAGATCAGCAGAAATGTCTAAGGTTGTTGAGAATACTTATAGAGATATCAATATTGCATTTGCAAATGAGTTAGCTAAGATTAGCCGTACAGATAATATGGATGTATATGAGATTATAAGAACTGCAAATATGCATCCGCGAGTTAATATAATGCAACCAGGACCAGGTGTTGGAGGTCATTGTATCTCTGTGGATCCATGGTTCTTAGTTGGAGACTATCCAGATTTAACTAATCTTATTTTAACAGCCCGAAAAATAAATGATTCTATGCCAAGACACGTACTGGGACGAATCAGAGATATTATGAGAAAACATGATATTAAAGACATTTCAAAAGTAGGACTTTATGGATTAGCTTACAAGGAAAATGTTGACGATACAAGAGAAAGTCCTACCCTGCAATTATTAGAAAGAATGGATGACCATCTAGCCTTTGGAGTTAAAGTGTTTGATCCATTTGTAAAGGAAAGAATTGTAGATCACCAATTTATGAATTTTGAGGATTTTATGAATGAAATAGAGATAGTCGTTGTCATGGTAGGACATGATCATATCAAGAATAATATGGATTTCATAAAGGATAAGCATGTTCTTGATACAAAAAACATTTGTACCTTTGATAGTGTATATAAACTATAGAATAAAGTAGGTGAATAAAGGTGAACAAAAAATAATGGTTGTGTTTGGAACAAGACCAGAGGCCATTAAGATGTGTCCTCTTGTTAAAGAACTAAAAACTAGAGACAATTTAGAAACGGTTGTTTGTGTAACAGGTCAACACAGAGAGATCTTGATCAAGTTCTGAACGCCTTCAATGTGTTCCAGATTATAACTTATCAATTTTGAGATCAAAACAAACGCTATTCGATGTAACCATAAGTATTCTTGAAAAGATGAAGGCAGTTCTTGAAGAGATTAAGCCTGATGTAGTCCTTGTTCATGGTGATACATCTACAACTTTTGTAACGTCATTAGCTTGTTTTTATTTGCAAATTCCTGTCGGTCATGTAGAGGCAGGACTTAGAACGTATAATATTTATTCACTTTTTCCCGAGGAATTTTAATCGTCAAGCTGTTGGAATCGTAGCTAAATATAATTTTACACCAACAGAGATGTCTAAGGAAAATCTTCTAAAAGAAGGCAAAAATTCATCTACTAAACACGTAACTGGTAATACTGCCATTGATGCGTTGAATACAACGGTTAGAGATAACTATTCTCATAATCAATTGGATTGGGCAACAGATAGCAGACTTATTATGATAACTGCTCATCGTAGAGAAAATCTTGGCGAACCTCTGAGAAAAATGTTAAAGGCAATTAAAAGAATAGTAGATGAATATCCCGATATAAAGGCGATATACCCTGTTCATCTGAACCCGGTTGTAAGAAAAGCAGCTAACGAGATACTAGGAAACTGTGACAGGATAAGAATTATTGATCCTTTAGAAGTAATGGATTTTCATAATTTCCTTTTAAGATCGCATTTAATATTAACTGATAGTGGTGGTATTCAGGAGGAAGCTCCAAGCTTAGGCAAACCTGTTTTGGTTATGCGTGATACGACAGAAAGACCAGAAGGTATAGCAGCTGGAACATTGAAATTGGTTGGATCAGATGAAGATGTTATTTACCATAACTTCAAATTACTACTAGATGATAAAGCAGAATATGAAAAAATGAGTCAAGCAAGTAATCCATATGGCTATGGAATGGCAAGTAAAAGAATCGCGGATGTATTGGAAACTTGTTAGACGTTAAAAGATATATGTTGGAGAGAAGAGGTTATATTGAATGAAACAATTATTTTTAATGGTCAACGATGGTACAGTTAATTTAATAGATTCTCCACATCCTACCGTTAAAGACAATCATGTACTAGTTGAAACTCATTATTCTATCATTAGTGCCGGAACCGAAAGAGGCCTTACTTCATTTGGTGGAAAAAATTTAATTCAAAAAGCTTTAGAAAGACCAGATCAGGTTAAGAAAGTTACAGAAAAAATGTCAACAGATGGTATTTTGACAACAGTTGATGCTGCTTTCACTCGTCTTAATGAGCCAATGCCAATGGGATATTCAGCTGTAGGGAAAGTTATAGAATGTGGACGTGGAGTGACAGAGGTTGAAGTGGGGGACATGGTCGCCATGGCTGGCCAAGCTTACCATAGTGAAATTAACCGTGTGAATAAAAATTTAGTAGCTAAGATACCCAATAAACTAACTGACTATCGCCAAGGTGCATTATGTGCATTAGGTGGAATAGCATTACAAGGAATTCATCAAGCAGATGTTGTTCCTGGTGAAACCATAGCAGTTGTTGGGCTCGGCCTTTTAGGACATATTACTTCTCGTATTTTAAATGCCTATGGTTGTGATGTAATTGGTTATGACGTTGTTGATAAATCACTACCGGCAACAAACCTTAAAACGTTTATTAATTCTAATGATGAAAATGCAGAAGACATCACTAGATCTCATACAAAAGGTAGAGGAGTAGATAAGGTTATCATAACAGCAGCAGCAAATACTAATGCACCAATGGATTTAGCGGCAGCGATTGCTCGTGACCGTGGGACTATCTGTATGATTGGTGTAACTCAAATGAATATAGATAGACGTCCGTACTTTGAGAAGGAATTAACGTTCAAGATTGCTCGTTCCTATGGTCCGGGTAGATATAATACCAATTATGAGGAAAAAGGTATTGATTATCCGATAGGTCACGTTCGTTTCACACAAGGCCGTAATATTGAGGAATTTATCAGGTTAATTGCAGAGAAAAGAGCAGATTTTGCCGATTTAATTACTCATGAAATAGCATTTGAAAAAGCTGATGAGGCTTATGAAATGATAACTACCAATAAAAATAATGAGCATTATATTGGTATATTATTAAAATACACTCGGAATGAGTCTAAATGGGAAGACACTATTATTAGCGCTAAGAAGATAGTAGATAAAAATAAAATTTCAGTTGGCGTAATAGGGGCCGGGAATTTTGCTAAGAATTCTATACTACCAATTATGAAGGGTACTGGTCTTTATCACTATAAAGCCCTTGCTACTACAGGAGGAATTGGTGCAGCTCAGGCAAAGCAAGTATTCCCATTTGATTATGTAACAAATGATTATACTAAATTGTTAGCTGATGATGAAGTAGACTTGATTGTAGTTTCAACGCAACATAATAGCCATGCTAAATTTATAATTGAGGCATTAGAAACAGGAAAGCATGTTTACTGCGAAAAGCCACTTTGTTTGACCACTAAGGAACTTGATAAAATAGAAGCAGTGTATAAAAATTCAAAAGGCGAATTATTCTGTGGCATGAATCGTAGACATGCCCCACTTGTTCAACAGATTAAAAAAAATCTATCAACTGATAAAGTACCTGCAGTTTACAATTATATTTGTAATGCGGGGTATATCCCTGAAAATCACTGGACACAGGATGAAAAAGTTGGTGGGGGCAGAATTATAGGGGAAGCATGCCACTTTGTTGATGTAATTCAATATTTGGATGGTAGTGAACTGCAATCCATTAATGTGAATTTTGCTCAAAATGAAGCTTATCCTAAGAAGGATAATGCGATAATTATACTGCAGTTTAAATCTGGAGCTGTTGGAAATATTCTTTACACATCTATGGGATCAAAAAAATACCCTAAAGAGCAACTCCGGGTTTTTTCAAATGGAGCAGTTGCCGAGTTGGATAATTATATTAAATTGAATCAATATGGAAGTATAAAGAAAACTAAAGTGAAGCTTAGACAGGATAAGGGTATTAAGGATGAGTATGAGTTTATTTACAAAGTATTAAAAGGTGAAGTTAAAAATAATGTGATTGAAGATACTTTTGCTAGTCATAGGTTTTTGATCAATGCATTAAAGTCTATGGATTGCAGAGAAAGGTAGATCTAATTTGAAGAAAAATGTTTGTATCATAGGGCCGTTGCCGCCACCTATAAATGGGAATACCAAAGCTTTGGATACAATTCTAAAGTCAGATAAATGTAATGAAGTATTTAACGTATATCCGGTAAATTTATCAGGGTCACAAGTTGGTATGAGCGGAAAATTTAAACTTCAAAAAGTTAAGACTTTAAAAAATGCTTTAAGAGTTTTAAAGCATATTCAGAAGAAAAATCGTATAAGTACGTATTATCTTACTATTGCTCAATCAACTTTTGGAAGCTTTAGAGATGTCGTATTATTACGGCAAATCTTAAAAAAGGCTGATAATGCTCAGATTGTGCTACATTTACATGGTGGCGGTTTCTCGAATTTTTATAAAAAATCTAATGTGATAATCAAAACTTTAATAAAAAAATATTATTCTAAAGCTGATTCTTTTATTGTCTTAAGCGATAGTTTAAAGTCTATGTTTGATGAAATAGTAGATAAAGGTAAAATAAGTGTTATAGAAAATTGTGTTGATAATCAATTTATACTATCAGATTCAATTATTGATAATAAGTTATCCAACCTGAAAAGTAAAAATTCTATTCAAATTGTTTATTTATCTAACATGATTAAATCTAAGGGTTATCTTGATTTGTTATACTCCACTAGAATATTGGCAGAAAAGAAGGTGAATTGTAAGGTTACTTTTGCTGGAAACTTTGTAACACAGGAACACAAAGAGCAATTTTTTAATTATATAAAAGAAAATAATTTGCAAAATTATATAGAATATTTGGGAGTAGTCAATGGTGATGATAAGAAAAGTTTGTTACTTGAAGGAGACATTTTTATTTTACCGACATTTTATCCACAAGAAGGACAGCCAATTTCAATATTAGAGGCTATGTCGGTAGGAATGGCTATTATAACCACGAGGCATGGTGGAATACCTGACGTAATTAATGAAGAGAAAAATGGAGTATTTATCGAGGCCCAAGACATACAAGATATTGCCGAATCGATTATTAGGCTTGTAAATGAACCTGAATTAATAAAAAAAATGGGAGATAATAATCGACAAAAGGTTATGGGAAAGTATCTTGAAACCCATTATATTAACAATATTATTAAGGCTTTAGAATAGGTGGAGGTGAATTATATGGCAAGAAATAATCTAAAAAATTTCAGGAAAATTCCGAGATGGATTAAAGGTAAAATAATTAAAATTATTGCATATTTTAATCATCCTCTTTATATGAACATGTATATAAAATTTTTAAAACAACAAGGTATGGATATAAAAGGAAGACCGATTTATATAGGTGCTAACACTTCCTTTGATGGTAAAGATTACTCTGTTATTCATATTGGTGATAAGTCAGTTATATCAAGTGAAGTTCGATTTCTGACACATGATTATTCAATCTCGAGAGCAATAGAAGCAACGGGTCATGAATTAGAAAAAGAAGTATATTTCGTTAGAGATGTATATGTTGGCGAAAATTGTTTCGTAGGAACTAGATCCATATTAATGCCAGGATGTCGACTGGGTAATAATGTGATTGTTGGTGCAGGATCAGTTGTAAGAGGTGAAATTCCTGACAATTCAATAATTTTAGGGAACCCTGCTGAGATAATTGATAATACAATTAATTGGGCAAATCGAAAAATGGATAAAACCACTTATCAGGCTAATAAGTAAGTATAATATATATTAGGAGTATTTATATGAAGAGGTTATTATATATAGCATTAAATAATGCATTTGGCAATAAGTCCTCATCTGATGGCGTTTCTTTAAAAATATTCGGTCAATGTAAAGCGTTAATGGAAAATGGTTGGGATGTTTGGTTATTGGCATACAAAGATGAAGATATTGTATTATATAACATTAATAAAGAAGAATTTAAAGAAATTAGTAATTCAAAAAAAAAAATAAGAAGAATTCGTATTTTTGATGAATCTGAAAGATTAGTTTCCCAACTACAATTTAAAACGGTCTACATTAGATACCCTTATACAGATGTTTGGTTTCTTTTAATGCTTAGACAATTGAAGAAAAATGTTAATTCTATTTATTTAGAACTACCTACCTATCCAATTGAAAGATGGGGCCTTCAGTATGGGGTGGGGAAATTTGTAATAAGTAGACTAGACGCTGTTTTTGGTCGGTTCTTAAGGAATTATGTCACTCAGTTTCGTATAATGGGGTCTAATCAAGATGAAATATATGGTGTTCCTGCAGTAAATATCAGTAATGGTATAGATTGTAAAGAAATCCAAAAGAAAACACTTGAGGGAGCAGATGACTCTTTTGTCATTATTACTGTTTCAAGAATGAATCACTATCATGGTTATGATAGGTTAATAGAAGGATTAAATGAATATTATAAAAATTCTAATTTGGATAGAAAAGCTAGAGTCATAATGATAGGGGAAGGGCCAATGAAGGATGAATGGAAAAGGTTAACGTTTGAAAGAAACATGGAAGAGTATGTGGAATTTGTAGGGATAAAATCGAAGGATGAGTTATTAACTTATTTCAATCAAGCACATATAGCCATTGGTAGTCTTGGGTTACATAGAGTCGGACTTTTTGAAATATCAACACTCAAGTCAAAAGAATATTGTGCACGTGGGATTCCATTTGCCGGTTCAAACAGTGAAATTGGTTTTAGTGAAGATTTTTCTTATCTAATCAAATTGATTCCAAATGATTCCTCTGTTGATATTCAATATTTAATTGATTCTTATGAAAGAATAAAAAGACAAGATCCAAATTATATAAATAATATGAGAAGTTATGCTGAAGAGACGCTTTCGTGGAAGAATCAAATGCTAATAGATAGCTAAATAGAAGTAGGTGTATTGTGATTAATAAAAAAAAAGAAAAACTAGTATACCATATTCTAAGTAACGTTCTTTTATTTATTATTATACTTATAGACTCTATATTAATGAAGTCACAGGCAGTATTTTGCTTTGGCTTATTAATACAATTGTTGGTAGGAATAATAACATTTAGCTATAATGCAAATCGAATAAAATTTGTTTATTTCTCTTATGTTTTCGGGATGATATTTGTATCAATAATGTACTTTTCTCTTATAGCAGAGCATGGTGTACCTTATTTTAACTCTCAAGGATCTGATGACTTGTTTTATGAGAAACAAGCTTTTAATACCACTAGCTTAAACATAGGATTACTTGAGTTCTTAAATAATAATCCTTTGGACCTTTATAAGCAACTTACACTTTATATTTTTATTTTATCTAAAATGATTTCTTTTGGGAATTTGTTTGATGGATACCATGTCTTTATGTCAAGGCAGTTTAATGTATTTCTAATTGTATTCATAGTAAACATGCTGTATTTTATAGTCAATAAGGGATATAATTTTTCCTCAAAAGAAAAAACACGTTTTTTAATAACTATTTCTATATTTCCAAATTTTTTTTACTTAGCAAGTTATACATTTCGCGATATATTATCTTGTTTTTTAGTTATTGTCTTGATATGGGCATTAACGCATTTAAAAGTTAATAAAACTGGCAAGGGAATTATATATTACTTATTTGTCATTTTTGCTATTGTTTTACAATTCTATGTTCGAACATTTGTTATGTATATAATGATCATTATTACATTAATTAACTTTATAGACTTTGTACCTAAGAAATATAAATTTGTTATTATTATAGGAATAACTTCCTGTACTTCTTTATTATTTCTAAATGAAATTTCATCTATTTTTAGTGAAGGGTTAAATAAAGTTGATAATTATGCAGAATTCAGGGCAAATGAAAAGACATCTGGCTTAGTAAGTATATTTACTGACACACCATTATTACCATTTGGAATCTTTTTAAGATTTATTTATGGGTTTATTCAACCAAATCCATCATTTTCATATTTATTTGGAGATTATGCATTTTCATATGCTTCGATGACAACTTTTATAGGAATTGGCACATTATATATCCTTACTCAAATTCCCTATGCAATTAAAGGGTTCATTAAACCCTTGGATAAACTTTCAGTAACTTTTTTGTTATTTTATTTGGTATTTTTAGCATCCCTTACTTTTAGACATTTAGTGTTAATTTATCCTTTTATTTTCTTGTTAATCGCTAGAGGGAGAGAAAATAAAATAACGAAGTTTAAAGAAATATATCAATTGTATATATTAGGTTTGATATTTGTGTATATTGTATATTCGATAATATGATAAGTAATTAGGAGAATTATAAATGAAAAAAATATTGATAGTAAATAACGGTTTATCTGGAGGTGGAATACGTCAATCTCTTATTAACTTACTGGAAGAAATCCCTTTCAGAGAATATGAAGTTGATTTACTACTGTTTAAAGATAGTGAATTTGTTGAAAATAATATAAGCAATAACAAATTACGTGTATGTAAAGAGCCCTTCCTCATGAATTTATATTCTACATCGGTTAAGGATTTCATTAAACGGAACTCTTTTGTCAAGGCAATGTTAAGTGCAATAATAAAAATTATAGTTAGAATGTTAGGCTCTAAAACAACATTTGGTATTCTTCTAAATATTACACCAAAAACGAAAAGCTATGATGTTGCTATATCATATTCAAATGATATTTGGAAAGAAGGAAAATTAACATATTTCACAGGAGTTAATGATTATGTTTTGAAGTGTACACGGTCTAAGGAAAAAATTGCATGGATTCATAGTGATCCATACAAATTAGGGTTTTCTTATAAAATATGCCAAAAAACTTATGAAAAATATGATTTTATTGTAAATGTAAGTTATGCATGTAAAGAAATATTTGATGAAATTATACCAGAATATAAAAAGAAATCTAAAGTTGTGTATAACATGTTTAATATAGATAGGATAAAAAAACAATCTAATATTGAATCTCCATTCACTAAAAAGGTTTTTCATATAGTTACAGTTGCTCGCTTATCAAATTATGAGAAGCGTATTGATAGAATAATAAGTTGTTGCGAAAGGTTAAAGAGAGAAGGTGAATTCCAGTTTCAGTGGCATATTGTTGGTGATGGCAAAGATAGAGATTGGTTAAAATCTTTATCTAAAGAAAAAGGATTAGATGATGTGATAATTTTTGAAGGCAAGAAAGAAAACCCTTATTCATATATGAAATCTGCAGATGTGGTAGTACTTTCATCTGATTTTGAATCATATGGGATGGTTATAACTGAGGCATTTATTGCTGGAACACCTGTTATATGCACAAATTATCCAGCTGCTCAAGAAATCATAGTTGATGAAAGAAATGGCTTATTAACAGATTTTACTGAGAATAGCATATGTGATGCAGTTTATAGAATGGTAAGGGAAGATAGTCTTTTAATAGGAATGAGAGATTATATATTAAACAATAAAATTACCAATAAGAAGAGCCGTGAGCAACTAAGAGAAATTATTTAAGAAACAGGTAAGATGAGAAGTATATTTAGTATTTTAAATGCACTTACAAATTTTATTTAGGAAAAAATAAAAAATTAGTTTTTTTAATAAGTATAGTGCTTAAGTACTGATCTTTATAAATCTAATTAATAGGAAGAACATAATATGAATAAAGAATTAGGTAACGTTACTAAACAATCAGGTTTAGTATTTATGGGTAAAATTGTAGGGCTATTAATAGGATTACTTTTTAATATTGTTGCTGCTCGTTTTTTAGGCGCTGAAATATACGGGGAATTTATGTATATTTTTACTTTTATAAGTTTTTTTCCAATATTAGCTTTATTTGGCTTACAACAAGGATTGGTATACTTTATTCCAAAATATAATGAAACGGGAAAAAACGAGGAACGAAATAGCATAATAACCTTTAGTTTTCTTTTAGTGTTTTTATTTAGTAGTATAATTGTTTTATTAATTTATTGTAACAGTGAATATATTGCTGGAAAACTTTTGAACAATCCAGACTTAAATCATTTAGTAAAATTAATGTCCCCTCTTTTAATATTTATGGCACTAAGTCAACTTTCTCAAGGTGTTTTTCGTGGAACTAATAAGATAAAATATTATGTTACTAACCAGGAATTGTTAGCCCCCCTATTAAAAATATTTGTTCTTCTGGTTACTCTCTTTATCGGGGGGGAATATTACAGTTTACCTTTTGCCTATTATACAGGAGTTATTATCGGAACAATATATTTAGTAATAATTATTTACAAACTTAGACTATTCGGTAAACTTAGCTTACTTAAGCTAAGTAAATATAAGGAATTATTTAGATTTTCTCTACCATTATTATTTACTGGCTACTTGGGATTAATTAGTCAAAAATCTGATTTACTGATGATTGGTTATTTCCTTGGTGAAGGCCAGGTAGGTATATACAGTATAGCATTAAAGATTGGAACTTTAAGTAGCTTTATACTTGTTGCATTTAATACTATGTTTGCTCCAACAATATCCTCTTTGTATCATAAAAATGATATGAATAGTTTGTTAAATTTGTATAAAGTATTTACAAAATGGATAGTATTAGTCAATTTAGTTGCTTTTTCATTAATATTAATCTTTAGTGAAAGTATAATGAAGTTATTTGGCGAAAGTTATATTGAAGGCTCACTTGCTTTAGTTTTAGTATCTATAGGTCAAGTAGTTAATGCAGGTGTAGGGTCAGCGGGTTACATTATAATAATGACAGGTAATTCTAAACAGGCAATGTATATTAATATTATATCGGTTGTAGTTAATGTTAGTTTAAACATTATGTTGATCCCTGAATTTGGCATAGAAGGTGCTGCATTTTCTTCTTTAGTATCTGTTGTAATTGTTAATATTTTACGATTGCTTTTAGTGTATAAAAACCATAATATGCATCCTTATAATTTTAGTTATATCAAGGTGTTACTAGCAATCGTTATTGCTAGCACATTTATAGGTTTGTTAAACTATTGGCTTAACATTTATTGGTTAGTACAATTAACAGGTTTGATATGTTTGTTTCTAATAATCTTTAGTGTGATTTATTACCTATTGGGATTATCGAAAGAAGATAAAATGATTTTAAATACATTATCAAAAAAACTGATTAGAAAAGAGGTTATCAAATGACTATATTTATTAATCAATTAAGAAGTATACCGTTTAAAATTAAAAGGCCTCTATGTTCTTTAGGATTAGGTAGTAACCCGAGTTTTTTAATCCTAGGTGCTCAAAAAGCAGGTACTACTTCATTGTTTAAGTATATAGAAAAATATGCAGAAAATTTTACACCACCTATAAAAAAAGAATTATATTTTTTTAGTGAAAAATATCATAAGGGATATTCATGGTATAAATCATGGTTTCCGTTAAAATTACAAAATGGACATATAACAGGAGAGGCAACACCAGATTATTTATTTTACCATAAGTGTGCAAAAAGAGTTTATGAAAAATATCCCAATATGAAAATGGTTGTACTATTAAGAAATCCTATCGATAGAGCTTATTCACAATATAATTTTCAAAGAAATTCAAATAAAACTAACGCGTATAATCCTTTGACGTTTAAGGATGCATTAAATGAAGAACTAAATATTAAAAATATTCCAGAAGAATTTGATTTTTATTATAAGTATAGATCCTATTTAAAAAGAGGGCATTACTATGAGCAAATTAAAGAATGGATACATTATTTTCCTGAAAACCAAATTTTATTTATTGAATCAGATAGCTTTTATAAAGAAACAGAGTATTATTTAAAGGAAGTTTTTTCTTTTCTAAATCTAAAATTTAAAAAAAATAAAAAATTAAGTTTTAAAGCCCAAAATAAAACAGAATATTCAGAACAACTTAATCACAGTACTAGAGAGTTCCTTCGTGAGTATTATAAGCCACATAATGCAAAGTTATATTCATTATTAAATAGGGATTTCGAGTGGAATTGAAAAATTAGTGATAAGAGAGGGATAAAATGAATCAAGAACCAATTTTTATTTTAGGTGCTCATAAATCTGGAACAAGTCTTTTAAGGAATTTATTTGATGGTCATACTCAACTTTTTGTGATTCCTATTGAAACGCATTTCTTTCAACATAATGGTTTATGGATTGATTATGGAATAAGGAGGCAGTTTACTAGTTCCTTGGATGAAAATGAGATTAAAGATAATTATATAAAATGGATAAAATATGTAAATGAAAATGCAGATTTGTATGCTGATAGTAATACTAAAGGCTTTTGGGATATCGAATTACTTGAACAAAATTTAAGTAATATAAGTGGATATAATAACTTAAAGAAATCTATTGAGAATTTCACTGAATCTATGTATTATGCTCTTAGATCTGAAAAATTAAGTGATAATTTAAGAATTATTGAAAAATCTGTAGAAAATGCAGAATATGCAGTACTTTTAAAAAAAATGTTTCCTAAAGCAAAATTTATTCATATTGTTAGAAACCCTTACTCAAATATAACTTCGATAAGAAAGTCTAAATCTCAAAATGGATATCCAAATCTAAGAAGAATAATGCAATCTATGTATAATAGTTATTATTATTTAGAAAAAAATCAAGTTTTGATAGACGACGACTACTTTGTGTTAAAATATGAAGATTTAGTACAATACCCAAATGAAAATGTTAATAAAATTATAGATTTCACAAATATAAGACGCGATAATATTCTTTTCCGTCCAACAGTAAATGGGGAAATTTGGGATGGTAATAGCACAACAAATAAATCGTTTAAGGGGCTATCTAGTGAACATCTAAACAGATGGACAGATGAAATAGAACCAATAGAGATAAATTTAATAAATACCTGTTTTAAGCATATATTAAAACGATATGGTTATGAGATAATTGATAAACGTAATTATTTTAAATTATCAAAAAATGAGAAAATAAGAACATATTTAGCAAATAGACTATTAATAAAATATTTATAAATTAATATAAACGAATAATTATTTAAAGGGGAATAATCATTCGTTAACCCGCATATTAAAATAAAATATGTTATATTATAAGACCCTAACGTGGATATGTCTCTGGGGGGAAGAACAGTGGTAAGTATTGTACTTCTTTTAAGATGACTAGATTAATAGCCAGTGGAATTTAATGATTAGTTAATTTTGTTATAGAGTTCAGAGAAGCATGGGGACGGTTCTTTTGCTTCCTCAGGAACTGTCCCTTTCATTTTTTGATGTTTGCATTTTATAATAATAGGTTTAAAGAATTAGTATTGCTGCTTTAGAGAGTGTAGTACAAGATTATTCCTATCTAAGTTTAAGTTTCCAATGATCTTTAGGAGAAGTTAACTATTTAAATGACAATTGGATTTTTTGCCAGAAAGAGATCTAATGGTATGTTGTTTACGGCATAGTAGATATAGGTAATGGATACCTTTCATGTAGAATCCCGCGGGTGCCTACATGAAAAAAGCTACATGCATATAATTCTGGTTTTTTTGCTGGAACTTTTTAATCATAATGTTCAAATCTACTACGGCAGAAAGTTTTTCAAGCAAATGATTTCCGGAAATCTTTCGTATAATACGGAGTGAAAGCTTGATTGCTTAGGCTCTTATCGAGACATGGAATGCCCCCTTATGGTTGGTGTGTAATAATACTATTTGGGTGGTGATTGAATCCCGTAATGTTTTAAACCGGCATCTGTATCACTTTTCGTAACAATCCCTACTTTTGGTGTGACAGGAAACCCATTCCAGGTCTTATCCATAGACTGTGGAATAGGGGACACAGAAACATCTTATTTTGGCGGACTATCCTCTTTTGCAAAGACTGTATCACTAGTTACGTGTACTGTAAATAACGTACTGAATAATAAACCGGTAGCAACAGCTACCTACCCTAGACCTTCTTATATAATAGTTTTTCCTCCTTCTAAATCTAATGAAAAAACAAAGACTCACCTCTTAAGTGAGGCGAGTCTCTCTTAATAACAGATACATAATTGATAACCAGCTATGTCTAAATTTTAGTAGCTTAAGCCAATACCAAAGTCATAAAAACCATCGATTGCTACAGGTAGCTTTCCACCTGGTTGAGCACCGAAAATAACATCGATGGCAGCAGTCCAAGAGGTAGGAACTGGTGAACCCCAGCGTTCGATTGCGTAAGATGCTAGATATGCATCTACACCATCATAATTTTGAACATCGTATGGCAGTCCTAGCGAAACAGCTACTACTGGTTTGTCAATTTCGGCAAGTGCTGTGACTAGCTCACCTTGTCCGGCAGAGAGTCCACTTGCAGAGAAAGTAGGTGCGATAATACGGTCTACTTGTTCTGCCTTTGCAAGAACATCTGCAATCTCTGCAGCAGAAGGATTTCCAGAGGTAATGATTGATTCTACATCACCTTTTGTATGTTGTTTCACTACATCGACAATATCTTTTATATAATAATCATCCCCGTAGATTTGTGGACCAACGACTAGCGTTGATTGACCATTTTCCTCAAAAGGTAGTACACCATCATTTTTCACTAGAGTAATAGATTGTTGTGCGATTTCTTTTGCGAAATCTTTATGTTCCGGTGTATTAACGACTTCTGTCGCTTGTTCAACGTCGACAAATCGATTGTCAAATAATTTATACTCTAGCTTTTTCATTAGGATTCTTTCAAGTGAAGCATTGACACGTTCTTCGGTAATTTCACCTGATTGATAAGCAGAAAACAGAGAGTCGAATGTTTCAAGCTGTTGATCATAAGTACCTGTAGCCATGACGATGTCTGCGCCAGCTTGAACAGCCATAACCGCTGCACGACCACTGCCCCATTCTTCATCAATTGCATCCATGGACATTGCGTCTGTAACAATTAATCCATTAAATCCTAGTTGTTCGCGTAATAATCCAGTAAGTACTTTTTTAGATAAAGTACCTGGAAGTTCAGGGTCTATTGCTTCAATGATAACGTGAGCTGTCATGATAGAGTCTACTCCTGCATCAATCGCAGCTTGGAAAGGTGGAAGGTGAATTTCTTCTAACGTTTCTCGGTCATATGTAACCGAAGCTAAACCGTAATGCGAATCAACACTTGTATCTCCATGACCAGGGAAGTGCTTGGCAGTTGCAATCACACCATTTTCCTGATAACCGTTAACTTGAGCTACTGTCATTTCTGAGACTAGATCTGTTTGTTCACCAAAAGAACGTACGCCAATAACTGGGTTAGCCGGGTTTGTGTTGACGTCAGCAACCGGAGAGTAGTTCCAATTAAAACCAACAGCTCTTGACTCTACTGCTGTTACTTCAGCAACTTTTTTGGCAGCATCAAGGTCTCTAGTTGCACCGATACCCATTTGACGCGGGAATGTCGTACCATCCGTTACATGTTGAACAACTCCATACTCTAAGTCTGCAGATGTAAATAATGGGATACTTAAATCAGTGTCATTTGCCCATTCTTGGAGCTGATTATTATATTGAGCTGTTTTTTCAGCATCCCTGTTACCATAGACAATAACTGAGCCTGCTTTATATTCTTGAATTAATTCTTTCGTTTGTTCATTAGGAAGTTGTTGATTGTTATCATGGGTGGAAGGCATTACAAGTTGCCCTATCTTTTCTTTTGGAGTCATGTGTGCAATAATTCGCTGAACCATACCATGGTTTGCTTTCATATTGGGTGGATAATGAAGATCATCTTTTTTAGCTAAGGAAGTAATTGGACCAGTGATAACCAGTGTTGTAAGTAGTGTGATAATACTCAAAATACTTATTACTCTTTTCACTTAAAACCACTCCTCTATTAAAATTATTAAAATCATCATTTCGGCTCTACAGGATTTTCTAGGATGGCCTAAGACTATTTTTGTTTTTCAAAAGTAATACACAAGATAACTTCCCCATTGTAGTTACCCACTTGGGAAAATTCATGTAGAAGAAGTATTTACTATTCAAGTTAAATATAAGCTAAAACTGTCCTCCTTTCCTTAATGTTACCTTTCCATAGGGGGATTGATTCACCTTAATGTTAACGCTTACATTTAACTTACATATATATGCTATATCCTATATAACTGGATGTCTATACTACTATAGCACCATAATCTATAGGATTAGGTAGAGTTATGGGGAGGCGTGGGGGCGGTTCTTCCTAACTTAACTAATTTACTAGTGAATATGACTGTCAGACAATTCTACTGTTTTTTCTACAAAATATCAACAAAGCGATGGAATCGTTGGATCTGAAGAATAATGATAGAGTCAAAGCGTTAGAGGAGTGGGCCATTACCCCATATGATGCTGTGAAAATAAAAAACTTTTCACGGATTATAGAGGAAAACGATAATTTTAAATTAAATGGTAACCTTCAAAGGCTAAAAACACCTGTACATGACCCAATATTACAGCTTGTTTTTGGTGTGATAAATAGTATGAATGGAACGATTTCATTATTTGATTAAAGTGGAAGCTGGCTGTGTTAAATAACCCTAATTATCACGGAATGAATATTTTTATGGCAGTTATTAAGACACTGAGCCATTTTATAATAGATATAGGAACGAAAAGAAGTATTGTGCCACCATTTTTCTCGCTGACACAAGTGATAACCTTTGACACCCCTATTGATATTAATGACCGTGGAACTGTAAGAAAGATGAAATTAAATGAGGTAGCGGAGAGAATGTATTCTGTTGGAGGCTATAATTTTAATCATTTTCTTGCCATGTCACTAGCGCCGTTATGCGTGGAGGTCATTATACGTGCTTATCATTGGATGACAAATCGAACAATAACGAACCAATTCAAGCATGATTACAAGCTTGCAAGTATGCTGGCGCTTGGCCATTCCATAACCATGTCGGGGAATGTAATGAAAATGTGGTTAAATGGTTGGAGTCCACTAGCATTTAATTATTCTCAAATGACAATTGAAAGCAGCCAGGTCACTCGTGATTTGTCATAATCGGCTTAGATTCCCATAAATCTTCTCTCGTTATTTGGGCTATTTCTTAAACCTCAAATATGATTTTATAGAAAGTCACCAGGAAAATCATTAATAAGTAACATAAAGACAAGTTTGTGAAACATAAAAACATTAACTTCTCTTCCGGAAAACGTTATCATTAATGTAATCAATGAAAACGTTTTCTTTCATCTTATCAAAATAGAGAAATAGAGGAGTGGTTAATGATTAAACAATAATTAACTTTATATTAGTAATTGCGGACTGGTCAAGACTTTATATATAAAAATAGTTTTATATTCGAAAGGGAGGAGAATTTAATGGGTTTTATACCAGCAGTTGGAATAAGTGTAGGCATTTTAGCGGGGTTATGGACTGTAGTAAGTTCAAGTTTAGGATTGATTACTTTTGCAGGTTTTTTATCATGGGCGAGCTTTTATGCAGGCGGGACTAAAATAGAGGGGTTAAAGACCTCCTTAATATTAAATTTCACCGGCGTGATTTGGGGCTTTTTAATCATTCAGATTTCCGGACTTTTAGGGCCACTAGTCGGTTCTACTGTTGCGCTTGGAATTGGAGTTGCAGTTGGAGCAGCAGGCATGTGTTTTCAGGGAAGTATATCATGGCTTAGTTTTATACCTGGAGCATTTATAGGGTGTTCCACGTATTTCGCTGCAGGATTTGATTTCGGCGGTGCGGTAATAGGTCTTATTTGCGGTGCTGTATTAGGATATCTTTCTGAATTAGGTGGTTTCCTTCTGCAAACAAAGGAAGAAGATGATTCTGTAAATGAAGAAGCCCAGGCACTTTAATTGTTATAGAGTAAAGACGAGAATGAATGGGTTGGATCTCCACTATATACATTTTTAAGAGAATTATGTCTACTATACTACATTAAAAAGATGACTTCTGTATTACACAGAGGTCATCTTTTTCGTTCTAAGGAAAGAAAGTATAAAATTTAGGCTCTAAGAAATCCACTGTCAGCAGAAGCCATGTCAAGCTCCAGCGGCTACCCCCTCGAGGTCTTAAGCAAAGGCTCTATGTGGAAAAAGTCACCATATAGCCTTTACTTAAGCTAGTTGGGGGTGAACAAGGCGCTTGCGCTTTGCTTAAATGCGTTAATGGAAATTACATTATGAGTCTACATGATATTGATTCAGCACTTTTCCATTTACAATTTCTAGGCAGTTTAATTGATCGCCATATGCGCATCACCATCTATTCCTATTTTATCAGAAGAAAACCAGATAGCATCTAAACCATAGATGTCTCTAGTCTTGGTATGGCCGAAGACTACTAGTTTATTAACCACTGTATTTTGATTAAGAAATACTTCTCTTATGGTGAAAAAATCTTCTTTCGGCTGGTCTCTCCAATTCTTAAAAACAGGATTTAACCCTGCATGTACATAAATATAATGTTTGTCTTCATAATACCATCGTGTGCTTTTCAGAAATTCGATATGATCCATAAACTCCTGACGAATGAATTCTGCTATATGTTGAATAGAAGACGTTTGCTTCAGGCCATAGTTCTCTAGTGTTTCACATCCACCATAGTTGATAAAAGTCTCGTAAGCAGTGAAACTGGACTGTTCGATTAATCTGACAAAGCGGTCATCATGATTTCTCCTTAACACAATGATAGGGTTCAGTCAGCTTCTTTATCAATTGAACGACCTCTTTGCTTTTAGGACCTCTGTCTATATAAACTCCTAACAAAATCAACTGATCATGATTCGGCCGGTAATGAATAACCTGTAATAACTTTTCAAACTCATCGAGACAGCCGTGAATATCACTTATGACTAGCGAAAGCATTTGTTATTCCTCCCATAAAGCAGAAATAGATCTAGCCCTCTATAAGGACTAGATCTGTTTACGAAATCGTATAGTTACTTTTTAATTTTTTTAAATGCAGATGATTGTTCTTTAATTCCCCGTTCAGCTGCAAATCTTTCAATACTAGAGGCACCGAAGAATCCAACAACGCCATCTACTCGTTTGATCACATACTCCGCATCCTCCGGTTCTGCAATTGGACCACCATGGCATATGACGGAAATATCCGGATTAACTGCTTTCCCGGCATTTGCAATCCCTTGGATGCGTTCGACACAGTCATCAAGGGTTAAAGCTGTTTGCGCACCAATCGTTCCTTTTGTTGTTAATCCCATATGTGCTACTAGAATGTCGGCACCTGCTTTCGCCATCTTCTTCGCTTGTTCTTCATCAAATACATAAGGCGTGGTTAATAGATCTAATTCATGTGCTTTTCGAATCATATCAACTTCTAAGTCATACCCCATACCTGTTTCTTCCAAGTTCGCACGGAAAGTTCCATCGATTAAACCAACCGTTGGAAAGTTTTGTACGCCGCTAAAACCTTGATCTTTCAATTGCTTAAGGAAAACATCCATGACTCGAAATGGATCTGTTCCGTTCACGCCTGCTAGTACAGGAGTCTCTTGGACTACCGGCAATACTTCATTACCCATTTCTACCACGATTTGGTTTGCATCTCCATAGGATAGAATCCCAGCTAAAGAGCCACGGCCAGCCATTCTGTAGCGGCCAGAATTATATATGATTAACAGGTCAGCTCCACCATTTTCACTGCTTTTTGCAGTAATTCCAGTACCAGCGCCAACCCCTAATAAGATATTTCCTGAGCTAACTTCATTTTTAAAACGGTTTAAGATTTCTTTTCTTGCTAACATCCCCATCTGCTCCTTTTTTTTGATAGATAGATTACAAAGATGAACCCCTATACAAGGCCATATTATTTAACTTGTGATTTATTTAAGAGTTGAACTAATTGTTCTGCAGCTGTTTCAGCAAATTCTTGATTATTTATATCCGTATCTATTTCAATGATTTCAACTTTACTTGAATCAATATTTGCCTTTAACGTATCAAATAACATCTTGTCTTCTTCAGGGCCGTAGAAATGCTGACCGTCTATATCAAGTCCTGACAGACCGTTTAATGGCAGCATCAAAATAGTATTCCCATTTGCCCTGTTCAATTTTTCTGCAATGATTTCGCCTAATTTCTTATTTTCTTCGACTGTTGTCCGCATTAGGGTGATCATAGGGTTATGCTTATAGAAATTACGACCTTCATAATGTCTTGGAACCGATTCAAATGGCCCGAAGTTTACCATGTCTAATGCACCTAACGAAACCACCTGAGGAACATCGTTATCTGTTGCCGCTTCTAAACGATTCGGACCACCATTCAATATGCCGCCCATTAATTCATCTGCCCATTCTGTAGTTGTCAGGTCAAGTACGCCGTCGACATATCCATCGGAAATCAGTTGTTCCATTGTTCGACCACCCACACCTGTTGCATGGAATACTAACAACTCGTATCCTTTCGCTTCTAAATATTCTCTTGCATAATTCACGCAAGTCGTTGTTAAACCGAACATAGTCGCTGCGATTAGTGGTTTTTTCTCCACTTCAGCGTTATTTTCATAATTTACCATTCCAACGATCGAGAATACAGCATTGGTAAATATTTTAGTAGAAATGGTATTTAAACCGGCTACATCGACAACCGATGGCATCATAATAAGATCACTTGTTCCAACATAAGGTTCGGTGTTGCCAGATGCAACGGTTGATACCATAATTTTTGGAACACCAATTGGAAGTGCACGCATTGCAGGTGCCGCAATCGATGTGCCTCCTGATCCACCAAAGGATAAGACTCCATCAAACTTTCCTTCGTTATATAACTTAGGTAATAATACTTCCATCCCTCTAGACAAGACTGCGGTCGCCCTCGAACGATCCTGCTGTGCTGCAATTTCGCTAATATCTTCGCCTGCTGCAGCGGCTACCTCCGCATTAGTCACATCGGGTACGAATTCTGGTTCAAACACACCTGCGTGAACCGTAACAGTTGCTAGTCCTAACGAATTAATCAGTTCCTTTACATATAAATACTCTTTTCCCTTTGAATCGAACGTTCCAACTAAAGCAATCGTCTTCATCATTTCATCACTCCTCGTTTTTGAAAAATCATCAGAAAACGCTTCATCCATCATAATTAAATGATAACGCTTTCCAGAAGAGAAGTTAATGTCTTTATGTATTACAAACTTTGCTTTACGTATGTTTCTTTATATTCCCTTGGTGATACCTTTTTATATTTCTTGAAAATTTTACTGAAGTTTGTATAGTTCGGATAACCAACCATTTTTGCCACAATGTTTAACGGTACATCTTTTGTCTCCAGGATCTCAATGGCACGATTTATACGAAAATCAATAAGGTATTGTGTGAAAGAGATGCCTAACTCCTGTTTAAACAGTGTGCTTAGATAGGTACGGGATAAATTTAAAATCTTGGCGAGTTCATTAATGGATATCTCTTCCATGTAATGTAAATTTATATACTTCTTAATGAAGTTGATGTAATTTTCCTGACCTCCAATACCCTCCATAATTGTTTCAATCAATCCATCATAATTAAAATCATTGGTTTGCTTAAAGGATTTAGTAATTTGCGTTAATGTGTGCTCGGTTGGAGTCCGTTCAAAAACCGAACCTCCAATATAACCCATAATGTCTGTATCATCGTACATAAATTTTACATCGGTTGGACTTGTAACCGGGCCACCATAAATCATTTTCATAATGTTTGGGTTGCGTTCATTACACTTGTTGAAAATCCTGACTGCCTTCTTTTTTGCTGCTTGCAAGGATAATATTTTTCTTGCACCCAAGAAGCCACCTGCAGTGAACCCTAAGTGGACACAAATAACGTCAGCACCTGCGTCAATCATTTGGATAGCCTGATCCTCATCAAATACAAAAGAAACCGTGAATAACCCTTTTTGATTAGCAATTCGGATTGCATCTACTTCTCTATCATAAGTAGCGCCGTCATCTTCCAATGCCTGTCGAAAATGTCCATCGATAAATCCTATACTAGGAAAATTGTTTATACCAGCAAATCCTTTTTCCTTAATCTCATCAATATATTGATCTAATTCTATTGTTGGATCACTCGGAATTATACCAAAGCAAATCGGAATATCCTTAATAATTGGAATGAGCTCCTTGCTGGCAAAATCCATCACTAGTTTATTACTGTTTTCATAAGCAAGAAAGCCAGCTAATGAACTAACCCCCATTTGCCTAAAGCGCCCAGAGCTCAATGCAAGAATAAAATCTGCTCCTCCACGTTCCACATATTTACCTGTCATTCCAGAACCAGCCGCAACACCAATTAAACTACCTTGAATCTTGTAATGATCATACAGTAACTTTCTAACCCGATCCTTCTCATCCAACAACCATTCCCCCCACAACTATTGATTTCTGGGACACGAGGTCAGGCCACTTGTCCCATCTATTTTTATTTTAACGCTAACCTTCATCATAGAAAAGGAGAAGCATGGAGACGGTTCTTTTGCTTCCTTGGGAACTGTCCCTTTAATTTTTTGATGCTTTTTATAAATAATGGGTTTGAAGAATCAGTTTTTAATTGCTGCTTCAGAGTGCCGCAGCGCCACATAAAACTCCTCCTATTAAATATTGCCATCATGCTTCCTGTTTTTTTAGAATATTTAATTTATGAAAAATTTGGTAAGTTGTTATATAATATTTTTAGAGAGAATTTATATCTCGTTCTTCTTCAATCAACAGCTTCATTTGGAACGGAAATTGGATATAAAGGAATGTATTTAGCAGCCAGTACAATGGCGCTTATCTAAATAGTTAGTAAGTATTACGTTCTCTCTTTGATTTGGCTCGTTTGGTTTCTATTCTGGTGCCTGTTCTTCCTGGAAATTTTAAGGGAATAAATGTAAGGAATATTGATTGTGTAAAAGCAAATTCCCCGGCAGTATTGTTTTATCTGCTGGGGAATTTGGTAGTAAATATAATTTTCGTTGGGTCGAAAGTAGTAAGGGTGTGATTTAAATCAGTAAATTCCTATAAGTATAACGTATAACCAACTTGGATTTACTCCTGAAAGTTGAACAATATACTCCTATACGAAATCGAATCATTATAATAGCTTGCTGTCCCTTTTAAGAAGTTCAATAACTTTATTTAGAATCATTGCTTTCCTGAAAAGGGCACCCTCATCATAGTGTAGTACAATAGGTTATTCAGTACATAAAACTTCTAATGTTTTAATGTATTTAACTAATAATCGATTTTTCGGTAGTAGCGTGTATCTTCCATTTTATGACCAGTATAATATTCATAATGTTTTGCTAGACGATCAACAAGCAACGATGTCGAGATGGTAGGTGCTAAAATCCAACGAAACTCATCATCGATATTCTTCAGTTCAAAATCTTTTGTATCAATAACCTCTAATTTTTTGGTGAATCGCTTACAAAATTTTTCTACACGGTCATCAAGAAAACGACATTTTCCTTCACCTTTTACAAGAAATACAGGAACATCCTCCTCCACAAGTTCTAACGTACCGTGGAAAAATTCTGGGGATGGGACTGATTTTGTTCGTATCCATTGCATTTCTTCAAGTATACACATAGAGAATAGATATACTTCTCCCCACATTTCACCGCTGCCAACCCAGATATTATAAGGCTCCTGGTAATATTTTTTAGCGATTTCGTTTGCTCTTGTTTCAAATTTCTTTTTAGCATTTAACAGGTTTTTTGGTAAATGTTCAATTTGAGTAGCGAATCTCTCATACTGCGGAAAGTCATTTTTTAGTTCTAACAGCTTAAACACAAATAATAGCAGCTGCATATATTCAAATTCAACACCATTTTCAGCTAAATTTGGTATAGTCCATGTGCTTGCTTTTTCCAGTGGGGATCCTTCTTTTCCAATTAGTGAAACAGTACGGTATCCTTTATTTTTACACCATTCTGCAGCCTTAACTGTTTCTTTCGTTGTTCCAGATTTGGATGCTGTAATTACAATAGACTTTTCTGAAAGCTTCTGATGTCCTTTTAGTACAATTTCAGCTGCTTGTTCTGCATATACAGGGACATCTGTAATTTGATTCAACATTTCTTGAATTGGCCACATGATAGCAATAGATCCACCTACAGAAATAAAGAATATATTTTCGTAACCTTCTTCGTGCACTTCATGTGCAATTTGTTCAATAGTATCACGTGTTTGATAAGTCAATTCTCCATTTTTTAAGTAAATGTTTTCATCAAAGTTAAACATGTACTATCTCCTTTCAGTGCTAAAAATAAGTTGATTATAAAGTCTTATGAAGGGACTTTGGATAAAAAATGATAATGGTATATACCACTTCTGATTAAAAAAAAGCGAATAGCGAATATTAGAATTGAAAATATAGTATCAAACAATATTCAAAATAGCAATACTTTTTAAAAATAAATAAAAATTCATTGACAAATAATTTGCAAAATTATAAAATATACAACAAATGATATGGTATATACCACATAATGCAAGGCGATGAGGAAGTGAAATCAGTGCAGCAAGATATTTTGAAAAAAACAACGCTATATAATCAGCTCAAAGAAATGATCATGAAGGATATTAGAAGTGGAAAATTAAAGCATGGGGACAAAATAATGTCCGAGAGAAGAATCGCGGATAAATGTAACGTTAGCAGGATGACTGCTCGTAAAGCGTTATTGGTTCTTGAAAGGGAAGGGTTGGTTGAAAAAAGGAAAGGAGTTGGTACATTTATAACAAGAAAAATAGAGATGGATTTTATAACTTTTAATAGCTATAGTAAAGAATTAATTAAAAAAGGTATGCAACCAAGCACTAAATTGCTCGAGATATACAAAGAAAATCCTGATGAGCACATTAGGGAAAACTTAAAGATAGATGAAGACACTGACGTTATTGTTTTGAAAAGATTGCGTTTAGGAGATGGCATTCCGATTGCCATTGAGATGTCTTTCATCCCTTATTACTTATGTGCGGGAATCGAAGAGTATATTGCGGATGATGTATCATTGTATGGCACACTGGAGCAGTCTTATAATATTAAACCAGTTAAGGCAGATCAGTATATTCAAATATTACAAGCAAGTGAAGAAGAATGTAGACTTTTAACAATCCCCGGTGACAGTGTATGTATATTTATTGACTCAACAGCATTTAGTGGAGAAGAAGAACCTGTTGAGTTTACGAGATCTGTTACTAGAAGTGATATTATCAGATATTATTCACGCTTGTATTTAAACCCTTCTGAATAGTGGCCAAAGAATAATCTTATACTGTTATGCTTGAAGTGGTATATACCAATAGGTATATACATTTCCGTAAATGATTGAATTAATAGAATTAAATTTAACGTAGATTCAAAATCTTCATTTACAAAGGGAGGAAGAATGATATGGTCAGAAAAATATGGTATTTTGCATTATTAATGGTTAGCATTTTGTTGCTTATTTCAGGATGTTCCAATGATGCTTCGGGGAGCAATAACGAAGGCAATAATAATCAAATTGAGTTAAGTTTTCTCCACAAATGGCCTGAACCAGAGTATGCACCGTTTTTTGAAAAAGTTGTTAAACAATATGAAAAGGAAAATCCCAATATTAAGATAGACATGAATGCTATTGGTGATAACGCAATGAAAGATAAGTTGCGTACAACAATTGGAGGCGGGGACGCACCAGATATAGTATTTACTTGGTCAGGTCAATTTGTTCAAAAGTTCATTGATGCCGGTGTCGCTATGGACTTATCAGGTTACTTTAGTGAAGACGAAAAATGGAGTGAAAACTTTATTTCTGCCAGTCTTCAGCCATTTAAGTCGGGTGATAAGATTTATGGTGTCCCTATTCGTTTAATTGGAAAGTTTTTTGTGTATAATAAAGAAATTTTTAATGAGTACGGATTAGATGTTCCAACGACATGGAATGAATTTACCAAGGTAAATGAGGAATTGAAAGAAAACGGAATAACACCAATAGGACTTGGGAATGAACACCCTTGGGCAAGTATTCATTATTTAACAGGACTCAATCAAGAAATGGTTCCACAAGAGGTATTAGAAAAAGATTATAATCCGGAAACCAGCCAATTTGAACATGAAGGGTATGTTAAAGCATTAGAGTATTTAATTGAATTAAATGAAAACGGTTACTTTAATGATAATATTAATGCAACTTCCCATAGTATGGCAAAAGAAAACTTTATTCAAGGAAACAGTGCCATGGTATATGTTGAAACAGAAGAATTTATTCAGATTAACAATAGTTTGGAAGATGAATGGGGCATTTTTACATTACCTGAGATTAAGTCAGGAGAAGGAGAAGCAAATTATGTTACAGGCGCACCAGATGGGTTCCTAGTTTCTGATCAGTCGGAACATCCAGATGAAGCTGTAGATTTTTTAAAGTTTTTAACAAGTAAAGAAACACAGGAAATGATGGTTGATATGGTAAATTGGACAAGCGGTGTAAAAGGTGCAGTTAACGAAGAAAATGCACTACCACAGTCATCAAGAGCCCAGGAAATTATTGAAGAGGCTGAAGGCTTGTCACAATGGCTGGATACAGCCGTTGCTTCTAGGGTTGCTGATGTATATTTGACAAATTTACAACCATTATTAAATGGTGAAAAAACGCCTGAAGAAGTTATGGAAGAGGTACGAACAGTGGCTAAGGAAGTAAGAGAGAAGTAAAGGCTATACATTTCTGTGGAGTAAACATGTTTATGTGTTTACTCCGCGGAGGGAGGTTTATCATGAATATATACGAAAATAAACGTGCTTTTCTCTATATTCTACCTGCATTGGCTTTTTTATCGATTTTCGTGTTCGTTCCAATCATATTGAACTTTTATAACAGTCTGTATGAATGGAATGCTTTCTCGATTGAAAAAGTGTTTGTCGGGTTAGATTATTATCAACGACTCTTTACTGACCCTGTATTCTATACTTCACTTAAAAATAATGTGTTGTATGCTATTATTTCATTAATTTGTCAAGTTGGTGGTGGTTTAGTCCTAGCAGCAGTTTTAGAAGAGAAATTTATTCGTAAATTCCAACCCTTTTTTAGAACAGTATTTTTTATTCCCTCAATTCTATCCCTTGCAGTTGTTGGTTTGTTGTGGAAGATGATTTATCAGCCGAATATCGGTATCATCAATGAGTTCGTACGAGCAATTGGGTTCACTAACTTCTCCTTTTCGTTTTTAGGTAATTCAGACACTGCAATATTTGCGGTTATTTTTGTATCACAGTGGCAATACACGGGATACATAACAATGCTTTTTTTAGTGGCGATGCAAAAAATACCCAGGGAATTGTATGAGGCATCAATGATAGATGGGGCAAATCGTTTCCGAACATTTTTTCATATTACTGTACCTCAAGTAAAAGAGATGATATTAGTGGCGATAACTTTTACGATGGTAGGGGCATTTAAAGTATTTGATGAAGTATATATTATGACTGGTGGTGGTCCGGGCCATGCAACAGAGGTGCTTGGAACAATGCTATTTAATAGTGGTTTTAGAAACGATGAAATGGGTTATGCATCAGCAATTGCCACAGTCCTTTTCATTATTACTATTACGCTATCATTTATCCAGTTAAGACTTTCCAAAACAGGAAAGTGACCAAAGAAGTAACAGCATATATAGTTAAAGTGGGGTGAATATATGCATAAAAGTGTATTGACAAAAATAACAAACTTAATTATTTTAACTATTTTAACGATCTTGGCAATTTGTATAATTTTACCGTTCGCGTGGATGATTATTAGTGGTTTCAAGTCTAATAGTGACTTTTTTATGAGGCCGTGGAAACTCCCAACTGAATGGCTTTGGCAGAACTATGTGGATGCATGGAATTATGGTGTAGCACAATATTTTTTTAATAGTGTTTTGGTAACGGTTATTTCTGTTGTGATAGTGGTTCTGATTAGTGCGTTAGCATCGTATGGTTTGAGCCGATTTGATTTCAGAGGGAAAAACTTTTGGTTCATTCTCATAATTAGTGGTTTAATGCTGGCACCACAAGTGAGTTTAATTGCTTTATTTAAAATGCTCCAATTTTTCAATTTATTAGATAGCTATTGGGCATTGATATTTCCCTATGTAGCCTTTCAAATTCCATTTGCAGTTTTTTTAATGCGCGCCTATTTTCTGTCGTTACCACGAGAAGTTGAAGATGCCGCCTATATTGATGGATGTAGTTCATGGTCAGTTTTCTGGCGGATTATTTTACCTATGAGTAAACCAATTGTACTTACTTCCGCGTTGCTAACCGGAATGTTTTTCTGGAATGAATTCATGTTTGCACTAGCTTTTATTGAAAGTTCAGATCTTTATACAATACCAGTTGGTATAATGAGCTTACAAAGTCAGCTTGGAACGAACTATGGTGTTTTGTTATCAGGGCTTTTTGTAGCAACTGTACCAATGATTGTTGTTTTTATTATTTTTCAAAGGCATTTCATAAAAGCATTATCTAACGGTGGTGTAAAAGGTTGAACATAGATATATTTTATTGGAGGGGTCTATTTGAAGCTTGCTGCAATGAATATCACGTATAAATATTATCCTCTTGAATATTTTCTTGATTCTGTACAGCGTTTAAACTTTGATCAAATTGAGTTGTGGGCTGGAGAACCACATTTGTTCGTTTATCGAAATCTGCTTCATAAACTGAGGTATATTCGTAATGAGATTAATAGTCGGGGATTGTCCTTAGCTTGTTATACTCCTGAGCAATGTGTCTACCCGTATAATTTGGCAGCGTCGAATGAGGATTGGCGCAAGCAAAGTGTTGCTTACTTTAAAGAAAATATTCTTGCGGCATGTGAATTAGATGCAAAAAAAATGCTTGTTACATCAGGCATCGGTGATTATTCCATTTCTCATGATGAATCCTGGAAATATGCCTGTGAATCGATAAATGAATTATCTCATTTGGCAGTAAAAGAAGGAATAACACTTGTTTTGGAGCCACTTACTTATCTAGAAACAAACTTAGTTATGAATCGTCATCATATAAGGAAAATGCTTGATGAAGTTAATTCACCCAATTTAAAAGCTATGATTGATGTTGTCGCCATGGATTTGGAGAATGAAACCGTAGATGATTATTTCGATTTGTTCGGAAATGATTTAGTACATTTTCATTTAATGGATGGTGATCATTATTCAGATGCCCACTTAAGTATAGGCGAAGGTGTCTTACCGATAAAAAAGTATATTAATGAACTAAAAGAAAACAATTATACAGGTACCTGCACCCTTGAGATTATGGATAATACAAGTTACCTTAACCCAGAAAATTCATTACGAAATTCAGTATACTTTCTGAATAAAACATTAAACGGTGTTTAATAAGTATAATATATTAGAGTGAGGGTGTTTCTATGAGAATAGCAGCAGTTGGTGATAATTGCATAGATTACTATAAAGGAATCAAAAAAATTTATTCTGGTGGTAATGCTGTTAATGTAGCTGTTTATTCGGCTAGAATTGGGACACAGGCGTCCTATATTGGTATTATTGGCACTGATGCTTTTGGCGATAAAATATATCATGATATAAAAGAAAAAGGTGTTGATGTATCACACTTGCACGTTAGTGAAGGTAATACGGCAGTTACCTATGTAGAATTAAACAATAATGATAGGGAATTTGTTGGGTTTAATGAGGGAGTAATGAAAAACTTTAACTTGACGGACGAGGATATAAAGTTTATAGCTGAGCACGACATTGTTCATTCAGGCATTTCCGGTCATTGCGAAAAATATTTTAAAATCTTCAAGCAAAGAGGTTTGATAACATCTTTTGATTTTTCGGATGAAGATAAAGAAGAACTTGTAGATAGACTTGCACCACATTTGGATTATGCTTTTTTTTCATATGTGAAAGATAATCCGTATATACGGAGTTACCTAAAGTCTGTAGTTGATAGAGGTAGTAAAATAGCTGTTAGTACTTTGGGTGGAAATGGGAGTTTGGCATATGATGGTAAAAAATATTATAAATCAAAAGCAAAGGATATTGATGTTATAGATACAATGGGGGCGGGGGATTCTTTTATTGCTGGTTTTCTCAATGGTATTTATCAAGGAGGAACAATTAAAGTATGTATGGAAAAGGGAGGTGATACTGCAGCCGAAACCATTCAGTATAATGGAGCCTGGTAGCAACGTTAGTTTCGGACTATTGTTAGTTTTTGGTGCCTGTAGTTTGTCGAAAAATATATGTTGAAGGCTGCCGTTCCTTATTGGGGTTGGAAGCTTCTAAACTGTTGATATTGATACGATGATTGTTTTCAAATACCCAAACATATGAATAAAAGTTTGAAAACGCCAAAGAGATTTTAGGAACAGTATCTTTGCCCTTTTTATAATGGTAAAAACATCGTTCTATTTTCCTTTTTAGAAACATGGGGACGGTTTTCCTAACAAAGCATGGGTATGGGGGTCAGAAGAGTTATTTGGGTGTGAGTTTAGTTTTCACAGCAGCCACTAGAAGCCCCCTAAAGAGCAGCGTCATTTGGAATACATTCGACAAACAACATAGAAATCTGATTAAAGATTATTTAAGCAAGCCCCAACTTTAAAAACAAATGTGGAATAGGTTCTTCCTAACCTAAATAATTTACTAGTGAATATGACTGTCAGACAATTTTACTGTTTTTTCTACAAATTATCACACTTTATGAACCCAGTATTAATTTTTATCATACGTCCCTACTACAAATCAATCAAAATATGTTTGCGTTTACATCAAGGTTACAAACTTTACAAAACCAGTTACTATTCTACCATTTAAATCTATTTTTCTATCAACTATCATATTAAGTGAAACAATTACCAATTACTAGGAGGATGTACATGAGAAAAAAGATTTGGGTCATCGCAACAATTAGCTTGTTAATCATTGGTAGTGTTATTGGAATTAACAGCACTGATACAAATGCTAAAAGCAGTAACCAAAAGCATAATAATGGAAAGGTTAAAAACGTAATTGTCCTAATTGGTGATGGAATGGGTCCTGCTTATACTACAGCATACCGTTACATGAAGGATAATCCATCAACACCACAAATGGAGGAAACAATTTTTGATAAGTATTTGGTTGGTATGGCGAAAACATATCCTGAAGACTCAGAAGAAAATGTTACAGACTCAGCAGCCGCGGCAACTTCCATGGCTGCAGGCGTTAAAACATATAATGGTGCAATCTCAGTAGACAACGACAAAGAATCAGTAAAAACAATACTCGAGGCTGCAAAAGAAAGCGGCAAGGCTACCGGGCTTGTTGCCACTTCACAAATTAACCATGCAACTCCTGCAGCATTTGGAACGCATGATGAATCACGTCATAATTACAATGATATAGCTGACGACTATTTCGACGATATGATCAACGGTGAACACAAAGTGGATGTTTTACTTGGTGGTGGAACGAAATACTTTGATCGCGAAGACAGAAACCTAATAAACGAATTTAAAGCAGATGGTTATAATTATGTGACCACAACTGAGGAAATGCTAGAAAACGAGAATGATCATTTACTCGGTTTATTTGCTCCAGTTGGTTTTCCAAAAGCTATTGACCGGAAAGAATCAACTCCATCTCTAGATGAAATGACTAGTGAGGCATTAGAAAAATTAAGTCAGGAAAAAGACGGGTTTTTCTTAATGGTCGAAGGCAGCCAAATTGACTGGGCAGGACATGCTAACGATTCCGTTGGTGCTATGAGTGAAATGGAAGATTTTGCGAAGGCATTTGAAACTGTAATTGAATTTGCTAAAGAAAATGAACATACACAAGTCGTTCTAACAGCTGATCACTCTACAGGCGGATTCTCTATTGGCCGTGATGGTGTTTATAACTTCAATCCGGAAGCGATTAAAGCAGCGAAGCGCACACCAGAGTTTATGGCACAGAAAATAATAGAAGGTAACTCCGTAGAAGAAGTATTGAGCAAATATGTAACGTTTGATTTCACTCAAAAAGAGCTCAAAGCTATTAAAGATGCCGCTAGTAAAGATGACTTTGATACGTTATACAGCACCATATCTGAAGTGTTTAATGACCGGGCAGGTGTCGGGTTTACTACTAGTGGGCACACAGGTGTGGATGTGCCGGTTTATGCATACGGGCCAAAAAATGAAGCATTTTCAGGATTAATAGAAAATACTGATATAGCAGAAGAGATTTTTGGGTTTTTAAAGTAAAACTTTTATAGAAGCATGGGGACAGTTCTTTTGCATCTTAAGGAACTGTCCTTTTAGGTTCAACAAAGTATAAGTAATTCTGCAGTTAGCCCCTCAATACCATCCAGAAACAAATGATCCCGGCTCTCACAAGCCTCACATAAACTAGTTTAGTGTGCCGTTTTGAACATATAAAAGCAGGAATAATTGATTGAATTCCACAAACTTATTATGCTTGATCATTAAAATATCCCAGTTTTAATTGGTAGAAAAACCATTTTTCAACAATTTTAATGCGAACTAATGTTCCTGGCTTTGTATCTGAACTAGAGTATCTTTTACATATCCTATATTTGAGGAAAGATGTGAGAGAAAATGGCAACGATTGTACCAAGTATTGGGTTAAAAGGTATAAAAGGATAACGTGTGAAAGTGGAAGTTCAGCTAGTGCCTAGGTAATATTGTTGGTCTTCCGGATACTTCTGTCAAAGAGTCAAAGGATCGGATGATGGCTGCCTTGTATGCGAATGATTGTCAGATTCCAGATAAGAAAGTTGTGATTAATTTATCAACAGCTGAATTGAAGAAAAACAGCCAAATAGTTGACTTGGCCATGTCGATAGGGGTAATGAAAGAAGCAGGAGATATTAAAGCCCCGATTCCGGATGATGCTGCGTTTTTAGTTGTTTTATCATTAGATGGATCGATAAGACCAGTGGATGGGATGTTACCAGCCATTGTTGCTGCCAAGAAAGAAGACATGAAGATTTTATATTTACCACCAATTAACGATTTTCCGCTTGACCATATCCACGAGATAGAACTTCGCTTTGTAGAAATACTTCATGAAGCTATCTAGTCATTTTCTGGTCAATTAACTACTTTTACGATAGCGTCACCCACCTCTTCAACAATGATAGTAGATTTTATTCCCTCTTGTGAAAAAGATTTCCACATGTACTAGGATACAGACAGGCAAAAAGAGTATTGGAACTTGCAGCAGCTGGTGGACACAATGTGCTCATAATCGGACCACCCAGATGTGGGAAAAGCTTACTTGCTGAGACATTTTCATCTATTTTGCCAGTCAAGAAAGTCATTTGATGTGATGAGCATTTATCAACTGGCTGGTATAACCAATGCGGACTTTCACCTTCCGCCATTTAGAGATCCTCATCATTCTGCATCATCCGTTTCATCAATTGGTGGAGGAGCGAATCCGAAACCAGGAGAAGTTTCACTCGCCCATAAGGGTGTATTGTTTCTCGATGAAATGGCTGAATTTCCGAAACGGACATTGGACATGCTCCGTCAACCGATGGAAACGGGGAAAGTTACCATCAGTCGTGCAGCTCTACCGTAACCTATCCAGCACAGTTTCTCTTGTTAGGTGCAATGAATCCTTGTCCTTGTGGTTATATAGGCTCAAGACACTTCTATTGTACATGTACACCCAAACAGATCACCGCATATAACAATTGTGTTTCCGGTCCGATTCAAGGTTGTATGGATATTTTACTAAAGCTGGATACGGTTTCTCTGGATAATGAATCAGCTGAAGAAACTCGGAAATATTCCCCCTTTTTCCCTACACACATTGCCTCATGACTAATCATATACACCTCCAATTGGAAACATTGATCATAAAATCCAAAACATTTTTTGAAGATGGTTAACTCCAGATATGCACTGTATTTTAACAATGCGTGGTAAACATCTTGGCGAACGTTGGTAATAAAGATGGCAAGGGTGGTAAATTCTAGTATTTCTATTTTCTAATTAATAATGTTAATGGTCAGTGAACGAGTTCATTAGGACCTAAATCATCTTTTATAACCACCGATAAAAACAATGTTAATAATCACTACACGACGATTGCTACCATTTATTGGAACCATTTAGGTAATTCTAATCCACGCCGTTCTCTCATCGGAATTTCTTCATCAACTATAATCTTATAGGTGTCGTGAACGATAGAATTGCATCAGCTACTTGTATCTGACCTTAATTCGATTGCCATTATCCCGGTCAGAATGTAGAAAACTGTATTTTTAGCAAATTCCAAAATCGAACAAACATTCTTATGTTGTTGCCATGATGGATTATCTTTTACTTTATCAGTTAAAAGGAAGCGATGAAGTGATGGCATCAACGGTTGTGTCGAATATTGGTTTAAAGGGAATTGAGAGGTTATTGTGTTCAGGTGGAAGTGCAGTTGCTTTCTGATGTGAAAAAATTAGCATAGTTGGTTTACCTGATGCTTCTGTAAAAGAGTCGATGAATCGGATAATGGCAGCTTAGTACGCGATTGATAGTCAGATTCAGGATGAAATGATTGTGATTTACTTGTCTCCACCAGAGCAAAAGAAAAATAGTCCTATTTTTGACTAGGCAATGGCCAATTGGGATAATGAAGAGGCATTATTAGGTGTATTGAATTGGTTATCCCCGTACCTAGTTGGGTACTATAAAGTTCTTCATAGCCCCGTTTATCAAATAAGCATTCGGCCATTATTAAAATCTACTTATCTTATCTCCATGGTGAAGTACACTCTGTTTTTCTAAAAAATCTAAATTTTCAATTGACTATTAATGATATGTAATTTATAATCACAGTATAATGACTGTATACAATGTATACAGTACATACAATGTATACAAGTGAAAATTACAACAGTGCAGTACTATCGAAAGGGGAGAGCGCTATAAATAAGACAGAAAACTACGATTGCTCAGTGTAAGTCCTGCTTTTTTCATTGTTTGTGAGACATCTCCCAAATTAGGGAACTAGGATTTCAGCATTTTAAATCAGAGGTTTATTTTGAAAGTGATTTAACTACTGGCTATTGAGTGGAGTTAAAGAAATAAAGCAAATCGTAGAAGTAAAGAATCAATTCTCACAGTGTAAACAGTTATTGTACCCGATCTGAGTTTTGAAGAAACTAATAGCCGTACTAATGAATGAAACTAAAATGAAAGTTTAAAAGAAAACTAGATAGTCTTTTACATTTAATTACAAATGCGAATTTGAAAATCTAATTGAAATAGTTTCTTTCTCACTCATTAAGAATTTCGATCATTTTCAACACATCTATGTGATAATTTAAAGATATGTTCAGGTGCAGAGAACCTTTTCCGTGTAATTTACTTCAACCAATAGTTTCCAATGGTTACAGTTCTATATTAAAGTTTATTGGAGTGCAGAAAATGTTTTAACAGAATATTCACAAGACAGGCATATAAAAAGCAATATTTGAATGAAAGTTAGTTAAAAACTATTCTTAGTTAAAGTAAAAGGAGTTAATTTAATTGTCATCCATAAATATTAGAGGGAATTTAGAACAAAAAGCATATGATCAAATTAAACAGATGATTATAGACTGTGAGCTAGTCCCAGGTGATCAGGTTATTCAGGATCAATTAGCCAAAAAAATTGGGATTAGTCGCACACCATTACGCCAGGCAATTACTCAAATGGAGAGAGACCTTTATTTGGAAATAACTCCTCAAGGAATTTTTGTAAGGGATTTAAATGAGAGTTTTATGAAGTCTGTGTGGGAGGTTCGCTCCGTGCTAGAGGGGCTTGCATGTAGATTAGCAGCTTCAAAAATTAACTCAGCTACAATCATCTACTTAAGAGCATTGTTTGAAGAAGCTTATGAAGAAGCAAAAAAAGGCAATCAGGAACCATACAGAGAAGCAGATATTATTTTTCACAAAAAAATACTTGAACTTTCGGAGAATATGTTCTTGAAACAAAATATTGATCACACCAAAGTTCTAGATATTGCCTTTAACCAAGGACTATTACGACCACCATCAGAGACGTTTGGAGAGCATATGGAAATTATTCAGTCTTTAGAAAATAAGGACTCAAATAATGCAGAACAGTTGATGGTGGAACACCTAAGAAAATCAATTAATGTCTTACATTCTCAATCAAAAAAAGCTTAACCTCCATTGCAAACATTTTTATATAGGTAGTATAAAATAACTAAATTTCAGGAGTGAAAACAAATGATATTGAAGAATTCAATTATTGTTGGAATCTTAGGTAAATATGCAGATCGTTTTCATGAATACCAACCAGCTCGCAGCTTCCTTGAAAACTTAAAGGTTGCAGAAAAAATTCCTGGTATTGAAGGTATCGAAGTAGTTTATCCACAAGATTTTGAAAATGTAGAGGAAACTCTTAAAGCGATTAGAGCTACAGGTCTACCGGTTTCAGCCGTAAACCTTAACATTAAATCAGAAGCTAAATATAAATATGGATCCTTTACAAATCCAGATCCAGCTGTTCGAGCTGAAGCGATTCAATACTTGAAAAGTGCCATGAACATTGCAGCAAAGTTAGGAACGGATATGGTAACAACTTGTCCGTTAATTGATGGTCATGATTACAACTTCCAAGTGAACTATCTGGATCAGTGGCAATGGTTAGAAGAAGGGATTCGTGAGGCAGCAAGTAGTCGCTCTGATATCAAAGTAAGCTTAGAATATAAGCCATTTGAAGCAAGGAATAATATCATTCTTGCAGATATGGGTCGTACCCTTCATCTATGTGACCAAATTGGTTTAGACAATGTTGGGGTAACAATGGATGTTGGTCATGCTCTAGCAGCACAAGAAAATCCAGCTGAAATGGCCGTTGTTGCACATCGGGCTAATCGCTTATTTTATGTTCATTTTAATGACAATAACCGTGGTTGGGATTGGGATATGCTGCCTGCTTCCGTAAACCTATGGGATACAGTAGAAACACTTTACTACTTAGACAAAATGGGTTGGTCTGGCTGGTTAACCTATGATGTTTTCACTAGACATGGTGACCCTGCTCATGCGTTTGAAGTAACCTTTAAAATTATGGAAAAAGCAAAAGAAATACTTTATAAGCTTGGTCCAAATCGTATTGAAGAGCTTGTTCAACAAGGTAATCCCGCAAAAACGTTTGATTACTTGTATGAAAGCTTACTTAAGTAAGGAGGGGTGGATTTTGTTAATAGGATTAGGTAGTTATATCTTTCGTTACGCCGTAGGAACAAAAACTTTTCAGCATGAGAATCAGCTTTCTCCACTTCAAGTTGTGGAGAAAGCAAGCGAATTTGGTGCAGAAGTCTTGCAATTTGCAGATAACTTGCCACTTGATGATTTAAGCTCGAAGGACTTAAAAGAATTAAAAATTCGCGCAAATAACTTGAACATCAGATTAGAAGCAGGAATGGCAGGGCTAACAAAAGATCGCCTTCTGAAGAACTTAGATATTGCCAAACAATTAAAAACAGAATTACTTCGGGTAGCGACTCATCACGATGAAATTGAACCAAGTATTGACGAAATTGTCACTATTCTAGAAGATGTTCTACCAGAATTTGAGAGTTCTGGGATATCGATTGCAATTGAGAATCACTTTACCATTCCATCAAAGGATTTAGTAACCATTATTGAAAGGGTGGATAGTCCGCTTGTGGGCATCTGCCTTGATACAGGTAATAATATCGCACAAATGGAATGGCCCCATGAAACGACAGAAATTTTAGCACCTTATGTAATTTCCTTACATTTAAAAGATTTTTATCTATCAATGGAGCCAAATGGTCTAGGGGTAAATGTAAGAGGAAGAACCCTTCGAGAAAATGATGACTATGTTAAGTTCCATATTGATACAGTAAAAAAATATCGAGACGATTTTAATATTATCCTCGAACAGTGGATGCCAGCAGAGAATACCGTTAAGGAGACACTAGCCAAAGAAGAAGCTTGGATTAAGGAAAATATCAGAATATCTAGACAGTATTTATAAGAGGATCTAAACTCAAAAAAATGAAAGCGTTTTAATTGCGAGATTAACAAAATAATAGATTAAAAAAGAGAGGAAGTACAAAAATGAAAAAGGTTTTATTATTAGTTGTTTTATCGATTATGGCTTTTGTTACAGTGGCTTGCTCATCAGAGGATGCAAGTGGAAATAATGAAAGTTCATGGCCTGAAAGACCAGTTACATTATCCGTTTTCTCTTCTGCAGGTGGGGGTACTGATTTAGGAAACCGTGCAATTGCTTCTGCGATTGAGAAAAATATTGATGAAAAAATTAAAGTGGTAAACCAACCTGGTGGTTCTGGTGGGGTTGCAGCTAACTTTGTTATGTCACAAGAACATGATGGTCACACATTATTAGGAATGACGGAAGGGATTTTCCCTTCTGCTGTGTTAGGAGCACATCCATCCACTAGTAAAGATTGGGAGTATTTTTTAATGGGGGGTACACCAGCGGTAATATCTGTACCTAAAGATTCAAAATTCCAAGATATGCAACAACTTTTAGACTACATGAAAGAAAATCCTGGTGACATCAACTGGGCAGCATCTGCTGTAGGTGCAATTTGGTATGTAAAATCTACCTTACTATCAGATGCGGCAGGTATTGAGTATAACTTTGTTCCATACCAAGGAAGTAACCCTTCTATTCTAGCCTCCTTAAATGGTGAAGTTGATGTTGTATTAACCGGTGTTGGAGAGCAATCTGAATTTTTAGAAGCAAAGGAATTACGCCCTCTAGCTATGGTGGAGTTAGAATCACATGATGTACCTGGATATGAAGACGTGCCTTCTATTTTAGACTATGTTCCAAGCATGGAAGAGCACTTACCAGTTGACCAAATTGTTGGTTTTGCGGTTCCATCTAATGTACCAGACGAGACCCTAACAGCTATTGAAGAACAGTTCCAAAAAGCAATGAAATCAGACATTGTAAAAGAATACGCAGCAAACAACTATATTAATGTTGTTGGTCTTTCTGGTGAAGAAGCAAAAGAATATGTCCGGAAAATGGAAAGTGTATTCTCATGGTTACTATATGATCACGGTGTAACAGATAAATCACCTAAAGAGTTTGGTATTGAACAACCAGAATAAATTACCCTTTAAATGATAAAAGAGAAAAGGACTGTCACAGTCCTTTTCTCTTCATAAAGGAGTGCCTTATATGCTTATGGAAAAAGAAAAACTGAGAAAAGCTGATTTAGTAATGTCCATTTTTTTGATGGCTTTGTCTCTGTTTTTTCTCATTATATCGTTAAATATAGACGTTCCTAATGCAACATTTTATACATCTCCAGGTTTGTTACCTGCGATTATTTGTATATTAACATTTTGCTCTAGCATTTCACTATTTATAAGTGCTTGGAGACAAGGGTCCAGAATAACAAAATTGGATATAAAAGCAATTAGAAGTTTCTTTAAAAAAGAAAAAACTTTTAGAATTTTAACAGTAGTGGGTATTTTTACCCTATATATATTTATCCTTATGCCCATTGTTTCCTTCACAATATCAACTTTTATTTATCTTTCTTTGTTTATGTATGTATTCAAAGCAGGTGGTATCTTGAAAATATTAATTATTTCTGCTGTAACGACGGTTCTGACTAGTTATATTTTTGGTCAATTAATTGGAATTCCTCTTCCATAGGAGGTGTCATTTTGGGGTTTACAATATTAATCGAAGAGTTAATCAATGTATTTGCATTTGACGTTTTGATAGCAATTGTTTTAAGTACCACTCTAGGAATGATTATCGGATCTCTTCCAGGATTAAGTGCCACAATGGCTATTGCCTTACTTACGGGGTTAACATATAATCTCCCATCAGACATTGCCATTCCTGTTTTATTAGGAGTTTATGTGGGTGCTATATATGGAGGATCAATTTCTGCAATATTATTAAATATACCTGGGACTGGCGCATCTGCTGCAACGGCATTAGATGGATTTCCCTTAGCTCAAAAAGGTGAAGCATTGAAGGCCCTATATGTAACTCGAATTGCCTCATTCTTAGGTATGTTATTTGGAGTAATTATCTTAATCAACTTTACACCACTTTTAAGTAATATAGCGCGTTCACAATTTTCTTCGCCAGAGTTCTTTCTATTGGCAATGTTTGGTATTTTAATTTGCGGTTCGTTAGCTTCTCCCGATAAACCGATAAAGGGATGGATTTCTGGTTTTATAGGTATTATGGTATCCATGGTAGGAATTGAAGAAGTCTATGCCTATCAGCGATTTACTTTTGGAATTCCAGAATTGTTAGGTGGAATATCTTTTATCGCAGCTATGATAGGTATTTTTGGAATTCCACAAATCATTTTAACATTAAGTAATAAAAACACTTCCTTTGCCATGACAACAGTTAAAAAGACTAAAGAAAAATGGATTGTTCTAAAATTAACCATTAGGAATTGGAGGAATATTCTGCGCTCAGGATTGGTAGGTGTTGGTATTGGTACCATCCCAGGTGCTGGAGAAGATATCGCGTCGTGGATGGCTTATGATCGAGCCTATAATGCTAGTAAGAATAAAGAAGAATTTGGTTATGGATCTTATGAAGGGATAATTGCTTCGGAGACAGGAAATAACTCTTGTATCGGTGGAGCGATGATTCCATTATTAACCTTAGCCGTACCAGGAAGTCCGCCTGCAGCGGTACTTCTAGGTGCCTTATTATTACACGGAGTTCAACCTGGTCCAATGTTAAGTATTGAGTCACCTAGATTTCCTTATGAAATGACAGCAATATTATTAGTTGCTTCATTTGTATTACTTATAGTGGGGTTATTTGTTTCAAAAGTAATGGTAAAAGCATTACAGGTTAATCCTGCTATTCTTCTACCAGTTATTGGCGCATTATCCGTTATTGGCGCCTATGCCATAAACATTCAAACTATTGATATCTACGTCATGATTATCTTTGGTTTTATTGGCTACATATTAATGAAGACAGGTTTCCCACCTGCTCCATTAATTTTAGGTGCTATCTTGGGACCAATGGCAGATTCAAACTTAAGAAGAGCTTTACTATCATCGGAAGGTGACCTCTCCATCTTTGTAAATCGTCCGGTCGCCTTAATTTTCATAATTCTAATTCTAATCACCATTTTCTCTAAGGTAAAATGGTTTCAAAAAATTCTTCCATGGAATTGGAAAAAGAAAAGTTTGGATTAAGTGCTAGAGAATGAATGACCCCTATCTTCACGTGGGACAAATGTGAGGTCGTTAAAGGTCGTTAAATGCTTCGCAATAGGGCATAACAATACCTGGGTGATTTAAACTGAAGGCTGGTAGGTTCATTGGTTCTTAAAAGGAAAAACTCCAAAATATAAGAGTATTACACTATGTCCATATTATCTGTTGATATAGTGAATTAATTGACGAGAATATTTAATTATAATTGATGTACATTTAAAATAAAAACAACTCTTGTTAGGGGAGTGACGAATGAAGTATGTTATTGGTGTTGATTTAGGAACAAGTTCTGTAAAAGTAATTTTAATGAATGAGCATGGCGAGATCATTAATGAAGTTTCTCACTCTTACTCACTACATCAACCTTATCCAAGTTATAGCGAACAGTACCCTGAGGAATGGGTAATGAAAACCATATTAGCATTAAAGGAAATTATCTCAGATATTAATCCAGCTCTTGTTGAAGGGCTGAGCTTTTCAGGTCAAATGCATGGTCTCGTACTTCTTGATAAAAACCATAACGTAATCAGACCAGCAATTTTATGGAATGATACAAGAACAACAAAACAATGTCATGATATAAACGAAAAAGTTGGTGAAGAAAATTTACTTCTCATAACTAAAAATCATGCTTTAGAAGGGTTTACATTACCAAAACTTCTTTGGGTAAAAGAAAATGAACCAGAAAATTTTGAGAAGACTAAAGTAGTATTGCTGCCAAAAGATTATTTGCGTTTTAGGTTAACAAATGAAATAAACATGGAATATTCCGATGCAGCGGGTACATTATTGCTGGATATCAAAGAAAAACAATGGAGTAAACAGATTTGTAGGCAATTTGAGCTTGATGAAAATCTATTACCTCAGTTGGTTGAATCGCATGACTGGGTAGGCAATTTATCGAAAGAGATGGCAAGAAGAACTGGTTTCACAACTGAATTGAAAATTTTTGCTGGTGGAGCGGATAATGCCTGTGGTGCAGTTGGATCAGGTGTTTTGTCAACTGGAATAACAATGTGCAGTATCGGTACTTCTGGTGTTGTTTTATCTTATGAAGATTCTAGTGATCAAGATTATAATGGCAAAGTGCATTACTTTAATCACGTAAAAGAGGATGCATACTATATAATGGGTGTGACCCTCTCAGCGGGTGAAAGTCTAAAATGGTTTATGAAAAATTTTGCTGGTAAAGAGAGTTTCGATAGCCTTTTCAAATCTCTACATACAACATCAATTGGTGCCAATGGTTTACTTTTTACACCATATTTACAAGGAGAACGTACGCCTCATGCAAATGCAGATGTTCGTGGAAGTTTTGTAGGAATAGATTCCTCGCATAAAAGTCAGGATTTTTTGCGAGCAGTAATTGAGGGGATTACGTTTTCACTAAATGAATCTATTCATCTTTTTAGGCAACAAGGTAAACCTGTGAATGATCAAGTCATTTCAATTGGTGGCGGTGCAAAAAGTGATAGCTGGCTTCAAATTCAGGCAGATATCTTCAATGCGAAGGTTATAAAGCTGAAAAACGAGCAAGGACCAGCTGTAGGTGCTGCAATTATTGCTGCGTATGGTTGTAGATGGTATAAGACATTAGCTGAGGGTGCTAACCAAATAGTACAAATAGATGAAGAATTTTTTCCGAATAGAGAAAATGCTAAACGTTATGGAGAATTGTTTTCGGTTTATAGATCAATTTATGAAAGGACAATGCAGATAAGTAGAGATTTAAAAACTTATAGGTAATACTGCTACTCAATCAATATTGAAGAGGTATGGACAAGTCACTTAATGAAATTGAGGGACTTGTTCCTTTCTCTCATAATTCAAAAATAGTACCTATTCCTAGAACTGGGTCCACCCCCTCACCACGCTAATCGTTTTCCAGCGGTAAGCTTAGAAATTTTCCTGATGTCTGTATGGACCTTAAATCGCTAAATACTTTAGAATGTAAGGGCTATCCTCATTTTCCACACCTTAGAGCCCAACACTTCTGTACAAAGTGTAATTTGTAACTTTATATTGATAGCGTGCATAGTAATCAGTGGTAATCAATTACGAGAAAGAGACTATGATATATCGTGGAACACAAGATGAGGATGCATTAGTAGATTTTTTATTCAAAGTTAATCGTACGAATATTCCAACTGGGGGCCATGGCCCCCACCTATTCCAAGATTTTCGCAGCTGCATCCTCCTTTATTTCTGCTTTTTTAAAAACGTACGGTTGCCAAGATCCAATACATCTTCGTGGTCCATCAGTACCGCGCCTATCAATCGAAAGGCGGATTGCTGATTCGGAAATGTGCGGATAACATTCTCTCTCCTCCGAATCTCGGAGTTCAATTCTTCCGGCACATTGGTGGTGCGAAGACTAACATGATAGTCTACTGGTTCTGCATAAAACTGCGTGGCATCATCAAAGCCTTCATCCAGTATAGCAATAGCCTTCCTGTACCCTTTCCATGGGGACGGTTCTTTTGCTTCCTTAGAAAGTCCCTTCGAAAGTGAAAAGGAGCGCTGTATGGATATATACTGAATCATTCCTTCCTTACCAAAAGATGCTCCGTTCATAGTGGAAAAAACAATAAAATCACTATCTCACGAAGAAAGAATGACCTTGATTATAGACGCATAGAAAGAAACTAAGGATATAGAACGTGTCAGCTATCTCAGAGATGAAGTGGAAAAAAATATATTAAATGTATCTAATAATCTAGTTTTTTAAAGCATAGGGAAGCGAGAGACAAGGGGGAAGCCATAACTTGGTACTTATCATTCTGGGAATTACAGGATGCATAAGAAACGTCTCCACACTCCTAACATAATCTTGTTGAGAGAGAATGTTTCGATTTCTAGAGAAGAAATGGTCATTGTTCATTCATAGCGACCACGACCTATTGCATAAAAAGGATTCAAATAAGATCCTTCATTATCTACAACCTCCGAAATAGTACTGACTAGACCTACATAAAAAAAGAAAGTAGCAGTAACAATTAACAACAATCATCAAGAGGACTTAAAATGATTACGTGACCACTATGAAATTTTTAAATTCTACGCTATTGGAAGCCGATTTAAATTGTGTTGATGACTACAAAGAAAAGCTACTCTACAATCTTATATCTACTAATCTAAATCGTATGAAGTGAATATTTAAAGTCTATTAGATTTTAATTACAATTATTGGAAGACTAACTTGATAATATTGCCCTATAAGGGCCTTGTTAGTAAAGTGCCCTTATAGGGCGAAACCAAAACCGCCCGTTTTACGAGCGTGTTATTTCACCAAGGTATTTACGCTGAAATGCTGCGATACTGTCGTATTCATCGTTAAGTGTTCGGGATATCCGGATGTATATCGGAAGCAGTTCCCGGTAGATATTGGTTCTTTCTTCATCAGGGTTATGGGTATTTGTATTTCCAACCATTTCGGAAACGACGCTAAAGTCCTCGATTTCACTCAAGGCATACATGCCAAGCACGACTGCACCGAGACAAGAACTTTCATAACTTTCGGGAACGATTACTGGTTTATCGAAAATATCAGCCATCAACTGGCGCCACATTTCTGATCGGGCAAACCCGCCGGTAGCCTGGATGCTCTTTGGCTCGCCGGTTAGTTCTTCAAGCGCAAGTAGAACAGTGTACAGATTATAGATTGTACCTTCGAGCACGGCGCGAATCATGTGCTGTTTTTTGTGGTGAATACTTAGACCGAAGAATGAGCCACGAGCATTGGCGTTCCATAATGGTGCACGTTCACCGGTCATGTATGGATGGAAAATAAGACCGTCCGAACCTGGGTTAACGCCTGATGCTATTCTGGTTAGCACATCGTATGGGTCGATATTGAGACGTTTGGCGGTTTCTACTTCAGCGGCAGCGAATTCATCACGCAGCCAGCGCAGAATAATTCCGCCGTTATTTACCGGACCGCCGATTACCCAGTGATTCTCTGTAAGAGCATAGCAGAATATACGGCCTTTTGGATCGGTCTTTGGTTCATTGTAAACCGTCCGGATAGCTCCACTGGTTCCAATTGTTACGGCTACCACCCCTGGATCAATCGCATTTACTCCCAAATTTGAAAGTACCCCGTCACTTGCACCAATAATAAATGGTACATTTTCGCTGAGACCTGTATATTCGAGGTATTCCGTTTTAAGACCAGTCATTTTGTGGGTAGTAGGGACGATTTCTGATAGCTGGGACGTTGTAATGCCAGCCAGTTTCAACGCTTCTTCGTCCCAGTCCAGTGACTCCAGGTTCAATAGGCCAGTTGCTGATGCGATAGAGTAATCGATTACATATTTTCCAAAGAGCTTATAGAATACATATTCCTTAATGGAAATAAATTTAGCTGCTTTCTTGAAGATTTCCGGTTTTGCAGATTTCAGCCAAACCAGTTTCGCCAGTGGTGACATGGCATGGATTGGTGTGCCGGTCCGTAAATATATTTCAAGCCCGTTATGTTCTTCTTTAATTTTCTTAGCATATTCGGCGCTTCGTGTGTCCGCCCAGGTGATGCTGTTGGTAAGCAGGGAACCATTTTCATCCACTGCAATCAGGCTGTGCATTGCTGAACTGAATGAAACCAGGTTCAGCTGGTCTGATGACAGATCGCTTCTTTGGATACACTCCCGGATGGTACCCGCGACGGCGTTGACAATCTCGTCAGGATCCTGTTCAGCTACCAGTGGGTTCGGTGTAGATAATGGATAGTTTATGGTATGGGTTGTCACCACACTGCCTTCTTTTGTATAAAGAACTGCTTTTGTACTTGTGGTCCCAATGTCCACACCTAAATAGAATGACTGTTTCATAATTGTGCCTCCTGCAGTTTATTGTTAACAGAAAAAGGAAAAGGAGCAGTCAGCAACCTTTTTCCTTTTGCCTGGCAGTTAAGAAAGTATAACTACTTTCTTACTGCATAAGTGCAACAATGGCATTCACCAAAAGGCTTGGTGAATGCCGAGTTTTCTAAGAGTTATTTATTTACTACTGCGTGTCCGCCGAATTCGTTTCTGAGCGCTGCAACCACTTTACCGGAGAATGTGTCATCCTCCTGGGAGCGGTAGCGCATCATTAGGGATAGGGCAATTACCGGGGCAGCGACCTGGAAATCAAGTGCTGATTCGACAGTCCATTTTCCTTCACCTGAAGAGTTCATGACACCACGTAGTTGATCAAGGTTGGCGTCTTTTGAAAATGCATTTTCAATCAATTCAATCAGCCAAGAACGAATAACAGACCCGTGGTTCCAAACTTTGGCGACTTTTTCATAGTCATAGTCGAACTCACTTTTATTCAGGATATCGAATCCTTCAGCGATTGATTGCATCATTCCGTATTCAATACCATTATGGACCATCTTCAGGAAGTGTCCGCTTCCTTCTTTACCAGTATATAGATAGCCGTTCTCTACAGATAAATCGCTGAACAATTGTTCGATTTCCTTAAACTTCTCTGCGTCCCCGCCAATCATGGTACAGGCGCCGTTTCTTGCTCCATCCGTGCCGCCGCTGGTTCCACAGTCAAATAAGTATATGCCTTTTACTTTCAGTGATTCAGCACGACGTAATGTGTCTTTATAATTGGAATTTCCGCCATCAATAAGTAGGTCACCCTCGTCAAGGAGTGGTGCAAGTTCATTAATTACTGATTCAGTGATTTCCCCGGCAGGAACCATCAGCCAGATTTTTCTCGGTGAAGGTAGTTCATCCACCAAATCTTTAATTGACTTTTTAATTTGCAGTTGTCCGTCGACTGCATCCACAGATTTATTATCATATCCCACAACTTCATGGTTATGGTCAGCTAAATTTAATGCTAAATTATATCCCATTTTACCAAGACCGATAATACCTAATTTCATAGTTGTACACCTCATTAAGAATGATTTTTTCGATACTACTTCAAGTGTATCAAAATTTTTTTCATAATCAATATTGATAAAAGAATTTTTTTCTTATATAATCGATTTATAAATTTGAAGTGGGAGCAAATAAATGGATAATAAGCAGAAACATGCGTTAGCCAGTATCAGGAGTAACTATGGCAAGTTTAGTGATAAAGAAAAGAAAATTGCTGACTATGTACTCTATAATCCCCAGAATATTATTCATAATACGATTAATCAGGTGGCCGATGAGCTTGAGGTAGCGGAATCAACTGTGTTCAGGTTCTGCAAACGGATTGGATTCAAAGGTTATCAGGCGTTCAAGATAGCGCTGGCCGCTGAGATCGTTACACCAATGAAGGATATTCATGAAAAAATTAGTGACGGGGATAGTGTAGGGACTGTGTCGGAAAAGGTTTTTCGTTCCAACATCAAGACATTGGAGGACACGATGCAGATTATTGATGGAACTATATTCCAGCAAGCGGTTGAATCTATTGCCGATGCAAGCAAGGTTGAATTCTTCGGTAGTGGTGGTTCTGCGGTTGTTGCCCTTGATGCCTATCATAAATTTATCCGTACTGGTATCCAGGTGAACGCTAATCTAGAATCACACATGCAGCTAATGTCAGCCTCCCAATTAACTAGTGGGGATGTTGCGATTTTAATTTCGCACTCAGGGTCGACAAAAGATATGTTGGATGTCCTGCAAACGTTAAAGGAGAATGGTGTGACAACCATCAGCATTACGAACTTTGCTAAATCCCCGTTAACGAAGGAAGCGGACATTTCATTGTATACGGTTTCCGAGGAAATCGATTTCCGCTCTGAAGCAATGTCATCCAGGATAGCTCAGCTGACTATTATTGATGCATTATATACCAACATTATGATTGCCGAACAAGAAGACGGCCGTCATGCATTGCAAAATATGCGGGAGGCAATTTCGCTGAAACGATTATAGGGTTATTATTTTTCAAAATGTAAACGTTTAACATGCAGGAAGGTGAAAACAATATGGACGTCATTACATTAGGAGAATCAATGGTGCTGTTTACACCAAAAGCTTCGTCGGGTCTGATGCGCTATGCTGGTGATTTTTCAACCAAAATTGCCGGAGCAGAATCGAACGTGGCGATTGGGCTTTCAAGGCTTGGTTATCAGGCGGGATGGATCAGCCGTCTGGGGGATGATGAATTTGGCAGGCGAATCCTTTCATTTGTACGTGGCGAGGGGGTGGATGTCAGTCAGACTCGTTTTGACAGCGAGGCACCCACAGGACTTTTCTTTAAGGAAAAGTTAACTGCTGATGAAGCAAGAATGAACTATTACCGGAAGAATTCCGCGGCAAGCCGTATGTCCGATGATGACATAAAAGAAACATATATTGCCAGGGCAAAATATCTGCATGTTACTGGGATTACACCCGCGCTTAGTGAGCAATGTTATGAAACCGTATTAAAAGCGGTAAAGTATGCCAGACAATCGGGAGTGAAAGTGGTATTCGACCCTAATTTACGACGCAAGCTGTGGAGCGAGGAGCGGGCGCGTGCTGTGCTTATGGAACTCTCGTCTATGGCAGATATTGTACTGCCGGGAATTGAGGAGGCGGAGTTCCTGTTCGGTAAATTGGGTCGTGAATCGCTGGCACAAGCTTTTCTTAATAATGGCGCATCTACTGTTATCTTGAAACTTGGCAAAGAAGGTGCATATGCAGTCACTGATGAATTTAGCGGACTGGTTGCAGGTTTTCCGGTAGATAGGGTAGCCGATCCGGTGGGTGCTGGAGATGGTTTTGCGGCCGGCTGTCTTTCAGGGTTGATTGATGGTTGTTCTATTGAAGAAACGGTAAGGCGAGGCAATGCCGTCGGAGCAATGGTTACCATGGCCGAGGGCGATGTAGAAGGATTGCCAGATATGAAAAGGCTTACCGCATTCATTAATAAAGATAACTATGATGATGTGGACCGATAGGAGGGTTAACGATGACAACTGACACTTTTCAACGAATAAAAGAGCATAAACTCGTTGCAGTTATACGCGGGGCAAAGGGTGACGACGTACTGTCAATTGCGGATGCCCTGAACGAGGGCGGCGTTCACATTATGGAAATAACAGCAGATACTCCTCAGGTGGACACGCTAATTAGAAGGGTGAATGAGGAATTTGGCGATGATATGGTCGTTGGGGCAGGAACTGTTCTTGACCCGGAAACTGCCCGGACGGCGATTAAAGCCGGTGCGAGTTTCATTTTTTCACCAACGGTTAACGTAGAAACAATTCAGATGACGAAGCGATATGGAGTCGTCAGTATCCCAGGGGCGCTGACACCAACCGAAATCTTAACCGCGTATGAACATGGTGCTGATCTTATTAAGATTTTTCCGGCGGGAACGGTAGGGCCAAACTATATTAAAGATATCCACGGTCCATTGCCACATATTCCGCTTATGCCAACCGGCGGAGTCGACCTGACTAATGTCCGCGAATACTTTGAAAAGGGCGCCGTTGCGGCGGGACTTGGCAGCTCACTTGTCAACACAAAACGTGGTGTGAATCCGGAAACATTAAAAGATATTACAGATAAAGCCAGACAATTCACTGAGACGATAAAGGATGTGGGACAGCAATGAAAATAACTAACTTTGAACTATATCAGGTACCCCCAAGATGGCTGTTTTTGAAAATCGAAACAGATAACGGTATCAGTGGTTGGGGAGAGCCTGTAGTGGAAGGTCGTTCGCATACAGTCGAAGCAGCTGTCCGTGAACTGATGGACTATTTGGTTGGGAAAGACCCACGTAATATCGAGGATCATTTCCAGGTTCTGTATCGGGGTGGCTTTTACCGTGGAGGTCCCATTTTGATGAGTGCCATTTCCGGAATTGAGCAGGCGCTTTGGGATATTAAAGGTAAATATTATAATATTCCGGTTTATGAAATGCTCGGCGGATCAGTCCGGAACAACATTCAGGTATATTCCTGGATTGGCGGTGACCGGCCGCAAGATGTGGGTGCTGCTGCCAAGGAAAAGGCTGATGCCGGGTTCACTGCAATTAAAATGAATGGCACCGAGGAGATGAATTATATTGATAGCCATGCAAAGGTTGAAGCTGCAGTAAACCGTGTCGCTGCAATCCGAGAAACAGTGGGGAATGATTTTGGGATTGGGATTGACTTCCATGGCCGTGTCCATAAGGCAATGGCCAAAACCCTTGTCAAAGAACTTGAAGTGTACCGTCCAATGTTCATTGAAGAACCTGTACTTACTGAGAATTTGGAAGCGTTTAAAAATATTGCAAGCTATACAACAACGCCAATTGCGACAGGTGAACGGAATTACACTCGCTGGGGCTTTAAGCAGATGCTGATGGATGGCGTCGTGGATATTATTCAGCCGGATTTGTCGCATGCTGGGGGCATCCTTGAAGTGAAGAAAATTGCGGCCATGGCCGAGACGTTTGACGTCGCAGTGGCTCCGCATGCACCATTGGGACCAATTAACCTGGCGGCGTCACTACAAGTGGATGCATGTACACCAAACTGTATAATCCAAGAGCAGAGCCTTGGTATTCATTATAACAAGGGTAGTGATTTGCTTGATTATCTGGTAGATCCAACTGTATTTGAATATAAATCAGGTGCTGTCAGCATACCGAAAGGGCCGGGACTTGGAATTGAAATAAATGAGGACCGGGTCAAAGTGGCATCCAAGGAAGGTCACAGCTGGAAGAATCCGATTTGGCGTCATAGTGATGGTACAGTAGCAGAGTGGTAAGGAGTTTTACAAAAAGAGATTAATTTTTAAGAAGAGGAGAATTTAAATGTCAGCACTAGGATTAACTTTACTCGCCGCATTTGGCGTAGCGCTTTTACTATTTCTGGTAATCCGCATGAATCTGCAGGCTTTTATTGCACTAATCGTTGTAAGTTATATTGTTGGTCTTCTGTCGGGCATGAGTCCATCCGAAATTTTTGAAGCCGTCCAGGCTGGTATGGGAGGAACCGTTGGTGAGATAGCCGTAATTATCGGTGTCGGCGCCATGTTTGGTGAAATACTGAAGGTCTCAGGTGGTGCCGAACGCTTAGCACTGACCTTAATGAATAAGTTTGGTGAGAAGCGTGTAAACTGGGCACTTATGTTAACTGGTTTTATTATCTCTATTCCAGTATTTCTGGATGTAGCATTTGTTATTTTAGTACCAATCCTTTACAGTCTTGCGCAGAAAACAGGCAAGTCCCTGTTGTTCTACGGAATTCCATTGCTTGCTGGTCTGGCGGTAACACACAGTTTTGTACCACCAACACCAGGACCGATTGCTGTGTCTTCTTTATTGGGAGCAAATCTTGGCTGGGTAATCTTATTTGGTCTGATGGCAGGTATTCCAGCCGCAATTATTGCTGGTCCAATATTCGGTTCCTATATCGCTAAAAAGATTCATGTACCGGTTCCTGAGCTAATGATGCAAAATCTTGCTGAAAAAGCGGAAGGGAAATCATATGAAAAAGAACTTCCTAGCTTTGGCATGATTGCAGTACTGATTCTATTGCCGTTAACACTGATTTTATTAAATACGTTTGGCGGTGTATTGCTTGCAGAAGATAGTACAACACTTACCATACTCAAGTTTATTGGTAACCCTGGTGTTGCACTAACTATTACTGCACTGCTGACATTTTATTTCCTTGGCACACGTCGCGGATACAGCCGTACTGAAATTCAAGAAATTGCAACTAAGTCGCTGGAACCTGCAGGTATCATTATTCTAATTACAGGTGCCGGTGGTATTTTCGGACAAGTCCTTGTTGAAACTGGAATTGGTGATGTACTGGCACAATCGATGGAGAACCTGAATATCCCAATCCTAGTATTTGCATTCGTTGTAGCGGCAGCAATCCGTATTGCTCAAGGTTCAGCTACAGTAGCGATGGTTACAGCTGCAAGTTTGATCACACCGGTAATCAGCACGCTTGGTATTGAAGGACCTATGCTTGCACTGCTTGTTATAACAATTGCATCAGGTGCGACAATTGCGTCACATGTTAACGATTCTGGCTTCTGGATGGTTAACCGATTCTTTGGAATGTCAGAGAAAGATACACTGAAGTCCTGGACTGTGATGGAAACAATCATTGCATTTGTCGGATTTGGCGTATCACTTATTATTAGTATCTTTATTTAATTCGAATCAGATGTCTGTCATTTATGTGGCAGGCATCTTTTTGTGCGACGGACAGTCGGAATCATGGGGCGGTCCTTTTGCTTCCTTGGAACTGTCCTATTCATTTTTTGATGGTGTCATTTTATAATAATAGGTTTGAAGACTCAGTTTTGAATTGCTGCTTTTAAGATTGCCACACAGGAAACATAGGGACGGTTCCGGCTGACTTTTTTGCTTTATACCGATATGATGCATGACAGCAGCTCGTTTTCCTTCATATGTTGAGCTGTTTTCTATAGGCATAGCTGTTGGTAACGCTCCATATAATCTTGTGATAATCATAAATTCAAGATAGTTTCATATACGTTGTAGTCAAATAGAATAGTTTTCATTGTTGGGTACTCTTTTTATCTGGGTACCCTCTATTTATTAGTACAATCGACAGAACTTTGCTAAAGGTAGCATCTTGGTGAAATAAAGCTGGTTTTATTTTTTTGTCTAATAAATGCCACCTTCGCTAAAGTTGAAACGATTGTAATGATAAGAAGAGTACCTGGGATTCTGTATAAATTTACCCCTAACTTCAAAGATTGGCATTCAAAATGGCATTTTCTGAAAAGTTTTTTTGAATTTCGGCCGACTTTTTGCATGGAAAATTGAATTTTAAGGCGAAAATGGGAAGTTACGCAGGCTATTATAGATGCGAATGGAAAGTTTAAGTTGAAAGAATTTACTGATGAGTTAAAGTTAAAGGATTTAGTTGTTTCTTTTAGTTCATAGTATTTTCTGTTAAATCAGTTTCTAAGACAGGGGGATATTGGGTCACCCCCCGCCGCGTTATAGCGCTAAAGTAATTGTGAGTTTTTTTGTTGTGGTTAACTTTTTTTAATCAATTATTCCTGCTTTTATATACTCAAAACGGCAAACTAAACCAGTTTATGTGAGGCGTGTAAGGGGCAGGATCATTTATTTCTGATGGTATTAGGGTAAGCGTCAAATAATTGACTTTGATCACTTATTTGAGATTGAAGGCAAAGAATTAAAAGCAACTGATAAGTTTTATTAGAGGAAACGACAAACACCAAAACGGAAACGAAATGATTATTGTAAAAACTGTCCCTTCGGAAGTATGAAGTGCGAAGTTGATACTGGTGATCGCTGCGGTGGTTCGATTGTCTTATTAGAATATGGTGGTTTATGTCGAATACATAGTATATAAGAACCTTTGTTTGGATTAATCAGAAACGGAACTTTTCGCTTTATCCCGATATGAATCATGCTAGTTGATTAATGTATGGGTGCTTGTCACTTATCCTTCAGCCAATGCTCTACCAAGTGCATTTTCTTTTATTATTTATCCTATTATTTCGTCATTGGTTTTTAATGATACTTTTCTAACGTTGTTTAAATCTATTATATGATCGTTAAAGATATCCTTAATGATCTTAGTTTGAAAATTATAATCAGCACTATAGTTTACAAATATAAATTTCCTATGTCAGGTTTTAAGATATAATACTTATTGGCTGTGTGTAGATATTTCATATCATCTCGTACAATATTATATTCACTTAATTTTTCTGAAATCCATTTCTTAAAAGCTTCATCTATCCTTTTAGGGTCATTGAGCAAATAGTCAACATTACTATTTGTAATAGAAAATGAACCTAGTACTACACCTATCCCTCCTAAAATGAAGCCGAAAATAATTATACCAATAGATATTGGTCCAAAAAAACCAAAAATTATGAATGAAAATCCAATCAAAAGTGCAAATAAAGCCATTTGCATAGTGTCCACTCCCTCTTTAAGAAAATCTTAATAAAACACATATATAACTATAATCATAGAATGACCTACTTAGTAAGATTAACTCACTTCCATACATAGATATATTCAAATTTTCTCAAGTTAGAACACCTGTCAACTCGGACAATTCTGAATTGATTTTCCCGAAAAATCCTCAACTCTCTTGAATGGGTTTAATTTAGGAATAATATGAAATATGGCTTTTTTTAATATTTTCAGAAATGTAAGCCTTTACAAAATTATAATAATGTGATAATTTACTATTAATTAGTCATAGTCTATTACTAATTAAATAAAATTTGTAAACAGGGGAGAGGGGTTTTTAAATTGCATTTATTAGATTGGCTTTCAGTAGGTATGTTCTTTTTGGTTATGGTCATAATTGGTTTTTGGTCTTACAAGAAAGTTAGTGGCTCAGGAGATTACTTTGTAGCCGGTGGAAATCTTCCATGGTGGCTCTCTGGTGTATCTCATCACGTTTCTGGTTATAGTGGTGCTGTCTTTGTAGCATATGCAGGGCTAGCTTACACCCATGGCTTTAGTCTTTATATTTGGTGGGCGCTAGTGATATTTGTTGCGGTTGTATCGGGCGCATATATTATGGCTCCAAGATGGGCACGGCTGAGAATTAATTATAATGTGGAGTCACCTACAGAATATCTTTCACTAAGGTATAATGTACCAACTCAACAATTGATGGCTTGGTGTGGTGTATTATTAAAATTATTCGATGTAGGTGCTAAATGGGCAGCAATAGGTTTATTACTTAATGTATTTACTGGAATACCAATTATATACGGAATTTTAATTTCTGGTATTATTTCTCTTGTATATATAACAATTGGGGGACTATGGGCTGATGTTTGGACAGATTTTGCTCAATTTGTTGTCCAATTAGTTGCTGGCTTAATTATGTTCTTTGTAGTTTTGAACATGATGGGTGGTATGGGTTCAATCACAGGTATTTGGGATCGGTTGCCAGATGCTAATAGCCAACCATTTAATGAACCTTATACTTTTTGGTATGTGATATTCTTCTTATTTGTTGTTTTTCTAAGTTACAACGGTGGTACATGGAATTTAGCTACGCGTTATATTTCATCACCATCAGGTAAAGAGGCTAAAAAGAGTGCGCTTTTCTCAGGTATTCTATATTTGATTTGGCCGTTGTTTCTATTCTTCCCTATGTGGGCAGCTCCAATTATTCTACCGGGGCTTGAAGATCCGACACGTTCATATGGATTATTAGCCCAAGAGCTTCTTCCAGCGGGACTCGTAGGTTTAGTGCTAGCTGCGTTATTTGCTGCAACTATGTCAATGACTTCTTCTGATGCAAATACCATTTCTGCTGTAATAACTCGTGATATTTTACCAGTAATATCCGATCGGTTTAAATCTCTTAATCAAAAAGAGTCTTTACGAATAGCTAGAATTGCCACTTTTACTTTTACTTTTATAACATTAATAATTGGAATCCAGGCAGATAATTTTGGTGGAGTTTTAGGGTTAGTAATTTCATGGTTTGGTGCCTTAGTTGGACCAATATCGATACCAATGTTATTTGGTTTATTTCCTGCCTTTAGATATTCTGGTTCTAAAGCAGCCATTTCATCCATAGTTGCAGGGTTATCCATGTTTGTTTTAACAAAGTATTTTGTAGATGTTTCTCTTGCTATTGAAATAGGATCTCCAGTAATCACTTCCGCTATAGTATTTATTGGATTGGGATACCTGAATAAAGATAAAGAAATTAAATCAGAAATTGTAGATTTATTAAATGCTGTAAGTACAGAAGATGAGGAAGAAGATAAAAAAACAATAGCAAACTAACTACAAAGAATGGTGATACAGAATGGATATTAACAGTATTAAAAAAAACTATATAAATCATTTAGAAACTAATCTTTTGCCATTTTGGGAAAGAGCGATTGACACAGAAGATGGAGGAGTTTTCACCTGTTTCACAAATGATGGAAGTAAGCTAGTTAGTGATAAAAAATATATTTGGTCTCAGGGTAGATTTCTTTGGTTATGCTGTAATCTGCAAAAGCTGAAAGAACAAGGGATCATTCAACTCTCTGATAGATGGAAAGATGCAATGGATAAAACATATGGTTTTTTAACGCAGTATGCATTAATGGAAAATAATCATGTAGTTTTTGCTGTGAAAAAAGATGGAAGTAAAATAAAGGACCAAATGGACACTAGTATCTTTGCTGATTGTTTTTATGTATTAGGCTGTAACGCTTATGCATTTTACAAGAGAGATAAAAATGTATTTGATAATACTTTAATTATTTATAAAACGATTAAGCAAAGGGTTGAAAATGATGAATTCAGCTCAGAACCTTACCCAATACCTCCTGGGTACAGTTCTCATTCTATTCCTATGATTTTATTAAATGTGGCTCAGGAATTATATGAAACAGCTTTATCATTAAATCATATGTCCAAAGATGATTTGTTAACTGATGTTAGAATGTTCCTTGAACAAATTGTAAATAAATTTACTGATAACAATAGAATTATTGAAATGTATTCGTCCGCTTCTAACCAAGAGGGGACCTTATTGGAAAGACATCTGAATCCTGGACACACTATTGAGTCAGCTTGGTTTATGCTTCACGGCATTAATCAATTAAATCCGGAGGGCCGCAAAGAATATTTATCATACTTATCATCTGTATCCAGTAATGCTCTAACTCTTGGCTGGGACAATCAATATGGTGGTCTATTGCGCTTTGTAGATAAAGAAGGAGGGGTACCTAAAGGGGAAGAGATACAGACTCCTTATGAATCACTTATTAAAGACACTTGGGACACAAAATTATGGTGGCCTCATGCTGAAGCTCTTTATACTACTTTACTATTATTTTATGAAACTAAAAATCAGTACTGGTTGGAGTGGTATCAGAAAGTGGCAGATTATGTCTTTAATACTTTTCCGAACCCTAATGAAAATATTGGAGAATGGATTCAGATTAGAAACAGAGAGGGGTATCCTCTAAAGAAAGTTGTGGCTCTACCTGTTAAAGATCCATTTCACATTATTAGAAGCTACACGCTCATCATTAAATTATTAGAGGGAGAAGACAATCATGCTTTTAGGTACCAGTAAACAGGATATAACCCCCGTTGAGCCAATTGAATTAGCTGGCTTTTCCCATAGAAAAGGAAAGGCCAGTGAGATTCATGAACCGTTGTATTTAAGGACATATCTTATTCAAAGCAATGAAGTTTATTTTCTATTTTTTGTGGCTGATTTAATTTGGTGGGATACTGCTTTTGTTAAAAGGTTAGGAGAAGTAATAGAAAAGCGATTCAATATACCTGTCAACCAAATATGCTTCCATGCTACACATAATCATTCTGGTCCACAGACTAGTTTTCGCTTTAGTAGTGATCTAGGAAATCCAAACAATGAATATCTTGATTTATTAGAGCACAAGGTAATTAATAGTATTGTTGAATCTTTATCAGATTTAGAGAAAGTGAAGATGCAAGTTAATAAAGGTACAGCAGAAATAGGTGTGAATAGAAGAAAAAAGATAAACGGAATCGTGCAAATGGAACCAAATATAGAAGGAGAAGTTGATAATGATTTAACGGTTATTTCTTTTATTACTGAAAAAGGTATCAAAAAAGGAATTTGGATTCATTATACTTGCCATCCGACTACTACCGACGCAAATGTTATCTCAAGCGAGTTCACAGGTTACTGTTGTAAAAAAGTAGAAGAACAATATTCTAATAGTAATGTTGCTTTTCTCCAAGGATTCTGTGGGGATATTAGACCTTCTATGATTCGAGATGGAAGCTTTTATAGGGGATCAATAAAAAAAATGGCTGACATTGGATTGAAAATGTCTAACAAGGTATTAGATCTACTTAATGAAGATGGGGACTTCCTTGATGATGCTGGCCAGATTGCTTTTAGAGTTGCTGAGTTTCCACTATCATTTGATAATGATACTGCAGTAGACATGTATATTCCAGAACCTCTAAAGGATGAATGGCCAAATTTAGTTAAGAATACTAACGGTAATTACAACTTAATTATTCAATATATAGAATTGAGTGAAAAACTAAGCCTACTATGTTGTAATGCAGAAATGGTCCATGAATACGGGAGATTTATAAAACAAATAGATGAAGACATTTTGCCATTAGGTTACTCAAATGGAATGGTTGGGTATGTACCTACGGAAATGCAGCTAAAGGAAGGTGGGTATGAAGCTGAGGAATCACTATTTTATTTTGGATACCCGTCTAAATTAGCTTCTTATGTAGAGAAAGATATTGAAAAGGAAATAAAAACAATTCTAGGGAGGGAAGGTATAGTATGAAAGGTATGATACATGAGGGACAGGAAGATCAACTAAAGTATTCTGTTTATTCCGACAGGGAAGCTATGGGTAGGGCAGCTTTTGACATCGCCGCTAAACAAATAAAACAATTATTAGAACAAAAACAGGAAATAAGAGTTATTTTTGCAGCTGCACCTTCACAAAATGAATTCTTATATTACCTGACAAAGGATAATGAAATCGACTGGTCACGGGTTGTAGGATTTCACATGGATGAATATATTGGACTTCCTTCTGATTCTGATGAGAGGTTTAAAAATTATTTGCAAAAAAATATAACTAGTAAGGTAAATATGAAGGATTTTCATTTTATAGATGGTAATGCGAATCCCGAATCGGAAATAGATCGTTATAAAAATTTACTGAATCAATCGCCTATAGATATTGTCTGCTTAGGTATCGGAGAAAATGGACACATTGCATTCAATGATCCTCCTGTTGCAGACTTTCAAGACCCTGAAACAATAAAAGTTGTGGAGTTAGATCAAGAATGTCGCCAACAACAAGTAAATGACGGTTGTTTTCCAACATTTAATGATGTACCAACTCATGCTTTTACATTAACAATACCTGCCTTATTATCAGCTAATTCCATGATATGTACGGTACCAGGTGTTTCTAAAAAGAACGCAGTATATAAAGTGTTGAATGATAAAATTAGTACTTCATGTCCTGCAACAATCTTAAGAAATCACAGTAATACTCATCTTTTACTAGATAAAGAGGCTTATGGAGGTCAATAATCATGATAGACAGAGAAACACAAGTAGTTAAAGGCATCCATTACAAAACAGGAAATCCAATAGAAGTAAAAATACTAAACGGACGAATCAATTCAATTCGAGAAATCGAAACAGATGATAATTTACAGAGTATAATTACTCCGGGTTTGGTAGATATACAAATAAATGGATATATGGGTACAGACTTTAATAAAAACCCATTAAAAAAGGATGAGTGGAGTAAGGTTATTAATTATTTAAACCAAGTTGGTGTAACTACTTTTTATCCAACAATTATAAGTAATTCATTTAATCAGTTATCTTATATTTTTGAAAAAAACGTGCAAGCATTAAATTCTATAAATGAAGTAAATGCAATCGGAGGATTCCATCTAGAGGGACCATATATTTCTATGGAAGATGGACCAAGAGGAGCACATTCCAAAGATTTTGTTCGTCCTCCGAGTTGGAGCGAGTTTTGTGATTTACAAGAAAAAGCAAAAGGGATGATTAAGCTTATTACGTTATCACCTGAATGGCAAGATTCTATAAGTTTTATTAAAAAGGCTACAGAAAATGGTGTTAAAGTTGCTTTAGGACACACCTCTGCTAATGCCGAACAAATTGATAAAGCTGTGAAATCTGGTGCTGTATTATCAACCCATTTAGGAAATGGCGCCCATACTTCTCTAGCAAGACACCCAAATTATATTTGGGATCAATTAGCAGAAGAGAATCTTTGGGCATCGGTAATATCTGATGGAAATCATTTACCTAAAAACGTTTTAAAAGTAATAAATAAAGTGAAAAGAGATAAAATGATTCTCATTAGTGACAGTGTTGCATTATCAGGAATGATGCCAGGTGATTACACTACAGCTGTTGGCGGGGAAGTAACATTATCACAAAACGGACGATTATTTTTAAAGGATAATCCCAATTTGTTAGCAGGCTCTGCTAAATATTTGTTACAAGGTGTAAAACACTTTGTAGACAGTGAGGTAGCCGAACTGGGAGAAGCGATTAATAAGGCTTCAATTTATCCATCAAAATTAATGGGAATAGATCAGCGGAAAGGGCTCACTATAGGGGCACCTGCAGATTTGATTTTGCTTGATACGAAATCTAGTAATTGGAGAGTCATAGAGACATACAAAAAAGGTAAACTCGTTTACCAAAAAGGAAGTGAATAGAATGGATTTAACACTGAAATATTATGAAGAGATTAATAATTTCTTAAAAGAAATAGTTAAAACTGAAAAGGAGAAAATTATTGATGCAGCACAAATAGTTGCAGAACAGATTAAACAAGATAGGATTTTTTATGTGTTTGGTCCAGGTGGACACTCAAATCTTGCGTCACAAGAAATTTTCTTTAGAGCAGGTGGATTGATGCATGCTAGTGCTATCCTTGATGAAGGAACATTGTTAAGCAATGGTGCTTTAAGATCGATGGCAATAGAACGAACACCTGGGTATGGAAGAATTGTAATAGATGATAATCACTTACAAACAGGTGATCTATTAATAGTAGTAAATGCATATGGAATAAACGCGGCGACCATCGATGCGGTGTTAGAGGCCAAAGAAAGAGGCGTAAAAACAATTGGCGTTAGCTCAGTCGAGCATGCTGAAAATACACCTATCGATCATCCTGCTAGGCACCCGTCTAAACACAATCTTCATGATATAACAGATGTAAGCATTGATTCGAAAATTAAAGTTGGAGACGCTGTTTTGGAAATTCAAGGACAGGAACAAAAAGTTGGTGCTATGTCTACATTTGTAAATGCGTTTATTTTAAATTCAATTTGTATAGAAGCAACTAACCAACTTGCAAAAGAGAATATTCAACCTCCAATCTGGAAAAGCGGAAATGCTACGGGCGGAGATGAATGGAATGCAAGATTTATTGATCAATTTAAGGGTAAAATCAAGAAATTATAATATTTTTTATATATAATAAGGTGGTGGTAAATTTTTACTTGAACAGAGGAGTGTAATTTTGTCTAAAGGAACAGGGTTACTTAGAGAGCAAAATAAAAGAAAGGTGTTATCCCTAATTCGTCAGCTGGGAAAAACGTCTAGGCAAGATTTAGCAAAGCAAATGAATGTAAGCAAGAATACAATCTCACTAATTGTAGATGAGTTTATTAATAATCAAATTTTAAAAGAAACTGGTTTTAAGGAACCAGGATCAAAAGGAAGACCTAAAGTTATTATTGAGATTAATAAAAAAGGCTATAAATCTCTTGGATTTGCTATTAGTAAAAAAGGGATTGAATACTCTGTAGTTAATTATTACGGTGAGTTAGTAGAAAGAGAAACTCTATCCTATATTGGTAAAGATCCAGATTATATAAAAATGAAATTAGATTCAATGATAAAAACATTACTTGAAAAATATGATAATGTTCTGGGGATTGGGATTGGTATTCCTGGTATAGTTGATTCTCATAAAAGTATTGTATATAACTCTACTCATATGGGATGGAAGAATGTTTCATTCCAGGATTTTGAAAATCATAATGTACCGGTTTTTGTGCAAAACAGTGTAAACATGAGTGCGATAAGCGCTATTGAAAAAGAAGGCAACAGAGATGGTGGTAGTTCATTTTATGTACGTGTTGGGGAAGGTGTTGGTGGTACATTTATTATTGATAATAAAATCATGAATGGTGGAAGCTGGACCGCTGGTGAGATCGGACACATTTCTATTAATCCCAATGGTGAATTATGTGCTTGCGGACAAAGAGGTTGTTTAGAACTTCTGATTAGCAATAACGCATTTAAAAGAAGATTAGGTGAACTTGGATATTCCTATCCAATAGAAGAAAAAGTTCTATCAAACCAAGATGATACTTCACTTGAAATAAATAGAGTGGTTAAAAACTACGGCATTAATTTAGGTAAGGCACTGGTTCAGGTAATTCATTTAGTTAATCCTAACCAAATCATGATTGATACTCCATACAATAATTATAATGACTTTACAAATGGATGCTTACAGTATATTAATGAAAATGCTTTAGAAATACCCTATCAAAAAACTAAAATAATCTTCGGTAATGAAAGATACAGCATGAGCATAGGTGCAGCATTATCACCAATTATTAATTTCGAACGATTTATTTTTTAATAAGTAGTCTTTAAGAACGAAAGTGTGATTAAATGAGCATCCTGAAAATGTACATCATTCTTATATTAGTTATGTTTGTATGGGGGATGAATTTACCGGCAGTAAAGTATTTAACTGCCCAAATGGATCCAGTTATGATGACAGCTTTACGGATTTTTTTAGCTTCACTAACGGTATTCTTCATTTTATCAATGTTGAAGTTAGTTCGATATCCAAAGATAAAGGAATGGCCATATATTGTTGGAGGAGCTTTGCTGAATGTTGTTATTCATCATTATTTTCTTTCTGTAGGATTAACAATGACTTCAGGTACAAATGCGGGATTAATTATGGGTACTGGCCCAATCTTAACTGCAATTTTTAGCTTGGTATTACTTCGCATACACCCTTCAAAATTGCAATGGTTCGGTTTTTTACTCGGCGTAATTGGTGTATGGAGCACCGTCATTACCGGGAGTGATCAGACTAGTACAATCTCCTTAGGTGACTCTTTTGTACTAATAGCAATTGTCAGTCAAGTTCTTAGTTTTATTATAATCAAAAAGGTTTCTAAAACGTTAGATCCGCGTTTATTAACTGCATATATGTTTTTGATTGGTTCATCTTTATTGTTTGCCATCAGTTTAGTGAAAAATCCAGGGAGTATTTACTCCTTTCAATTTGTACCCAGTTTATTTTGGCCGATTCTTTTTGCCTCTGGAATAATGGCAACAGCAATTGGTCATATGCTTTATAATTATTCGGTAGGATATGTTGGACCGGCTAAAACCTCCGCCTTTATGAATTTAAGTACTTTGTTTTCGATACTAGGGGCAGTATTTTTTCTAGGCGAACAAGTTTCAATTATACAATTAATAGGGTTAGTGTTCATTGTAAGTGGTGTTTTATTTGGATCGGGTGCAGCTGAAGTGTTATGGCAAAACAAGAAGAGTCATCAGAATTGAATAATCCAAGTATTCATTTTCGCAATCAACAAAGAAAGGAGGTTTTGCAAGTGAATGATGTTATAACAATTGGCGATGCTATGATTACTTTTGATCCTGATTCAACTGGGCCAATGCGTTTTGTTAACTCTTTTAAACGTAAAGTTGGCGGGGCGGAATTTAACGTTGCAATTGGATGTGCCCGACTGGGATTGAAAACAGGGTGGATAAGCCGGTTAGGTCATGATGAATTTGGTAGATATATATATAATTTTGCTCGTGGTGAAGGTATTGATGTTAGTGAAGTGAAACTAATAAAAGACTATCCGACGTCGATTAATTTTAAAGAAATAAATGGAGATGGTTCTTCGAATACATTTTACTACCGACAGAAGTCACCTACTTTAACGCTAAATTCAGATTCACTAAATGAATCTTTTATTAAACAGGCTAGGCTCTTGCATATTACAGGTGTTTTCCCAGCGGTAAATGATCAAAATATTTCAACTGTTGACAAAGCAATCCAATTGGCAAAAAAGCATAATTTGAAAATTTCGATGGATCCTAACATCCGGTTAAAACTTTGGGGCAAAGAAAAGGCTCGTGCTACATTGCTGCGTTGGATGGGAGATGTCGACTATTTACTTGCTGGAATCGACGAAATGGAATTGTTATTTAATACAGATAGAATAGAAAACTTAGTAGAAAAAGTAAAAGAATATTCCATTTCCCACTTATTTATCAAACAGGGTGAAAATGGTGCAATGCTATGGACTGATAATAACTTATACAAACAGCCTTCGGAAAAAAACACTAATGAAATAGACACAGTTGGTGCTGGAGATGGATTTGATGCTGGCGTCCTTTACGGAATATTAAATAATTGGAGTCCTGAGAAAATATTAAAGTTTGGTAATATAATTGGTTCTATGGTTGTGGAAGTCATTGGTGACAATGAGGGGCTACCGTACTTGGAAAATGCTCTGAACAAATTAGAGAATAAAAAGGTTATTGAGAGATAGGATTCTTAATTATACTAATGGATCTCGGTCGGATGAGTAAGGGGAATGCTTCCAAGTTGTTTACGTAATCAATCCATATATTCCGTTGGACGCGACACAGACTATACAGTAGGTTATCGGCAAGTTTATGAAGAAGATGTTGTGGAACGGCCTGGAGATACGTAAATTAGCTCCTTCTCAAAACGTGTTTAATCAGGCCGGTTATGAGAATCGTTCAGGACTAATTGGTAAAAGCCTTTTTACTTGATGTATGAAATGCCATCCAGAGTAATAATTAGGATGTATGATGGAAAATGTTTGGAGGTTTTTTGATGAATGAAATGTTTAATTTACAAGGTAAGATGGCAGTTGTTATGGGCGGGACGAGTACACTTGGTTCGTCTATGGCAAAAGGCTTAGCACAAAGTGGCGCTGATATTATTTTAACTGGACGTAATGAAGAAAAAGCAAATTCTATTTTGACAGAGATTAAAGAGTATGATGTAAAAGTAGATTTTATTAAAACAGATGTGCTGCATTTGGATTCTATTAAAGAAGTAGCTGAAACTATTGATAATGAGTACGGTGGATGGGATATATTGGTTAATGCAGTAGGTGTGAATAGCTCAACACCTTTCTTTGATATTAAAGAAGATGAGTGGGATAACATTATGGATGTGAATTTAAAATCTGTTATGTTTACCTGTCAGGAATTCTCACGGAAGAACAAAGAGAGAGAACGTGGTGGCAGCATCATCAATATATCTTCTGTTTCATCAATAACACCATTGACAAAGGTAGTAACATATTCAGCTTCTAAAGCTGCTATTAATAGTATTACCGAATTTATGGCACAGGAATTAGCCCCTTATAATATCAGAGTAAATGCTATAATTCCGGGTTTTTTTCCAGCAGAGCAAAATCGTAAAATACTAACGGAAGAACGTGTTAAATCAATCATGGACCATACGCCAATGAAACGATTCGGTAATCCTGAAGAATTACAAGGCGCAGTGATTTGGTTAGCATCAGAAAAAGCTGCAGGATTTGTTACTGGTTCAATGGTAACAGTAGACGGTGGGTTTGGAGCAACTAAGATCTAGCAGGGAGTGAATGCTTTGCAAATGGTAAATATATTACAAAAAATAACGGAATCAAAAATAGTAGCTGTGATTCGGGCAGATTCAAGTGAAGAAGCAATTGAAATTTCTGAAGCGTGCATTCGAGGGGGAATTACAAGTATTGAGTTAACATATACAACCCCCCAGGTGGAAAAGGCAATTGTAAATTTGTCAGAAAATTATCCAGATATATTAATTGGAGCAGGAACCGTGTTAGACGTAACTACGGCTAAGATCGCAATGCAAGCAGGAGCAAAATTTGTTGTAAGCCCAGGATTTGATAAAGAAACAGCATCGTTATGCAATCTCTATCAAATTCCATATTTGCCTGGATGTATGACAGTAACTGAAATGATGTCCGCACTATCATCAGGCTGTTCGTTGATTAAGCTATTCCCAGGTGGAGTTTTTGGCCCAAAGTCAATAAAGCAATTTAAAGCGCCATTACCACAATTGTCAATTATGCCAACAGGCGGAGTGGATTTGGATAATATAGATGACTGGTTTATAAATGGAGCCGAAGTTGTAGGTGTAGGTAGTTCACTGGTAAAAGGAAGCCTGGATGAAATTGAGAATAATGCCAGAAAGCTTATTCAAAAGGTCTAATCCTAAAAAAAGATAGGTAAGGTATAGTCCAATGGGAGTGTAATAAAATGAGAATGGTATTTAGGTGGTTTGGAACAGGAAACGACACTATAGAATTAGAACATATTAAACAGATACCTGGTGTAGAAGGTGTAGTCTGGTCTTTGCATGATATTCCGGCAGGAGAAGAGTGGCCTAATGAAAAGATCATAGAGGTAAAAAAACAGGTAGAGAAAAGCGGTCTAAATATAGATGTTGTAGAAAGTGTCAACATTCATGAAGATATAAAACTGGGATTACCCTCGCGTGATAGATATATCACTAACTATATCAAGACAATAGAGAAGCTCGCACAGGCGGGTGTGAAGGTTATTTGTTATAATTTCATGCCAGTTTTCGATTGGACACGGACAGAATTGTTTAAGGAAATGGATGATGGATCAACGGCCCTATTTTTTGAAAATGAAAAGATAAAAAATTCAGATCCAATGAAGTTAGTAGATATGATTTCTCGGAATTCTTCGTTTACTATGCCCGGCTGGGAACCTGAAAGACTTGAGCATCTATCTAAGCTTTTTGAACAATACAAGCAGGTGACCGAAGAAGATCTATGGTCTAACCTTCAATACTTCCTTGAAAGAATTATTCCGGTTGCCAAAGAAAACGACATCAAAATGGCCATTCACCCTGATGATCCACCATGGTCAGTATTTGGACTGCCAAGAATTATAACGAATAAACAAAATATCCAGAGGTTTTTAAATTTGGTTGATGATCCATATAATGGTGTAACTTTATGCAGTGGATCACTTGGTGCTAATCCTGATAATGATGTTGCTGATATGGTAAGAAAGTTTACAAATCGGATCCATTTTGCTCACATTAGAAATGTAAAAACGTATGATAACGGCGACTTTATTGAAACATCACATCGTACAGAAGATGGAACTGTTGATATTTATAATGTAGTAAAGAGTTATCACGAAACTCAGTTTTCCGGGTATGTTAGACCGGATCACGGTAGACATATTTGGGGAGAAAGAAGCAGACCCGGTTATGGACTGAATGACCGCGCACTTGGAATCATGTATATATGGGGTTTATGGGAAGCTTTTAAGAAATCCAAAAGTGAGGATAGTGTTACTTAGATTAGTGGCACTATTTTTTGCAAATATAAGTTTTGGCTCTACCATGGTGTTTTTCACTGTGGTATTTTATTAGCGAGAGGAGACGAAGAAGCGTTTCTACTGCTTTACTTGGTACTCCTTTCATTTTGCACAGGATGCATAAGAACAGTGCCTATGCAAAAATTCAGCCATAAAAAAGAGAGGGAAGAATCCCTCTCTTTTTTCACTTAATTGAGTAATTTATGGCTATATTTAACTTTATTAAACTATTTCCATTTGTTGATTAAATTGTCCGTATTCATCATGAGATAGTTATACGCTTTATCAGATATTTGATTGTTCTCTTTCCTATTCTCTAATAAAGACTTAACGTCGGTCATGTGTGTAATAGCTTTTTCTGAAGCATTATTTTGTGTGAATTTGTTTACTGTATTTAATTGGGCCTTCAGTGATTGGGCGACGCCATGGTTCACGAACTCTCCCTGATCCTCAAACCGTTTGACTACTTCCTGCATTTCAAGAACGCTTTCTGCTAGTGTTGTTGCATTTGTAGTCAGATTATTACTGACATTTCCGAAGGCATCAATAGCCTGTACATTAATTTGATATGCTGTAGCTGGTTGAAGATCATTTACAGGAAATTCTAATGAGCTTGGCACCTCTCCTTTATAATATTCCGAAAAGGCCTTGTACTGATTTGCAATTTCCCCGGTTTTTTGATTTATGGCAGTTACTTGATAAGAATGTGTCAATAAATTATCCAATGCCTGTGGGAAAGATATTTTCAAGCTGTTCGTCGTTAGTTTACCAACGGAAAGCTTCGAATCCTTATCGAAATAAGGGCTTTCCTGATCACGATCGTCTGTATATTTAAAGTCTTCTTTACTTTTTACTGGAGTTTTAATAACCCAGGGATCCTGTACCCAACGTTCGCCGGTAAAGTTACGGCGCTTGATGACAACTTCATCATCATAGACTTTCACAAGAAGTCCGTTACTAACCTCTGCCTCAGGAACTTCACCTTGAAGATATCCCTTTTCTGTCCACATATAAGCTATAGAACCAGAATTGACAGCGGTGTAGTCTTTTTGATAGATAGATTTAGGATCACTAACAGGATAATGTGTATGGCCGGCAATTAAAACTACTTGCGGATATTTTTTAAGTGTTTCCCGAAGCAATTTCTGGTTATCATTTTCAATATACCAATCTTCCGTTCCGTATGTTGTATTTTTAATACCATGGTGCAAGAAAACGAAAATTGGTTTATTCGGATCTCTCTGTTCTGATTGCTTTAACTGCTCTCCTAACCATTGAACCTGCTCGTTTGAATAAAAGTATCCACGTTCTTCACCCATCATTATAAAGTCATAGCCTTTGATGTTTTTTTGATAGTAAAGAGATTCCATGCCTGTTTTATCAAAAAATCGTTGTTGTGATTGTTCAGGGGTAAGGCCGTTATAATTATACTCATGATTTCCAATACCAATGAGTTGTTCCGCTTGAGGCTGAACATGCTTATTAAAGATGGATGACCATATGTCATATTCCTTTTCATAGCCATGACTGGTTAAGTCGCCAATAAAAACGAGTGCATCTTGATTTGGTGCGAGTTGGTTAAGCTGATTCATAGCACTGTCAAATCTCTCCGGACCACCTTCAGATCGACCGATTTGTGTGTCACTGATTACTGGAAAAACTACATTTGGTTCTTCCGAAGTGGTATTCGAATCTCCTGAATTATCTTCTGCTTGTGTGTTCAAAGTAGATGCAGTCATTCCTAGTGAGAAAACTAGAATTGCTGCAACTATAAATTTCGTAAATTTTTTCTGAAAAATAGTAGACATGTAAGTACCTCCTGAATTTTATGATTCGAAACAATGTGATTCATAGAGGGTTTCTTCTCCCTCAAAAATAGAATTGTGCACCTCCTTTTCCATTTTATCTATTATATTTAAATTGGAAGTTTCACTTGTCACCAGCCGCACACATTAACCACTTTTCTGATTCGTCAACACATGCGGGGTTGAGGGAAGCTTAATTCCAATTGTATCGCCTTGTTTATAATTGACTTTTTCATTCATATTAAAATGATCAACGCTTAATTCTTCCTTGCCGATTTGGACAAAGAACCGGATGAAACTTCCATTATAAAGTGTTTTTGTGATGGTTCCCTTAATGGGGCTAGATTCATCAATACGAATCCGTTCTGGACGGATAAGCAATGTTAACGATTTTTCTCTCAGATCATTTTGTGGTGTTTTCATTTCGAAATGCATATCTTTTGATTTAAAATAGGAAATCTCATCTCCCGCAGGCTCAATATTTCCCTTTAAGATGTTGGATTGACCAACGAAATCGGCTACAAATTCATTGCTCGGCTGATTATAGATAACCTCAGGTGTATCCAGTTGTTGGATTTTACCGCCATTTAAAACGGCAACCCGGTCAGAAATACTCAAGGCTTCCTCCTGGTCATGGGTCACGAAAACGATGGTCAAATCAAGCTCATCTTTCAACCGTCTGATTTCTTCCCGCATTTCCATTCGCAGATTTGCATCCAGGTTTGAGAGTGGTTCGTCCAACAAAAGAACTTTAGGTTGAAGAACCAGGCAACGGGCAATTGCGACTCGTTGCTGCTGCCCGCCGCTCAATTCGCTTGGCTTTCGTGATTCATATCCATCCAACTGAACTTGCGATAATGCTTTTTTGATTCTGGTGTCCCGTTCATTTTTTGGGACTTTCTGCTGTTTCAGACCGTATGCAACATTTTTATAAACGGACATATGCGGAAAAAGTGCATAGTTTTGAAAAACCATTCCTGTCTGCCGTTTATTCGGTGGTAGATGGCTGATTGTCTCCTCTTCAAGGATTACGTCACCCGAATCCTGTTCGTGAAAACCGCCAATGACTCGCAATAAAGTTGTTTTTCCACAACCACTCGGTCCGATAAACGAAACCAGCTCTCCTTTTTGAATATCGATGGAAATATCATCAACGGCTTTGACATCGTTAAAATATTTATATAAATTTTTTAATTCTAATATAGTTGGAGTCAAGCAATCGCTTCCTTTCGCACTAAATTTTGACACCTGTTCGCTTTTCGATAAATTTCAGAAGTCCCAAACATGATAAAACAATCAGTATTAATATAAAGGACATTGCTGATGCCGATCCAATTTGTGCCTGATTGGCGAGATTTAAAATGTATACTGCGGCCAGGTTGGTACCTGGTGAAATCAGAAAAATCACCGAGCTGATGGAAACCATTGCGGTCATAAAGGCGTAAACAAAACCTGCCATAAACGCTGGTGTCAACAGAGGCAATACGACTTTTATAAATGTTTTGTAAGGTCCCGCGCCCAGGTCATTGGATGCTTCTTCCATCGATGTGTCGATTTGATGCATTTTACTAATACCTGCTTCCAGTCCAACGCCGATTTTACGGAATGCCATGTTCAAGATAAGCAGCATAACGGTACCTGTCAGGAAGAATGGCGATCCGTTGAAAATAAGAATATAGCCTATCCCCATCACAGTGCCCGGTACTGCTAAACCGAACAATGTAAGAAACTCAAGTAATTTTTTTCCGGGTATCGGTTTTCTGGCAAAGAGGAAACCTTGAAGGATACCCAGTCCTGCCGACAGAATTGCTCCAAAAAAGGAAACAATGACACTGGTATACAGGGAATCCCAACCTGTTTGATTCGAGAAGTGCTCTAGTGTAAACGTATTATTGATTCCGATAATTTTTACAAATGCTCCAAGTACAACCATTATAAACATCAATAAAATAAAACCGATCACAGCAGTTGATATAGATACGATGATTGTTTTCAAATACCCTTTTAATGGAGGTGCTGAACCGCCAGACTCGCCGTCGATTGTTTCCAAGTTTGCTTCTTTCATAAAATACGTCTGGAAAACAAAAACGATTAGACTCGGTATAATCAAAAATACGCCTAAAACGGCAGCGAGTTCAATATTTTGCTGTCCAACAACCAATAAATATGCTTCAGATGCGAGGAATGGCAGCCCTCCACCAATAATCAGCGGATTTGAAAAGTCTGCTAGTGCCATAACAAATACAAGCAATGAAGCTTTAATGATTCCCGATTTTGCTAATGGAAGTGTAATATTAAAGATTGTTTTTCGTTGATTGGCACCTAAATCGTACGAAGCATGTTCGAGACTGGCGTTGGTTGTACGCAATGTGCTTTCTACCAGCATATAACCAACTGGGAAATATCCAATAATCTGTGCGATAACAACACCCCAGAAGCCATAAATACTGAACTGCCAGCCGAAAAGATCATTAAGATATTGCGTGATTACGCCGTTACGCCCTAATAATATAATTAGCGATAATGAGAAAATAAATGGCGGTGCAACAAGTGGAAGTAAAGCAATACCTTTGTAGGACCGGGCAGCAATACTTTGTGACCTTGTTACATATAGTGAGACGATAATACTTAGCACGATAACAGCCATCGTTGTTACAACAGCCGAATACATACTGTTCAACAGTGCTTCAAAGTAGTAGGATGATTGAAAAAACTCGCTGTAATAATTTAGGGTGAATGCCCCTGTTCCCAGCCCAAAGCTTTTTAACAACACAGCAAGGACAGGAGCAACAATAAACAGAATGATTGATATTGCGAGAATAATGGTTGCTATTGCGAATAATGGTTCTGACCAAAACCTCTTCCACTTATGCAGAAAAGGTTTTGGATGACCAAGGCTTGTGCCGTTTATTTCCAAGTAAGACACCCCTTTTTTAAAAGATAAGAAAGTATAAAATTTAAGCGTTATTATGTTCTCAAGTGGAACAATCTATGTCCAGCTTCAGCGCCCAGCAACTAGCAAACTTCACACTCCTCACTACGATAAGTCAACATCGGTTCGCTTGCAGCTTACCGTGTTTCCTTTATCTCATTGCGGAGTGCTCCAGTTTGTACGTTGCTAAACGGTCGCTTGCGCTTTTCTTTTTAATTAAAATTTTCCTTCCATTGTTGCATGATACGATCCCGGTTTTCTGCAGCCCAAACGGCATCATAATCAATCAAATGTTTCTCGATATTTTTAACACCTGCTTCAATATCAGGATTCGTTACCATGGATCGATGTTCTGCTGCTATCTTCATAGCGTCCGTTGTACCGATATAGTCAATGATTTTTTTTACTTTTTCTTTGTTTTTGGCATTTTTAAACATCCATACAACATCGAGGCTGTAGCCCACTCCTTCTTCAGGGATGACTGCTTCGATTGGATAACCTTGCTCGATTCGTTCATAAACCGCCTGATCCCATGTGATCCCTATTGCATATTCACCCTGGGCAACGAGTTGTGCTGGTGCGGAACCTGACTTTGTATATTGGCCAACGTTTTTATCCAGCTTTTCAAGGTATTCCCATCCTTTTTCTTCACCCATTATTTGTAGAATGGTGGAGGTAAACAGATAGGCTGTTCCTGATGTTCCAGGGTCCGGCAGTACGATTTCACCTTTGTACTGCGGGTCTAATAAATCTTCCCATGATTGTGGTACATCCAGGCCTTTTTCTTTAATGATTTCTTTATTTACAGCCAGCATGTTAAACCAGTAAGACCAGCCGTACCATTTTCCATCGGGATCTTTAAATTTATCAGGGATATCTTTCCAAGTGGGTGACTTGTATGAGGCAAGGTAATCATTTTTCTTTGCTTTAATCGCAAAACTATGTAACATTCCCCATTGCATGTCCGCACCAAAATCCGGCGCTTCTGATTTCATCCGGCTCCACGCTTCACCACTTGACAAGCGTAACACCTCAGCTTCAATTCCGGTTTCTTCTGTCATTCCTTTTACAAATGCTTGCATCTCCTCAGAGTCATTGTGGGTATAGATGCTGACTGGTTCATCATTATTGTCGCTGCTGCTCTCGCTATTGTCATTGCAACCTGCTGCGATTAGCGCAACGACTATTAGAATCGTCAATGAAATAATTTTTTTCATGTTTTAACAGTCTCCTTTCATTCGTCCATACTAATAAATTCTGGCGTATAATCCTCGATGACATGATCAGCATTAATTAAATGGGTTTGATTTTTTTTTCCAATGCCAATGCTTGCCAGGGTCTTGCCGTATTTGCCCAGCAGCATATCCCCGTTGGAATCTCCAATAATTAATGTTTTTTCGGGATTAAGTGACAGTTGGTCCAACGCGATATGTACCATTTCCGGAAATGGTTTGCCATATTTTACAAGATCACGTCCGATCACGGATGCAAAATAGTGGTCAATTCCCAGGATTTTTAAATGGTTCTTAGCAGTTTGGTGGTTATCGGATGTAACAACCCCCATCTTAACCGACTGCTCGCTTGCCTTTTCAAGAAAGGTATGCAAACCTTTAATAGGTTTAAGCGACAGTTCATCATCCAGGCCGCTTTCCAATTCGCTGTATACTTCATTTACGGTTTGAAAAGCCTGGTTCCATGGGATGTTGTGTTGATAAAGGTTTAGTGAAAGTATTGTCAGGATATCCTGCATGGACCCTATTGCAAGCGGTCCTCCTGGGTCCCATGTAGATGATTTATAGGAAAACCCAAGCGAATTGGCAAACGTTTGTTTTTGACAGATGTTATCCGTTTTGTGTGCTATGCTCTCAACAAGCTGTTCTGTCCAATTCAACCAAAGGGAGCCGAAATCCAATAACGTCCCATCTTTATCAAAAAGGATTCCTTCTATGTCGTATTCCTGATGATTTATTCGGATTCTGCTCATTCGACACCTCCTTTCAAGTTTCCAGTCTTTTGATAAGGTAAAAAAATGTAAGAAACACACATAAACAAATTGTGAGTTTGTGTGTTTTGTGTGTTTGTTTGTCATTAACTAGTTTACAAGTAAATTTATTCATGTCAACCGTATTCTAGTTAATACTTCATAGGTAATGTGTTAAAAGTACCGACATAACAGTGTTTGATGAAGTTTTATTTTTTAATGCATAAAAAAAGCTCAGATTCTTTAGATTGAATCGTGAGCCTCTGATCGTGCCTATATTAGATTAGATTCTGGAAATCAACTAGATGCTGTTTTATTAAATCTTTACCAAGATCCTCAAAGGGCCGGTGTCAGTTATGAATAGACAATATCAATTCCGTTTTGCTGAAATCTCTCAACTACATTTTCACTAATCATGCTGTCCGTCACAACCCGAGTTATCTGGTTAAATTCACATACTTTTACAAGGGAGATTACATCAAACTTGGTGCTATCAGCCAGGACAACACAATTTTGTGCAACTTCAAGCATTTTTTTCTTTAATTGAACTTCACCTATCCCATAATCAGTCAAACCTCTCATAAGGGAAATTCCACTAACGCTCATAAAAAACGTATCAATATGAAAGTTTGAAACAAAATCTTCTGCATAGTCCCCAACGGAACACAACTCTTGATTCCTAAGAATTCCGCCAGCAAAGAGAATGGTGTAATCGTTCATTTCAGAGAGCTCTCGTGCAATCACCATGGAGTTGGTCAGTACAGTCAGCCGTTTGAATCTGGATTTCAAAGCTTTTGCAAATTCGGTATTCGTTGTACTCACGTCAATGGCGATGGACTGCCCCTCTGTTACATAGCGGGTTGCTGTTTTGGCAAGTTCTTTCTTCTCGCTTTCATTTTTGGTTTTTCTGACTGTAAAGGTTAACTCCCGGCTGTCCACTTCGTCTAGAACAGCCCCACCGTGTACACGCTTTAGATAGCCACCCTTTTCCAAGCTTTCCAAATCGCGTCGGATGGTTTCAAAAGAAACACCAAATTTATCAATCAAGTGAGAGACCTTGACTGACTTATTAATATGGATCATTTTTATAATTTTTTCACGCCGCTCTTTTGCAAACAATAAAAGAACCTCCTGCCCCATTGTTATGTAATCGTGTGGAGTTTTCACTATCATACAAAACTAATTACACCCAAATACAACTTTGGTGAATATTATAGCACTTTTGAGTGGCGTCTGTCACTTGTTAATCTGTAATAAAATCAACCTTTCTATGTAGACTGAAAAAGAACTAGGTTAGAACCACCGTTGCCATGCTTCATTGGGGACATGAGGGACAGGTTCCTTGTCCCAGCTGAATTGTAACGGGGATTATTCTCTATGAGATAGAGCTTTTTTAATAAAACTGTTTAAACACAGTGATATAAATCTAAGAAGTTATTTTTTATAAATACCAATAAAGAAGAAGTTGATTAATGTGCAAACACAACAAGAACGTAAATAGGGTATAACAATAGGCGCTCTTGCAGGTGAAACGATTACTCTGTTCAGCAAGGGCACCCGAAAAAAGGTGAAGCAGGATGTTAGAAATTCCATGCTTCAAACCACTCTATAATGCCGCCACTCTTCCGGGAATAGCTTCTGATATTTTGGCTGTAAAAATCTGTCGTCTATTAAGACAATGGTCCCCTGATCGTCCTCAGACCTTATGAGTCTGCCGCCAGCCTGCAGAACTTTGTTCATTCCAGGATAGACGTAGGCGTAATCAAAGCCATTATGTCCTTCATTAGTGAAATAATCCTTGATGATATCTCGTTCGAATCCGATTTGCGGAAGCCCGACCCCAACGACCATGACGCCAGAAAGCCGGTCTCCTTTCAAATCGACCCCTTCTGAAAAAACGCCACCAAGTACCGCAAATCCTACCAATCTTTCATTTGCGCTTGCCTTGAAGGCAGTTAGGAAATCCTCCCGTAACTCCTCCGACATCCCGGTTTCCTGGACAATTGTTTTTACATCTGGTGCTTCCGTTTTAAATACTTCGAAAACCTTATTCATATAGTTATAGGACGGGAAAAAGATGATGAAATTCCCTTCATGCTTTTTCAGGGCATCAAGAATAAACTTGACCATTGGCAACAGTGTCTGTTCACGGTCACGATAGCGTGTGGACAAAGGCTTAACAAGAATCTCTGCATTTTCATGGACAAATGGAGAGGGGATGGATAACACATAGTCATCCTTGGTTCCTCCTAACAGATTTTTATAGTAATCCGCTGGTGTTAGTGTAGCCGAAAAGAAAACTTTAGAACGGAAACCTTTTCCCATTTGCTGAAGCAGGTGTGATGGATCTAAGCAAAGCAGCTTCAACATTACCTCGTTCTTGTCTACTTCAACATAAGAAACAAAGCATTTATCATAGAGCCGGCAGATTTTTGCGAAGTTACTGGCAGCAAAATAAGTATCCACTAAAAGTTGATTGGATTCCTCACTTTGAACCAATTCTTCTTCTGCCACTGCAGTGAACGTTTCCACCAGGACTGCCAGGTCTTCATCCAGTTGTTTTTCTACTATATTTGCCTGCTTTCGCTTTTCAGCGAGACAAACATTGACCGCCTTTGCGGCTTTAGCAACAGCGCCATTTATATCTTTGTATTCTTTTTGTACTTGTAAAAAAGCTGATTTGAATAACACCGCCGAGTACATTTCCCGTGCACGATCAACTAGGTTATGTGCCTCATCGACGAGTAGCACTGCTTGTCTTTTCTGGTCTTCTATTAAGCGTTTCAGGGACACTCTAGGGTCGAATATATAGTTATAATCACAAATAACGGCGTCTGCTGTGTAAGCAAGATCAAGCGAAAATTCAAATGGACAAACGCGATGTTTCCGTGCATAGGCTTCAATCACTGTACGGCTCATTAATGATTCGTTTTCAAAAATGTCTAGAATCGCCTCGTTAATCCGGTCATAATAACCTTCAGCAAAAGGACAATGCTCAGCGGTACATATAGCTTCCTCCTGAAAACAGATCTTGTCTTTTGCTGTAATGGTGACAACCTTCATTTCCAGCCCATTTTCAATCAACAACTGGAATGCTTCCTCAGCTGCTTGTCTGGTAATGGTTTTTGCAGTCAGGTAAAAGATGCGCTGGAGGTTGCCTTCCCCAATCGATTTAACTGCTGGAAAAATAGTGGAAATCGTTTTACCAATTCCAGTGGAAGCTTTGGCAAACAGAACTTTTTTATCAAGTATCGTTTTGTAGACTGATCCCGCAAGCTTGCGTTGGCCATCCCGGTAGACCCCATAAGGAAATGCCAGCTCTTTACTGCTGGTATCTCTGTTATTTATATGCTGAATCTTAGCTTTAGCGTATGTAGCGTATTGACTGACCACTTCCATTACAAAGTCTTCAAGTTCGGTAAGTGTCATAGTACGTTGAAACTGTTTCTGCTCTTCTGTTTTAACTTGCACATATGTAAGCTGAATCGTTATTGCCGCTAGCTCCTGATCTAGCGCATAAATATATGCATAGAAGATAGCCTGGGCCCAATGTACTGGGTAGGTCTCTTCTGTAATAGTACCGAGCGCATGTGAAGTAGACTTGATTTCATCAACGATTACTGAACCGTCCTCCTGAAAAAGCAAACCATCACAGCGTCCGTCCACATGAATGCTTATATTTTCAAAAGGAATCTCCTTTTTTAGATAGACTTCCTTTTGATCATCTTTTTTGTACATTTTTTGTATCTTCTGGTGAGCCTTTGTACCATCTGTAAGAGGGTTCGCTGAACGGAAACCACCGGACTCAATACTCCCACTTCGAAATACGTGTTCCACTAGATGCCGTACCGATATTTTAACAACGTTTGTCATGTAATCACCTGCTTCGTTACATTAAGTTTAGCAGGTCAGCTGATTTTAGGGAAGAGGAAGCATGAGGGCGTTTCTATTGCTTCATTTGGTGGTTGTGGAAGGAGGGCCAATGTGCCTGTCACTTCCCAAATTTTGTTGAATTATACAATAATAATAGCTAGGACAGCTGTTTTGAAACTGGCGACTTTTTTATTTTGGGTTTGATGTTTCGTGGGGATGGCACGATTAATCCCATCTATGATTTTGTGCACGGCCTTTGATAAGATTACATAATCAGAAACACACTTCTAATTTAAGTGTTCAGCGTTTGTTAGTTGATTGCCGAAACATTGTGTGACATGTAATATGGTTGTATATAAATAGGAAACGTAAAACTACGAAGGGAGGCAGGTGAGATGACTGCGGTAAATCTAACACGAATCCAAAGACGCCTAATTGTAGCGATTGTATTGTCGGCCGCTTTTTTATCTGTTTTGACACAATTTCTGCTCATTACAGCTTTTCCAAAAATCATGAGTGCTTTCGAGATTAACTCAACGGAAGTCCAATGGCTGACAACCAGTTACATGTTAACTATTGCCGTTCTGATTCCGATAACGGCTTATTTTATTGATAAATTTCAAACAAGGAAATTAATGATGAGTGCCATGTTCTTGTTTTTTGCAGGGACATTGATCTGTTTGATTGCACCTTCGTTTCCCACTCTGATCGTAGGGCGTGTTATTCAGGGCATGGGGTCTGGCATAATGATACCGTTAATGCAGACACTGTTGTTCCTTTTGTATCCAAAAGAAAAAAGAGGATATGCGATGGGATTGGCTGGGCTTGTGATTAACGTTGCGCCCGCGGTTGGCCCGCCTATTTCCGGTGTTGTGATTAGCTATTTTGAATGGCGTTCGTTGTTTCTAATAACCCTACCGATTGCAGCATGTATTCTGCTTTTTACTTTCTTTTATATGCGCAATATTACCGAGCAAAGAAAAACAGACATCGACATCTTATCCATTATACTGTCAACGCTTGGTTTTGGTGGATTGCTTTACGGATTTAATAACATACAGGAAGGTGGTATAACCGATCCAGTTACACTTACAAGTCTGATTACAGGAACCCTAGCATTGGGTTTATTTGTGGTTCGTCAGTTGCGGCTCGAGACTCCTATTCTGGAAATTCGTGTGCTAAAAGTGCCTGTCTTTGCACTGATTGCGTTTGTATCCATCCTTTCGTTCAGTCTGCTCATCTCAATCGAGACGATTTTGCCGATGTATGTACAGAATGCTCAGCAGTTCTCAGCTTATTACGGAGGCCTGATTGTGATGCCCGGAGCGCTGACACTTGCTGCTATGTCGCTTTTGGCAGGAAGATTGTTTGATAAATACGGTGGCAAAACAATTGCAATTATTGGCTTTGTGCTGCTCAGTCTAAGCACACTCGGCTTTCATTTAATTCTTGGTCTTCATACGCCATTTATTATTACGATGGGGTTATTTATGGTTGCCATGGGCGGGGTGGCATTGATTAATATGCCCATCATGACCGCTGGCATCAATGCTTTGCCTGATAAGCTGATTCCGCATGGGACTGCGGTAATCAATACAGCTCGCCAATTCGGGGGATCATTAGGACTGACGTTTATTATTTCGTTTATCAGTAATGTAGCGTCCGGAACTGAGGCAGTCGTACAGCCAGCTAATTATTTGACCGGTGTGAAAACAGCCTTCTTCGTCGCATTTTTGTTTGCTGTGACAGGATTGCTTCTTTCTCTGTTTTTAGAAAGGGAGAAGCAGCCTGCTGAGAGTGGGTAATGACGTTTGGGTGGCTTTTGCTTATGGAGGGTTTTTTGAGTGCTGTTAAATTAAACAAAAAGGGTAAATGTTTTTCACTTTTTATACCGATCCCTTCGTTGGTATTCCACAATATGTTCCTTTTGCTTAACTGTATTGTATCAAAAAATACCCTTTTAATAGTTTACTTACTATCTTACTATCGGTCTTGTTTGGGTCAATAAATTGTTAGAAGTTATTTATGAAGCCTGGGAACTCCCTACTTGTCTAGTTGAAATTATTATATGTGGTAGCGTTTTTCTAAGTTGATTCTTTCCTTTTCTTTATTATATTTTCTTATATATTTAGTTTAATAAACTTCTTTTAATATTTTTAGTGCTTTTACAACCGATTTGTGAAAAACGATCTATTCACATCCACTCCTGTTAAATAGAGTCCTTCGTTTGAAAGTGATCCTTAACTAATTTAATAAAAGATTCAACAATTGGTGAATTTGTTTTTTTGCGATATGCAATAGACGTTTTGGTTGTAAAACTATTTTCCAGTTGTTTGTATACTACTTCGGGATTTTTTAAAAATCTAATTGATTCTGGTAATAAAGCAATTCCCCAGCGAGATGCTACCATTGCGACGACGGTGTATAACTCCTGGACTTCTAAAGATATCTTCGGGCTAAAACCATTTTTATGTAAAAAGCTAATTGTAGAATAATAATAGGCGGATCCAGCTTCTTTTGCCGTCATAATAAAACGCTCATCTTTTAACATTGACGGATGTAAAGAATGCTCTTCATTAGCTAACCTATGATCTTTAGGCAATACAGCAAGAAAAGTTTCTTTGCGTAAGTCTTCAATTTCTAAAGTTGTACTTTCAATGGGGGAAATGAGTAAGCCAATATGTATGTTTCCCTCATTAAGAGCAACTATTTGTTCTGAAGTGGTTAACTGTTTTAGGTTGATATGAACGTCCGGGTAATAATATTGGTATACTCTCAAAATTTTAGGGAGTAAATCAAAGGTTACTGAACCGGTGAAGCCTAGAGTGAATTGGCCAATATCACCACTTTGAACCCTCTTTACTTCCTCAGTAGTAGAATTAATGAGATCTATGATTTCATAGCACCTTTCTAGAAATACCCGTCCTGCCTGCGTCAATTCTACTTTCCTTTGGGTTCGATTAAATAAGGACACTTCTAAATTGCTCTCTAACTTTTTAATCTGTTGGCTGAGTGGAGGTTGAGCCATTTGTAACCTATCAGCTGCCCTTCTGAAATGAAGCTCTTCTGCTACCGCAATAAAATATTTTAAATGCCTTAATTCCATATTGAACACCCCTATACAATTATTACTTTTCGATTACTCTTCGGATATTACACCGACATCCATTTATAGATTGATATTTGAATAGTATCAATATTTAATATAATAAATATTATACATATCAAATTGGGGTGTGTATACTAAAATAAATAGAATATATAGAAATATCGGTAAATTATAAACCTAAAGGTGGTGGAAGAAATCGAGTGGTTATTTGATATGTCTATCATTGTACTAGTTGGAGTCGCTAATATAGTGGCGGCAATAATTCTTGGAACATATTTATTAAAAAACGATAGGTATCAGTCGGAAAAGGATGAAAGCGCTTAACATTATATTAAAGCATTATAAAGGAGGGGAATAAATGAGTTTTTGGACATTGTTTGGATTCTTTTTAGTAGTAGCGCTTTTGATAATTGTTGTTATTGTTGCTTATACAAAGGCTAAGGATGTTAATTCATTCTTTATTGCTGAAAGAAAAGCACCCTGGTATTTAATTGTTGGGTCATTGATGGCTTCAACAATTAGCGGGGCAGCCTTCCTGGGAATGCAAGCTTCCTTTTATAATACAGGTGCTTCTGTTTTTTGGATCTTAATTGGCTGTTCATTAGGGTTTTTTATTATGTGTTTCTTTGTAGGGCCTAAGCTTAGAAGATTTGGTAAGTTTACTATACCTCAATATTTAGCGGAGCGCTTTGATAGTCCTCTATTAAAACCTGTGTTCTCACTTTTAGTTACCATTTGGATGGTTATTCTAATGGGAACCCTTTATGTACAGGGTGGTTTATTATTTGAGAGTATGTTTGGATTTAATTACTCCACTAGTATTCTCATTATTGGTGTTGTCACCGTATTATTAACTGTTTTTGGCGGAATGATTTCTGTGCTTAATAGTGATTTTATTGCAATGTTCATTCTTCTAATCGTATCTGTTATAGCTTTTCCAATCATTATTAATGCAGCTGGGGGATGGGGCGAAATTACAACTTTTGTTATGGCAGAGTCGCCCAACTTCTTTACAAATACGAGTGGTGTTGGAACTTTTGCATCACTATCATGGGTTATCATTTGGAGTCTTGGTTACTTAGGGCATCCAGGATTTCTAACCCGTTTCTTCACAGCTAAAAATGAACGGGAAATAATAAAAGCAGGTATTGGAATTTCTGTAATTTACCTGCCCTTCTGGATTATGATTTTTGCAACTGCTACAGCAGCAAAGATCTTGTATCCAAATATTGCTGATGCAGAAACAATTTGGATGGTTTCAATGGTGGATTATGCACCAGCATTTATCGTAGGACTTGGCATGGCAGCAATATTTGTTGGGATTTTATCTTCCGTAAACACTTGGTTGTTAACAGCTGCTACAAGCTTAACTCTTGATATCTATAAAACGCTTATTAATAAAAATGCTTCCGAAAAACGAGTTCTTGGTTATTCAAAACTTGTAATTGTAATTCTAGCTGTTGTTGCAATACCAATTGGGATTTGGCGACCAGCATCTATCATTGAGATGATGAATATTGCATATGCTATTGCCGGTAGTGCTGGAGGCTTGGTTATTCTATTGAGTATGTATTATAGAAAAATGACGAAGGAAGCGGCTTGGTCCGGTATTATTTCCGGAGCCGCTATTGCAATTATTTGGAGATTGGGACAGGGGGTTGGATTTGTACCAAATAACATTGATCCAATTATTCCAACCTTGGCTATTTCTTTAACACTGATCATTATCGTAAGCAAAATGACCCAACCATCAAAAAAGACATTAAACATGTTTTCTCGATTGCAACAACCAGAAATTGCAAAGAAAAGTACAACATTATAAGGGGAAGGACTGAATTATTATGAACGTAAGACCAGATATTTTTAAAGGTGCATCAATTCTTGTAACAGAATGTGCAAAGGTAGAACCAGGTGAAGATGTCTTAATTATTACCGATACCGCTAGTCTTAAATATGGTGAAGCAATTATGGCTGCAGCCTTATCAGTAACAAAAAATGTTGATTTGGTGATTATGCCTGTTTATGGAAGACTTCATGGTATGAATCCGAATAAATCTGTATGTGAAGCAATGAAAGCTGTTGACGTTGTTTTCATGCCAACAGTATGGTCAATGAGTCACACGAAAGCTCGTCGTGATGCCAGTCGCGCAGGCGCTCGTTGCTTAACCATTCCATCTGTTGATGATGAGTTATTCGCCCGTACAATGGTTGAAACCCCTTTTGAAGCAATCAAGGATACTGTTATGACTGTTAATCAAATGCTTACAGAGGCCAACGAAGCTGAAGTAACAACACCAGCTGGTACAAATCTATGGTTCAATCTAAAAGGTAGATACAATATTGACCTTGAGCATGGTTGGTTACACAAAGGAAAAAAAGAATATGAAGATAAGTTCGCAGCCCCTCCTTGTGTGGAAGCGAATATCGCACCATTAGAAGGCACAACTCAAGGTAAAATTGTCGTAGATGCTGCTCACTCAGCAATTGGTATGGTAAGTGAACCTATCTATGTAACCGTAGAAGATGGAAATATTTCAAAGATTGAGGGAGGTAATGAGGCTTCTCTACTTGAAATGCGTCTTGAAGAAGTAGGTGATCCTGGTATCCGTCAAGTAGCTGAATTAGGTATAGGTTTAAATCCTAAAGCAAAATTACGCGGACAGTTCATTGAAGATGAATCTATCTACGGCACCGGACACGTCGGAATGGGTAACAATGAATCTACAATGGGTGGTGAACTTATTGTTAATGGACACCTTGACAATATTTTCTGGTATCCAACCATTAAGTTAGATGGCAAAGAAATTTTTAGGAATGGAAGATTAGTGAGTAAAGATCTACCTGAGCTTACTGGATACTATATTAAGTAAACTGTAGGGGAGATAATTGGGTTCAGTGCTAGATTATTTTAGACGACTGATAGGGGCTACCGATCATTTTAAGTGACTTTGTCACATTCCAGGTTTTGTAAAGAATCCTGAATATATATTGATAAGGGCTGCTGGTTTGATAGAACTGGCGGCCTTTTTTTAGTTTTAGTTCTGTTGCTTCATGGTGTGAAAAGTCATTTAGTTAAAATAGCATTTCTCTCCAATACTATTTTGTCTTTCTTGAACGAAACGAGTCAATTCGACGTCATGGTATTTATCGGATGACTGGTATCAAAATTGAGTTTATCAAACCCCCTCTATTTTGGGATACGAACCATTCCGTATAAGCCGTTTAACTTATTATAGGTGGGAAAAATTAAAAACTGAAAAGGTTTTTAGAGGTGTATTTTGTAATATTCATAAAAAGTAATTGAAATATAGTATCAGTTATAAACCTTTTATAACTGACTTTAATAATGAGATCTTTTGGATAACCATAAATAAATTCAGTATTAGTCTACTTAAAGGAAGGTTATTTACAGGAATTTTCCTTAAAAATTCTAAAAGATTGTCATTATAGGACAAGTTAGAGAATAGAATACTAGCAAACTAATTATATAAAAAGTAATATATTGAATCTATAGAAAAGTGGTTGGTAATTAATTGTATCTGCTTGCAGAGGAGCATTAACAAGTTTCTAGGATGAGATTATAGATCTGTTAGTTAAAGGAGGTCTATCTATGTATCTATACATATTAAAAAGGATTCTTTCACTTGTGCCTGTCTTATTAGTTGTGTCAGTAGTTATCTTTATGATAATTCATCTGACACCTGGTGATCCTGCGTCTGTCATTTTAGGTGAACAAGCTACTGCTCAACAAATTGAGGAGTTACGTCAACAGCTTGGTCTCAATCTTCCATTATATGAACAATACATGAATTGGATATTTGGTGTATTTCAGGGGGATTTAGGTTTCTCCTATTTCATGGAAGAGCCAGTTACACAAGCTATTGGTAACCATATAATGCCTACAATTTCTCTTGCGCTTTTAGCAGAAATAGTGGCTTTGTTAATTGCTGTCCCCCTTGGAATAGCTGCTGCAAAGCGACGGGGGTCAACTATGGATCAATCTATTATGGGTTTTTCCTTGTTGGGTATGGCTGTGCCAAGCTTTTTATTAGGACTTTTTTTAATATTGTTGGTAGGCGTTCAACTAGAATGGTTACCAGTAGCTGGATATCAGCCTTTAAGTAGTGGGTTATGGAACCATATTCAGTACCTCATTATGCCGGCAATTTCATTAGGTGCTATACAAGCTGCCCTTTTTGCTCGTATGACTCGCTCCTCAATGTTGGAAGTGTTAAACACAAATTTTATTAAAGCGGCTCGTTCTAAAGGTGTAAAGGAAAGAAATGTAGTATATAAACATGCGCTACGAAATGCTTTTCTACCTGTTCTCACAGTAATTGGTCAAACGTTTGGGACCCTAGTTGCAGGTGCTGTAGTTACGGAAACTATTTTTAATATTCCTGGCATTGGCCAGCTAATAATTAATTCAGTAGAACGTCGCGACTATGCCGTTATTCAGGGTGTGGTACTGTTTGTAACCTTTTCTTACGTTTTCATCAACCTGATCATTGACTTATTGTACGGAGTAGTTGATCCACGCGTTCGATTAGAACGTAAATAGAAAGGTGTGTATTGCATGAGGTCGAATGGATCTAATGTAGAACTTTCAAATATTAAACATAGCTTAAAAAAACAACAAAGGCAATTGTTTGTCCGACGGCTATTGGCCAATAAGATGATGGTAACTGGAGGCGCCATTACTATCTTTTTAATCTTGTTTGCCCTCTTAGTGCCGTTATTAGTTCCATTCGATCCTTATGAAATGGAAGTAACCGACCGTTTACAAGGACCAGGCAGTGAATATATATTAGGTACCGATAACTTTGGACGTGATCTACTATCCCGTGTTGCTTATGGTGCACGTGCCACAATGGGAGTTGGTTTTGCCGTTGCAGCCTTGTCTTCAATTATAGGGATGATTATTGGCCTATTTGCAAGCTATTACCGTGCACTGGATCATCTCCTAATGCGAATTTGTGATGGGCTAATGTCAGTACCAGCTATCTTATTGGCTATAGCCTTAATGGCGGCTTTAGGCCCAAAAACCGAAAATGTCATCATCGCGTTAAGTATAGTTTTTAGCCCTTATATAGCACGGGTCATCCGTTCCGCTGCTCTTGTAGTCCGTGAAGAAACTTATATAGAGGCAATGAGGTCACAAGGAGCAAGTACTGCGAGGATAATTTGGCTGCATATTTTGCCAAACACGATTTCACCACTTGTAGTTCAGGCAACATTCGTTTTTGCTGAGGCTATTATTGTTGAAGCTGCATTAAGTTTTTTAGGAGCTGGTGTCCCAGCTCCAGATCCAAGTTGGGGTAACATCTTATATGACGGGAAGATCGTTATTTTTGAAGCGTGGTGGATGACGGTATTTCCAGGAATTATGATTATTCTGTGCATATTAGGTTTGAATTTATTAGGTGATGGCCTTCGTGATTTAATCGATCCCCGTATTAATAATGTGAAAAAGCGTTCCTAAGGCATAACAAAATTCTTGAAAGATAGGGTGATTACGATGTCGAAACAACCTCTTTTGGAGGTAAAAGATCTGAAGACAAGTTTTCAGACCGAACGAGGAAGCGTTACAGCAGTCGATGGAATTACCTTCAATGTTGATAAAGGTGAAATACTAGGGGTGGTTGGTGAATCGGGGTGTGGAAAAAGTGTTACCTCCCAGTCGATTTTGCGCTTACTGGATGAAAACACAGCAAAATATGAAGGTAAAATTGAATTTAATGGAATCAACTTGTTCAAACTCTCTCTAGGAGATGTGCAAGCTATACGAGGAAACGATATTGCGATGATTTTCCAGGACCCATTGAGTTCACTTAATCCAGTTTATACTATAGGTTATCAAATAACTGAAGCAATCATGCTACACCAAAAGGTCTCCAAAAAAGAAGCTTATGTCAAAGCAATTGATATGCTACGGTTAACCGGAATTCCAGCTCCCGAAAAACGTATAAACGAATATCCTTATCAGTTATCGGGTGGGATGCAACAAAGAATAATGATTGCAATAGCACTCTCCTGTGAACCCCAACTATTAATTGCAGATGAACCGACTACAGCATTAGATGTAACCATTCAAGCTCAAATTTTAGACCTAATATTAAATTTGAATAAAAAACGCGAAATGGGTGTGATTTTTATTACTCATGACCTTGGCGTTGTTGCGGAAGTTTGTACTCGTGTTGTAGTTATGTACTTAGGACAAATCGTAGAGGAAGCAGACACTGAAAATCTATTTAACAATCCACTTCACCCCTACACCAAAGGATTAATACAATCAATTCCCCGTCTTAACAGTGATCGTTCAAAAGATCTGCACGTAATAGAAGGGACTGTTCCATCATTAGAAGATGTCCCAAAAGGATGTCGGTTTGCGCCGCGTTGTCCGTATGCTGATGAACTTTGCCGTGAGAAAATGCCGGAACTAAAAGAATACCGGGGACAAAAAGTCAGATGTTGGCATACAGATAAAATCGTTTTTAAAGAGGAGGAAAGTCATGTCTCTCCAAACAGATGATTGCAATTTTCCCTTATTGGACGTTCAGGGATTAAAGAAGTTTTTTCCTGTTAAAGGGAAAGGACTAATAGAGAGTTTTAGAAGGGAAAAGGGGCAAGTGAAAGCTGTGAATGACCTCTCCTTTCAACTTTATGAAGGGGAAACACTTGGATTAGTAGGAGAATCTGGATGTGGTAAAAGTACTACTGGGCGAACTATTTTGCGCTTGACTGAACCAACAGAGGGTAAAGCGATATATAAAAATAAGGATATCTTTAAGTTAAATGGTAAGGCGCTTAGACAGATGCGGCAGGAATTACAAATGGTGTTTCAGGACCCTTACTCCTCATTGAACCCACGAAAAAGGATCGGTCACACCTTGGAAGAGTCTTTGGCCATTCACTCCATCGGAACCAAACAAGAACGTACTGAAAGGGTTATGGAGATTCTATATAAAGTAGGAATGAAGCTGGAGCATTATTACCGTTATCCGCATGAATTTTCAGGTGGGCAAAGGCAACGTCTTGGGTTGGCTCGAGCCCTAATCGTAAATCCTAAAGTCGTAATTTCTGATGAACCTGTTTCCGCACTTGATGTGTCCATTCAATCTCAAATAATTAACTTATTGAAAAAGCTGCAGAATGAAATGAAGCTAACCTACCTGTTCATCGCGCACGATATTAGTGTGGTACGCCACATATCCGATCGAATAGGTGTGATGTACTTGGGTAACATCGTAGAGGAAGCTCCTACTGATAAACTATTTGAATCACCACTCCACCCGTATACGAAAGCTTTGCTATCTGCGGTACCGATTCCTGATCCACAGATTAAGAAGGAACGAATAATCCTAAAAGGGGAAATACCATCTCCATTAAACCCTCCATCAGGATGTGTTTTTCATACTAGGTGTCCTCACGTCATGAATATATGTAAAACACAAACACCTATGAGAAAGGAAATGTCTATTGGCCATTCTGTAGCTTGTCATTTATATGAATGATTTTAATTGATGGTATTTATGCCCTATTTCCTATAAAGATCCTTATATTTTAACAGGAGGGAATAAAGTTATGTTTGATGTTGTTATTCGTAATGGTATGGTTTGCGACGGGACTGGTAACCCTTGGACGCAATTAGATATAGCTGTTAAAGATAATAAGATAATTAATATGTCCAAGAATATTAAGGAATCAGCCCGGATAACTATTGATGCTTCTGATAAAGTGGTCTCTCCAGGATTTATTGATTCACATGTACATTCAGACTTATTATGTACAAGATCAGATATCCATAAAATCAAGGCTCTACAAGGGGTCACAACGGAACTGTTCGGTCAGGACGGCATTTCTGTTGCACCTGTTTCCAGGACGACAAAACCCCATTGGCAAGAACAAATGAAAGGCGTAAATGGCTATATTGGTGACTGGCCATGGGAAACAGTTGATGAATATCTAACATTTTTAGAACAATCCAATCTAATTGGTAATTCTGTGTTTCTTGTTCCACATGGTAATATTCGAACAATGGTAACAGGTAATGAGGGACGTGTGGCAGTTAAAGAGGAGTGTCAAAAAATGGCCAGGCTGGTAGAAGAAGCAATGAAACAAGGGGCTTGTGGAGTCTCCACAGGCATTCAATATCCACCTTGTTCCTATGCAAACCAGGAGGAACTCATCGAGATTTGTAAGCGGGTAACAAAGTATGATGGCTGTTTTGTCGTGCATATACGCAATGAAAGTAACACTTCATTAGAAGCTCTTGATGAAGTAATTAATGTTGCACGAGAGTCTGGGGTCCGCCTCCATGTATCACATTTTAAAGTTTGTGGAGCAATTAATCGTGACAAACTAGCTATAGCTCTTGATAAGCTTGATGAAGCAAGAATGGAAGGTATTGAGGTAACTTTTGATCAGTATCCATATACAGCTGCTTCTACGATACTGCAGGCAATTTTACCTCCATGGGCTCAGGCTGATGGTATAAGTGCGATGTTAAAACGGTTGGAAGATAAAGATATGCGAATGAAAATAAAGCATGAAATTTTAAACAGCGGTGAATATGATAATCCCGTTAGAAATAATGGATGGGACAACATAATTATTAATTCTGTTGCTTCTGCAAAAAATAGTAAATGGGAAGGTGTAAGTCTGGCAGAAATCGCTTCTGTCCAAGGTATCGACCCATCTGACGCTGCTTTTGATTTACTGATTCAGGAAAAAGCTTCGGTAACAATGATTATTCATTGGGGGGGTGAGGAGGATGTTATGAAAGTTATGAAGCATCCTTTACAAATGGTTGGCTCAGATGGCATTTTTAGTAGTAAACCGCACCCACGTCTATATGGTACATACCAGCGAATATTAGGAAAATATGTTAGAGAGGAAGAGGTTTTTCCTATTTGGGAGGCTATTAGAAAAATGACTGGAGCACCTGCACAGTTACTTCGTTTAAAAGATCGCGGTCTTTTACGGGAGAACTATATGGCAGATATTGTTGTCTTTGATCCAGAAACGATAACAGATAAAGCAACTTATGATGAACCTTTTTCAGATTCAACCGGTATTGTCCATGTTCTAGTGAACGGTGAATTAGCTGTAACAGAAGGAAAATACACTGAAAAAACCCCTGGTGTTGTTATTAGAAAAAAGTATAGTAATTCATTTTAATACTTTATGTGGAGGGTATAGGCGTGAAAAGTTTGCAGAACAGTATAGAAAATATCGTAATGAACGCCGGTGGTGAGTGGGCTGTAGTTGTGGAAGATTTAGATAAAGAAAAAATGATAGATATAAATAGCAATATTCAATTTCCAGCCAAAAGTCTTATTAAAGTTCCGATAATGGCGGCACTATTTGCTACTTATGAAAGAAGAAAAATAATTCTGAGCAATTATTTAACATTAAAGAGAGAGGATATTGTAAAAGGTTCAGGCATATTACAATTATTATCCCCGGGGACTCAGTTGACAATTTATGATCTAATGACTTTAATGATTGTTCAAAGTGATAACACTGCAACAAATATATTAATTGATTTAATTGGGTTTGAAGAAGTAGAAAACTTTATGCAATCTATTGGAATGGAAGACAGTTGTCTTAAAAAGAAGTTAATGATTTATCCAGTACAGAATGAGTTTGATAATGAAAATTACATTACCGCATCAGATATATCCCTTCTATTTAGAAAATTGGCCACTGGTAAAGTTATTTCCCTTTATAGCTCTCAACAAATGATAAGTATTTTAAAACAGCAACAGATACGAAATGGGATACCAGCATATTTACCCAATAGTAAAAGTACAATAATTGGTGTACAACCAAAGTGGGAACTGGCAAATAAAACTGGCTGGGACTCAGAGCATCAACATGATGCAGGTATCCTATATGCAGGCCAGCGCAGTATGGCTATATCGGTGCTCTCTAAAAATGCCGATTCTACTAAAGCATTAGACGCAATAGCTAATATTAGAAAGGAAGTATACCAAACTATGATTTAAAGAATGTTCAAAAGAATAGAAGAAAAAAACTTGTTAGTGGAGGTGTGCTGGATGTAAATAGAGCATTTTAGTTACTCTGTTCGATCAATTTGTTGTCTATAAAGCTAGATTGCAAAAAGTTCCGTATTAAAGAGCATTCTTATAGATTTACAGAAAGGTGTTTAAGTAGCTAAAAAGGAGGAGAATAGTTTGAAGTTTAACAATAAATTTTTGTACGGTGTCTTGTTCATAGTTGTTGTACTGTTGTTATTTGGTTGCTCGTCTGAGAGTAACAGTGACAGCGGGTCTGATGGCGGAGAGTCAGCAGATGAGTTAAGAGTAGCGTTAAATGCTCAGCCGCCAACATTGGATCCACTAATAAGTACTGCAACCGTTACCAGGGATATAGCACTACAAATTTTTGAACCCCTTGTAACTATTAATGCGAATCTCCAACCCGAGCCAATGTTGGCTGAGTCTTATGAAACGAGTGACGACGGTAAATTAATAACATTCCATCTAAGAGAAGGTATCAAATTTCATAATGGAAAAGAAATGACAGCCGAAGATGTGGTTGCATCAATGCAACGCTGGCAGGAGTATTCCTCTAGAGCAAAGGCCGCTTTTAGTGAAGGTGTGTTTAAAGCAAAGGACAAATACACTGTTTTGTTAGAATTGCAAAAACCAAATAGAACTGCATTTTCTGTACTATCAAGCACTACACAGCTACCTGCCATCATGCCTAAAGAAGTTATAGAGTCTGCAGGTGAGGATGGGATAGATGAATATATAGGTACAGGACCCTTTAAATTTGATGAATGGAAACAGGATCAGCATATAAAGTTAACAAAGTTTAAAGAGTATCAAGCTTCATCAGCTCCAAGTGATGGGCCAGCAGGTAAGCGAGAGGCGCTGATAGAGGAACTTTATTTTATGATTGTAACTGATTCATCTACTCGATTGGCTGGTATGAAATCAGGAGAGTATGACCTTGCAACAACAATTCCGTTTGATAGTTATGATCAGATAGAATCTGACAGTAATATAAAACCGTATACAGGGCCAAGTGGTTTCAATCTAATTGTATTTAACAAAAAAGAAGGAGCGTTTTCTGACGTTAAAGTACGACAAGCGGTTGCTGCAGCATTGGATTTAGAAGAGATTTTAATAGCCTCCCTTAGCAGCGAAAAATTTTACAGAATGAATCCGGGATTAATGATGAAAGAACAATCGGATTGGTATACGCAAGCAGGAAGTGAATATTATAATCAGAAAGACCCTGAGAAAGCAAAAAGATTATTACAGGAAGCAGGTTATGATGGTGAACCAGTAACATTTATCACCAGTCGTGAGTATGAAGATTTTTATACAGCTTCTGTAGTAGTAAAAGAGCAATTAGAAGAAATAGGTATGAATATAAACTTAGAGGTATATGATTGGGCAACAGTAATAGAAAGTCAAGGAGATTCAACCGCTTATGATGCCTTTATTACAGGCTTTGGTATAAATACAGATCCTACGCAGCTAATATTCCTTGATTCAAAAAATGGTTGGGCAGGTTGGACGGACAGCCCGAAAATTGATCGTTTACTTGACGAGATAAGAGGTGCTAGTTCTAAAGAAGAAGCAAAAGCTAAGAATGAGGAATTACAATTGGCAGCCTGGGAGTATTTACCTGTTCTTAAGATAGGTGATAAAAATTTCCTTTATGCAGTCTCGAAAGACGTAAAAGGTTTTAAGGATATTATAGGCATGAACTTTTGGAATGTTGAAAAGACCAATTAGATAATAATTTTGGATTATTTAATCGTTAATAAATAATTTGAAATTAATTTGAGGTGGTTTTAACCGATGAAATACAGATCTACCAAACTTTCTAACATACCTCCTTATCAATTTGCTGAAATACAAAAAAGGAAGTACGAGCTTATTGATACAGGAGTAGATATTATTGATTTGGGAGTAGGCGATCCGGATCTCCCAACACCAGATCATATTGTGAGCAGGATGATAGATGAGCTGGGTAATCCTGCTAACTCCAGGTATCCGAGCTTTGGTGGTTGTCAGGAATTTAGAGAGGCTGTTGCTGATTTTTACAGGCGAACTTATGGTGTAGAGCTTGATCCTAAGACGGAAGTACATGCTTTAATTGGCTCAAAAGAGGGAATTGGGCATCTAATGCAGGCGGTGGTAGATCCTGGTGACTCCGTTTTGATCCCAGATCCTAGTTACCCGGTCTACCGTATGGCTACCATTCTTGCTGAGGGAAGTTATCATCCAATGCCTTTAGAAGCGGAGAATGGATTTAAACCAAAGTTTTCTATTATTGATAAAGACATAGTTAATAATGCGACGGTGATGTTTTTAAATTACCCAAATAATCCCACTGGAGCAACTGTCGATCTAGAATTTTACAAACAGGCTGTTGATTTTGCTAAACGAAACGATATCTTACTAATTAATGATTCTGCTTACAATATGGTAACTTATAATGGTTACAAAGCCCCAACAGTTTTCCAAGTATCTGGAGCAAAAAATTTAGCGGTTGAATTCGGTTCGTTGTCAAAATCATATAGTATGACAGGATGGCGCATTGGATACGTTGTCGGGAATAAGGATGTCATTAACTCATTGTCGATTTATAAAAGCAACATAGATACTGGTGTGTTTACACCTATTCAGAAGGCTGGAGCACATGCTTTAAATAGTGATCAGAGTTGTGTTGAGGAACATAATCAAATTTATAAAAAGCGCGGGGAGGCTATGATTAAAGCGCTGCAATCAATTGGAATTAAGGCAGAGACTACGAACGCCACTATATTTCTATGGGTCCCTGTGCCAGAAGGATACACATCTGAGCAATTTGTCGCTACTATCTTAGAACATACAGGGGTGATTTTTACTCCCGGGAATGTTTTTGGACCGAGTGGTGAGGGGTATTTTCGAATTTCCCTATCCGCCTCCACTCCAAGAATTAATGAGGCGATAAAAAGAATAAAGGAATTAAAGGACAGATTCCTTGTCCAATAACAGTCTATTCGCAAACCACAGCATTGAGCAATGCTGTGGTTATTTAAATTATCAAGTAAAGTCTAAGTAGTACTTATAAGAACTCCCGATATAAAAACATTCCGTATACTCGTAATAATCCTCTTTTACACATGAAGTAAAACGAACTCTTTTAGTTTTTCAGCAGTCCCAACCTGTCCCCTGCCTCTATTCCAAATGTAATGCAATGTCGATTGCTCCTTCTTTTAATTTTTCGATATAGGTGTTGATGTTGTCATCTTTTATTCTGAAGGCTGGTCCTGCGATTGAAAGTCCGCCGAGTACATACTTTCCACCTTTAAGAATAGGAACTGATATGCCAATTGCGTTATCATCGACTTCTGAATTTGTAATGGAGTATCCGACTTTTCTAATTTGTTCTATTTCTTGATTTAATACTTCCCCCTCCTCATGTGTGAGGTTGGATTCGATCAGGAATTGGCGATGTTTTTCTTCTAAATTGGCCAATAATACTTTTGATGAGGCACCTTTAAAAATATCTAATATTTGTCCTTCTACAAAGGAAAACTTCAAATTATGCATACTTTCGAAATGGGCGAGCACTCTTACCTTAGATCCATTAACAACCGTTAAATTAACGGATTCCCCACTTTCTCTATTAATTTCTTGCATTATCGGTAAGGATGCTTTAATTAATGGATCAAGTGAACCCCTTTTAACTCTTGAAATTTCATCAGCTAACCAGCCTGGTGCATACATGCCTTTCCCAATAGCTTCTATTAATCCAGCTTCAATTAAATTTTTGATATGTCGATAGAGTGAGCTTCTTGGCACATCTGTTTCATTTAAAATTAAATCAATATGTAATGGTGTTCCGTGTGTATGAAATAATTGAAGGATTTTATAATTCATTTCAACAACTCCTTTTTGTCTCATTATGTAAGATGTCAGGTTTGTCTAAATATTCATCATAATATATGATTTTAAACACAAAATCAATACTAAAGGAGGATTTACTTTGAATACCAATCTAATATTATTTCTATCAATTACGATTGTGCTTTTAAGTATAGTAACTTTTTCTTATTTTTTGGGACGAAAAAAGAAAGGGATTGAAAACTGGTATGTCGGAGGCAGGGCATTACCGCTATATGTACAAATTGGTACGCAATTCGCTACTGTAATGGGTGGTGCAACTATTGTTGGTCTTGTAGGGACTGCCTATTCAAGTGGTTGGTCAACTTTAACCTATGGCATATTAACAATGATAGGATTTTTCCCATTTTTATTTATGGCTAAATGGCTTCGAAATAGTAAGTTTGAAACAATGCCAGATATTATTAGAGACATTTATGGACGCAATCCAGTGTTATCGATTCTTACAATTCTGTGTACGTTAATTGTTCCGTTTGGCTGGATGATTACGCAATTGGTTGGTTTTGGGAAAATTTTTGCAACGATCACAGGTATGAATGCATCGCTAATGGTAGCCATATTTGCGATTATTAGTTTGGCGTTTGTATTGCCAGCGGGAATGACATCGGTTGCATGGACTGACTTTATTTTTGGCTGTGGTATGGCAATTGGTGCGGTTATTTCCTTCTTTATGGCGTTAAATATGGGAGATGGCTTTCAATCGATTATGTCGAATACACCAAGTGAAATATCTGATTTCCCTAAAGGATTAGTAGGTGTTGGAATGGGGACGGTGTTATTTTGGGTTTTTGGTGTGATGCCTGGTAACTTAACGAACCAGCAGCTTTATCAACGCATTTATTCGGCAAATAATGCCAAAAATGCTACGAAAGCTATAGGTGTAACGGCTGTTCTATTTGCGATTGCAACATTTTGGTCTTCAACTATTGGTCTGACTGTTCGTTCACTTAATCCTTCATTAGATAATCCAGAAAAAGCAACAGGCTGGTTTTTAACTCAAACCCCCGACTGGTTTTTAATTATGTTTTCAGTATTTATTGTTGCGACAATTATGTCTACATTAAGTAGTGCTGTTCAATCAGTAGTGGTAACGATTACAAAAGATATTTACACAAATTACATTAACCCTGATGTTAAAGAAAAGAAGCTCCTGTCTATTTCTAGAATCGTGTCTATTGTTGTGCTTACGATTGCCGCGTCATTGGCAATTTTCTATCCGCAAGCTTTAGGGTGGATCGTTGCATCGTTTGCTTATTCGGTATCGGCATTACTGATTCCGATTATTGGCGGGTTTATCCTTAGAGATAAAAGCGTTCTTAATAATCGCGCAGGTATCATTAGCATTGTTATGGGGTTATTAGGCTCGGCAATTGCCCACGGATTGGGAACAAGTATGTATGTCGTTTACGGGTTAATTGGATCATTTTTAGGATTAATCATTATGGCAGGTATAAATAAAGCAGCAAAGGAGGATTAATATGATGTTCGAAAAAGTAGTAAGAGGTCATATTGTGACACCAGAGGAGAACTTTTTAGGGGAAATCGGTATTATCAATGGCAAAATAGAAGAGGTTTCAAAAATGCAAGATTATTTAGACGGGGAAACGGTGCATGATTTTGGAAACGATTATATTTTTCCAGGATTTATCGATACACACGTGCATTGCTATAGTAATCCAAATGAAGGGATTCAACGCGCATCCATGGCAGCAGCGAAAGGTGGCATTACACTCTTTATAGATATGCCTTATGATTTACCAACACCTGTGACAAATAAAGATATATTGAATGAAAAAATTGATACAATTAATAAAGAGTCCGTGGTCGACATTGCCTTATGGGGAACGGTTCCTAAAGAAAACGGTGCGGCAGTAGTAGATGAATTAGCTGATAATGGTGTGGCAGGTTTTAAACTTTCAACATTTGAGACGGACCCTTATCGATTTCCGAGAATATCAGATGCCGATATATTAGAAACAATGAAAAAAGCGGCAAAAAGAGATTTAGTTGTTGCCTTCCATGCTGAGAATGATGAATTATTAACGCGTTATATTGAAGATGCAAAGAGCGAAAATCATGTTGAACCTATTTATCATAACTTGACTCGGCCACCTGTCACAGAAACGACAGCTGTGATCAAGCTGCTAGATATGGCTACATGGGCAGATGCGAAGTTGCACATCGTTCATGTCAGTCATGCAAAAAGTATCGAATATATTAATTGGTTTAAAGCACAAGGAGCGAATGTGACGGCTGAAACATGCTATAATTATTTGCTATTAACGACTGAGGATTTGAAGGAACTTGGTCCAAAAGCAAAAATCAATCCACCTTTAAGGGAACCGGATGAGTTGAAAGCATTAGAAAAACAGTTACTTAATGGGAGCATTGATTTTATTACGTCTGATCACGCGCCTTGGCAAAAAGCGGATAAGTCAATAGGAAATGACAACATTTTTAAAGCAAAATCAGGCTCTCCTGGTTTGGAATTTATGATTCCATTACTTTTTGATTATTTGATCGGTGAAGAAAGGGTTACGTTAAGCAATTTTGCAGAATTGTTAGCACTAAATCCAGCCCAAAGGTTTAACCTAGACAATAAAGGGTCTATTGAGCAAGGTAAAGATGCTGACTTTACGGTTATTAATCATCGAGTTTCATGGCAAATTGATGAGAATGAGTTTATTTCGATTTCTGATGTCTCACCATTTCATGAGCATACGGCAAATAATCGTATTGAGGCGACTATTGTACGGGGTGAAATGGTTTATACCCATGATCATGGTGTTGTAGAGAAAAATAGCGGTCAATTTGTTAAACCGAGTTTAATTAAGGATTGTGATGATCAGTGAAAATAAATAAGCAAAGATTAATGATTATGTTAGATGAAGTAAATCAAATTACTTTAGAATCAGAAGGTGTTACACGTTTAGCTTATTCAGAACAAGAAGAAATGGCACTCGACTGGTTTATTGATAAATGTGAAGCTCATGACATAAGAACGTATCGTGATGCAATTGGAAATGTCTTCGGTACAATAGGTCCAGAAGACGGAAAAGGAGTGTTGATTGGATCGCATTTAGATACCGTCAAAGATGGTGGTAGATATGACGGTGCACTAGGTGTCGTGGCGGGGCTTGAAGTATTAATGACATTAACTGAAAATCATGCGGAATTAAAGCGACCTGTTACGGTAGTATCATTCCGTGGTGAAGAGGCTAATATATTGGGAGGTACGTTTGGCAGCCGGGCATTTTGTGGCATGATTGATTTAAATGATGATTTTATTGACAGGTTAAAACAAACGCCCTTTTCGCTTCAGCAAGTTAAGGATACGGCGAATGTTGACCAATATAGTGATTATATTGAGCTCCATATTGAACAAGGAAAAACATTAGAAAAAGATAATATAAATATTGGTATTGCAAATACGATTGCTGGTATTAAACGATTAGATGTGACTGTTCACGGAGAGTCTGCTCATTCTGGTACGATGGCAATGACTGAGCGGGAGGATGCCTTAACACATACAGCTAACATACTACTAAATTTTGAAAAGATTGTAAAAAGATATGGCATTCCTAATGTGGGGACAGTAGGAGAACTATTTGTCCATCCGAACTTACCTAATGTCGTACCAGGGAAAGTAGAATTTGTTCTGGAAGTCAGAGGAACAAATATCGAGACGATGCGCGATATAACAGAAGAGATTTCAAACTATGCGCGCCAAAATTATAATGCGACTATTAAACCAAATGTTGAAAAGTATCCATCTGATTTATCGGAAATTATTTTAGCAGCAGCTGAAAAATCTTGCAAAGAAACAGGTATGAGCTATCACGTGATGACAAGTGGTGCGAATCATGACGCCAACTCACTATCCACAATCATGGACTCAGGACTTATATTTATCCCATGCCTAAACGGAGTAAGCCATAACCCTAAGGAATTTGCCGCGCCAAAAGACATCGAAAACGGTGCGAATACACTGTTAGGCACAGCCTTGAAATTAATGTGACTCAGGTGGTTGTTATCATTGAATGTGTTATTACATCCATTTTGTTAAGTGAGGGTTATAGTTATCGGGTTCTGCTACATTGCTAAAATTCCATTCGTTGATTCAAGCTATTTATGGATATGCGTAAAATGTCGTATAGCCATCAACTAAAAGATAACTCCCACTTGCCTGGTCAAATGTCACTTCTAGTAAGAAAGATGAAACTCGTTCATTTGAGATCTTCCTTTGCTCACGATTCAACTGTGCATTGGCAATTTCTAAATCATCAATAAATGGTTTGATGCACTGCAAATTAATGTATACTAACTCATTCGGACGAAATCTCTGGATGTTATTCATAGGCTGTCATTCCTCTCATCAACAACCTATGTTCTGTAACGATTGTCTTATTCCTGAATTCGGTGTCTATCACCTCGAACGATTGAATGTTATGGATTCATTGGGATCAGCAGCCACTACAAGTGCCAAAATCCCCTTTAAAAAGACGAGACACGAAATCTCCCCTAATATTGTCGCTAATTTATGTGTGTTATAATAAAGTAGGTTTACTATTATAAACTGGGATTTCACTGATAAAGGAGCGGTGGTTGAGATTGGTAAAGCAAAAGTATTGGGTGCCGGCGCTGGAAAGATCAAACCTGATTATTGAACAAATTGCTACGAATCCGGATGGGTTAAGGTTGATTGATTTAGCCAATCGTTTAGAAATAAATAAAAGTTCTATGTATTCTTTATTAAATACAATGGAGAAGTTAGGCTGGATTGAAAAAGGACAGAATGAGAAATATAACCTGGGCTCAGTTTTAGGATTTATTGGTTCCACTTATTTAAATCAATTCAACATTATGGAAACGTTTTCTAGTGAGGCTAAAAAGGCGATTCAAATCGTGGATGAACATATTCAGTTAGGCAAACTAATGGGTGGTGATGTTTTTTATATCGGTAGGGAAGAAGGAAGCTCACCGGTCAGACTTGTAACAGATCCAGGAACCCGTTTTGCGGCATACGCTTCAGCAATCGGAAAGATTCAGTTGGCGCAGTATGAATATGACGAACTAAAAGAAATTTATAAAGATGAGTCATTTAAAAAGAAAACGGACTATACAGTGGAAAACATTGACCAGCTATGGGACCAGTTACAAAAGGCAAAAATAGATGGGTATGTGGTTGAAGAACAGGAGGGTGCTGAGGGTTTTTATTGTGTCGGAGCACCTGTCTATGATCATAGCAATAGAATTGTTTATGGCATAAGTTTTACTATGCCAAAATCGAGTTGGATAAAGAAGAAAGAAATAGCTACCAAAGAAATTATTGAATTAGCAAACAAACTATCTAAGATAAGCGGCTATTTAGGATAAAACTATGAAGGTATTAATGATGTCATATTCCTGTTTGAATGGGATATGGCATTTTTTATTGGCTAGGAAATTATAAAATTTAAGCACTGTGGATAATTGGACTTCCGAATCAGCGACGTCCAGCTCCGACGTACAGGACGTACTAGTGCCGGTGACGCCACAGGACGTGGCGGTCTCACCGGCCAGCGCCTAGCGCCTAGTGGACTTCCCTCCCCGTGTCTACGATAAGTCAACATCGAATCGCTTACGCTCTTCGTGTATCCTTTATCTCACACGGGTCAGTCCAGTCCATACGGCGCTGAACAGGCGCTTGCGCTTTTGTTTCTTGGTTAGAAAATTGAGCGCATAAGCGTAGCGAAGGCTTTCCCTATTAAGGCTAATTATTAACCAAAATTGAAGAAGGTTAAAAATTATTTGACAATGGAATGTCTTATGTTTTACTATATTAAATAGTTCATTTAATAAAACTAAGTTTACTATAATAAACTTAAGAAAAAGAGGAGATTCTACTAAAAGGTAGATAATCTGCCACTTGATTAGATCTTTATGGAAACGTTATCAAATTTAATAATTAACTAATAAGGAGTGGAAACATGAAATTACTCACATTCAAATTAGAGGAACAAGAAAGAATTGGTATTCAGGAAGACACAAATGTATATGACTTGGGGAAATTAGTAGATTTATATAATAAAGCAACTGATCAACATGTATCATTAGTAAATAATTTGGATGATTTGGTAGTTAATAATGATAAAACATTGCCTGTTATTAACAAAGTTTGGACGTGGGCAAAAGAAAACGCAGATAAAGTAACGGAAGCGATTTATCGTTATAAGGACCTCAAGGTGTTGAATCCGGTATCTCGTCCAGGAAAAGTGGTTTGTGTAGGAAATAACTATATGGACCATTGTATTGAACAGAATGTGGAACCACCAAAACAACCGATGATTTTTTCAAAATGGCCTTCATGTCTAACAGCTCCTGGTGAAGCGATTGATTTACCTGAGGAATCCGATCAGGTAGATTATGAAGCAGAGCTTGCAGTTGTCATTGGGAAAAAAGGTAAAAATATCCCTGAAGAAAATGCAATGGATTATGTCTTTGGTTATACAATTCTTAATGATGTCAGTGCCAGGGATGTACAATTTGCTGATGTACAGTGGGTAAGAGGAAAATCCTATGATACATTTGCGCCAATTGGTCCTGTTATTGTTACAAAAGATGATATTGAAGATCCGCATCACTTGGATATTAAACTGGAATTGAATGGGGAAAGATTGCAGGATTCAAATTCGAAACACTTAATATTTAATATTCCATTCATCATTTCGTATCTGTCAAAAGGTTTCACATTTGAACCTGGAGATATCATTGCAACCGGAACACCACATGGGGTTGGCGTTTTCCGTGATCCGCAATTATTTTTAAAATCGGGTGATACCTGCAAAATTGAGGTAGAGAATATTGGGGTACTGGAAAATCCGGTTCGATAACAACGAGGGGGGAAAACAGATGAAAGTACTATCATGGAATGGACCAAAGCAAATGGATGTAGAGGAAAGGTCCGTACCCGAACTGGCAAAGGATGAAGTATTGGTAAAAGTGGATGTCGCCGGTATTTGCGGTTCTGAAATTGAGGGCTTTTTAGGACATAATAGTTTGCGTGTACCACCGCTCATAATGGGCCATGAGTTTAGTGGACATGTGGAGCGTTTAGGCGATGAAGTTAATGGAGTTACAAAGGGTGCAAAGGTTGTCGTAAATCCACTATTAACTTGTGGAAGCTGTAAACAATGCGTACGAGGTAATGAAACGCAATGTGAAAACAGAAAAATTATCGGAATTCACCGTTCAGGTGCATTTGCGGAATATGTTGCTGTTCCTGCAAGTGCAGTTGTTGAAGTGCCTGAAAGTATTGACTCCTATGCTGCCGCTCTGGCAGAACCATTAGCTTGCTGTTTTAGAGCTGTAAGAAGGGTGCTTGCTTTACATACCGTTCCAAATGTATTGATATATGGTGCGGGAGCTATCGGTTTATTAAGTTCTTTTGTTGCAAAAGAACTTGGTGCAAACCATGTAATTGTCGCTGATATTAATGAAGAACGGTTACAAACATTGAATGAAATTGGTATTGAGCACACTTTGAATAACGGTAAGGACGGGTTTGAACAGGAACTGGAGAAAATCACTGGTGATAAAGGTATAGATGTGTTAATTGATGCCGTCGGATTTCTGCCAACCAGATCACAGGCAGCTAAAGTTATCAACCCTGGTGGCGTTATTATGAATGTTGGACTGGGAGTTAATGAGACACCTTTACCAATCAATGACTTTATTAGAAGTGAGATTACGGTATTAGGATCTTTCTGTTATTCCAGACAGGATTTCCAAGATGCAGTTCAATTACTTGTTAATGCCAAGGTTACACCAGATGGATGGACAGAAGTTCGTAAACTGGAAGATGGTCAGCAATCTTTCATGGATTTAATTGAAGGCAAAGTTAAAAACAGCAAAATTTTCCTTGATCTTAATAAATAATAGGAATTTTAGGGAGGGAGAACAATGGGGTTAACTGGTCAGAAGATCAAAGACATTCGTGCATATGTTGCAGGAGGTGGTGGCGGTGACTACCACGATCAGGGACAGGAACATTGGATTGTCAATCAAATTGCAACACCAATGAGTATTTATCCTGAATACAAAAAAACAAGAACCAGTTTTGGCATTAATGCTTTAAAGACATTAGTAATCGAAGTTGAAGCGGATAATGGAGAAGTTGGTGTTGGAATTTCAACAGGAGGCTACCCGGCTGCATGGATAGTCATGAATCACCTGGACCGATTTATTGTTGGACAGCCAGTGGAAAATGTTGAAAAAATGTGGGACCAAATGTATCGGTCAACAATGTATTATGGCCGAAAAGGTGTAGTTATGAATGCGATTTCAGCAGTCGATCTTGCATTATGGGATTTAATTGGAAAAATCAGACAGGAACCTGTATATGCCATGATTGGCGGAAAGGTCCGAGATGAGATTTCGTGTTATGCAACCGGACCGCGCCCGGATTTGGCTAAAGAAATGGGCTTTATCGGTGGTAAAATTCCACTGGTATATGGTCCTGCTGATGGCGAAGAAGGGTTACGGAAAAATATTGAACAGGCAGCAGACATGCGTGAACGGGTAGGCGATGATTTTTGGCTTATGTGGGATTGCTGGATGTCACTCGATTTGCCATACGCACAAAAATTAATGGAAAAATCATCAGAGCTTGGATTTAGATGGATTGAGGAATGCTTCAACCCAGATGATTACTGGGCATACCGTGACTTGAAGAAAAAGGCACCAAATAACATGATGGTTACCGGCGGAGAGCATGAAGCGACACGCTATGGATTCAGAATGTTAATGGAGTTCAGTGACGTGGATATTATCCAGCCGGATGTTGGATGGTGTGGTGGATTAACCGAACTAATAAAGATCGGTAATTTGGCTGAAAGCTATGGAAAGTATGTAATTCCTCATGGCAGTGGGGTATACAGCTATCATTATGTGACTACCAAAATAAACAGTCCGTTTGCAGAATATCTGGTAATGAGCCCAAATGCAGACAAGGTTGTTCCGCAGTATTACCCATTACTTGAGGACGAAGTTATTCCAGAAAACGGTAAAGTCAAATTAAACGACCGTCCAGGCTTTGGGGTAAGTCTCAATAAAAATGCAAATCTGCAGAAAGTAAATAAAGATTAATAGTATGTTCAACTTCCAGGGCGAGGCAACCTTGTTTCGCCCGGAAGTAGATAACTATATTTTTTAAATAACAAAGGGGGAATAAATATGAGTGAAGATATTCTTTTGATAGGATACTTATTTTTATCACTTGTAATCATTTTAACGTTAGCAATGAAGTTTAAATTTAATGTTGCTGTGACGTTAGTTATTGCCAGTTTATTTATGGGGATCGTTTCAGGACTTGGACTCGTAGAAACCTTAACTGGTATTTCAGAAGGCTTTGGAGGATTAATGACTGAATTGGGTATTCCAATTGGTCTAGGTGTTATATTGGGTAAACTTATTTCCGATTCCGGTGGTGCTTACTCGATTGCAACAGCAATTTTGAACAGGACCAGTGAAAAATGGGCTTTATATGCCTTGGGTGCTGCTTCGTTCATTCTGGCAATACCAGTATTCTTTGATGTTGCCTTCATAATCTTGGTGCCATTAGCAATTCAATTGGGGAAACAAGCCAATAAACCTTTACCATATTCTGTAGGAGCGATCATAATTGGTGCGGCTGTAGCACATACACTGGTACCACCAACACCAAATCCATTAGCTGCGGCAAGTATATTGGATTTTGACTTAGGAATTATGATTTTGATAGGTACATTAGTTGGGTTTGCGGCTACAATGTTAACAATCAAACTATATTTCATTATTTTAGATAAAGGATTTTGGAATAAAGAGCAGGATGAGGATGAGTCATTAGACAATACTTTTGGAAGAGTAGACGTTCCATCAAATCCGCCATCTGCATTGCTTGCCTTAATTCCAATCATTTTGCCAAGTATTATGATTATTTTAGGTTCAGTTGGAAGCGTTTTCTATGATGAAAATCCTGCTGTAATTGCCTTCTTTAGTCATCGGATTATTGCATTATTAATTGGTACATTAGCAGCCTACTTTATTGCAGCCAAATCGCTTAGCAAAGAAGAAAGGGATAATTCCTCTTCAGAAGCAATGCAGGCAACAGGTATCGTATTGTTAATTACCGGTGCTGGTGGAGCTTTCGGTAAAATTATCGAAAATACTGGCATTGACCAGGCTATTGTAAATATATTTGTAAGCGATGCCCAGTCAACCATAAGTATTATTTTGGTAGCATTTTTTATGGGTGTTATGTTCAGGACAATCACCGGTTCAGGTACAGTAGCCGGTATTACGACAATGACTATTATGGCTGGAGTCGCAACAGGTGTCGATATTCATCCGGTTTGGGTTGCCATGGCTTCTCTTTCAGGTGGATTAATGCTCGGGCATGTGAATGACAGTGGATTCTGGATTTCAACCAAAATTGCTGGATTAACAGTTAAGGGTGGTTTGAAAACATATACCACTAGTGAAGCAATTGCCGGTTTCGTCGTATTATTCATTACGATAATCGGAGCACATATATTCTAAGTATAATATTTATAGAGAATGTTATCATACGAGTTTCATAATTACCTTTCATATTTCCATAAGGGTATGCAGGAACCAACAATATGGCTCCGTTTTCAAAAGCTAGTTCCATTTGCTTTCGAAAACGGGGCTTATGGTCTTATAATTCCGAAGTTCGAGGATAAAAGAATGAATCTCCTTCAATAAAGCTATTGTGAATGGGCATATCCTTATACGTTCGGGTGTCGATGCGCCAAGCTTGATTTTTTAAGAATATAAATAGGATATTTTTTGCACAGATGTTGGTAAGAGTATTGTAAAATTGTTAGAACGTGCAGGATGTGAAGTAGAGTTATATAACTACTATATAAAAGGGAGTGAGCCAAAATGAGTTATGAATCTACATCAGACGTTGTTTTAATAGGTGCTGGGATTATGAGTGGAACTCTGGGGGTATTGATTAAAGAATTAGAACCTGATTGGAAAATTACAGCTTTCGAGCAGCTTGGAGTTGCTGGTGGAGAAAGCTCTAATGAAAAAAACAATTCAGGAACAGGACATGCCGCATTATGCGAGCTGAACTATACAAATGAACAATCTGATGGTTCCATCGATATAAATGCAGCAGTTAGAATAAATGAACGTTTTCAATTGTCTAGGCAACTCTGGGCTTATTTGGCAAATCGTAACTTAATCGAGAACCCACGTAATTTTATTACTAGCTTACCTCATATGAGTTTTGTTAAAGGCGAGGAGAATGTAGCATTTCTAAAAAAACGATTTGAAGCATTATCTAGCCATCCCTTATTTCAGGAAATAGAGTTTTCCGAAGATCCAGAGCGATTAAAAGAATGGTTCCCGCTGATAATGAAAGACAGGTCAGCAAATGAATCTGTTGCCGGATCGAAAATTGATGATGGTACAGATGTTAACTACGGGGAATTGACCCGCACCATGTACGATTACCTGGAAAAAGAAAACGTAACAGTTAATTACAATCATAATGTGTTAGATATTAAGCAGACCACAGATGGGTTGTGGAAATTGAAGGTTCGGGACAAAAACGGTGCAATTGGAACGCATACTTCGAAGTTTGTTTTTATAGGAGCTGGCGGTGGTAGCTTACTATTATTACAGAAAACCGGAATTCCTGAAGGGAAACACATTGGCGGTTTTCCTATCAGTGGACAATATCTGGAATGTAATAATCCTAAGGTGATCGAACAGCACTACGCAAAGGTATATGGTAAAAATCCACCTGGTGCCCCGCTAATGGTTGTTCCGCATTTGGATACGCGATTTATCAACGGTAAAAGGACATTAATTTTTGGTCCTTTTGCAGGCTTTTTGCCGAAGTTTCTTAAATCAGGATCAAATATGGACTTGTTTGCTTCATTTAAAGCGAACAACATGATTACCATGTTAGCAGCTGGCGTCAAAAATATAGCGTTGCTGAAATACTTGATTCAACAATTGAGACTATCAAAGCAAGAGAGGATGAATGAATTACGAGAATTCTTCCCTAATGCAAAAGATGAAGATTGGGAACTTAAAGTTGCTGGGCAACGAGTGCAAGTAATTAAAGATACGCCAGCTGGTAAAGGAACCATTCAATTTAGTGATACGGAAATTGTTCATAGCCATGACAAAACATTGGCTGCATTACTTGGTGGTTCGCCGGGTGCATCAACATCTGTTTCAGACATGCTTGGATTGCTTGAAAAATGCTTCCCGCAAAAGCTTGATGAGTGGAAACCAAAATTAAAAGAAATGATTCCCTCTTATGGTGAAACGTTATCTGATAAACCCGAACTTATCATTGAAATTAAGACGTCAACAATGAAAGCATTGGGACTGGATGAATTAAAGGAGTATTAGATATAGTGCCTGTTACCTTGGACAATTTAGAATAGTCTAGGGTGACAGGTACTTTTATTGGAACCTGCCTCTGTCCCAATTGAGAAAAATTCCCCTTGTTAATTACTTTGCAAAGTGTTTTAATATAGGGATGAATTTAATTATTATTGAACTGGAAAAGGTATGTGGTACTGATGAACAAATTGATGAAACCAAATAAATCTATTTCAAAAATGACATTCTTTTTTGCTGCGGTAGGTTTGCTCTGGTTAAAAACGTATTTAACATATATTTATGAATTTAATCTTGATATACAAAATAGCATGCAGGAATTCCTCCTGTTCTTTAATCCGCTTAGTTCTGCTCTGGTATTTTTGGGCATAGCGTTATTTGCAAAAGGGAAACGGGCAGGTATTTGGATTATTGTAATAGATTTCCTGATGAGTTTTCTGTTATATGCAAATGTTGTCTATTACCGTTCAGCTGCTGATTATATTACACTGCCAACCCTAACACAGACTGCTAATTTCGGCAGTCTGGGAGGAAGTATTGCTAGTTTAGTAGCCTGGCATGACCTGTTTTACGCTGCAGATATTATTTTATTAATTGCTTTGTTTATCTGGAGCAGAACTAGCTGGTCAGACAGCCGTCTGAAATTGAGAAAGCCTGTTCTTGTTCTTGCTGCCGGAATAATGGCGTTTGCTGTTAATCTGCAATTAGCTACTGATGATCGTCCAGAGCTGTTAACAAGGACGTTTGACCGTAATTATATTGTAAAGTATCTAGGTTCATACAATTTTGCAATTTATGATGCGATTCAAACAGCACAATCTTCAAGACAGCGAGTGTTTGCTGACAGCAGTGATATTACGGTAGTGGAAAACTACACGACGGCTAAATATGCTAAACCAAACCCAAATCTTTTTGGTGTTGCCAAGGGTAAAAATATCATTAAAATTCATCTTGAGTCATTTCAGTCATTTTTAATAGATTACAAGCTTCATGGTGAAGAAGTAACACCATTTTTAAATTCACTGGTTCACAACCAGCGTAAAAACTTTACGTATTATGATAACTTTTTCCATCAGACGGCACAGGGTAAGACTGCCGATGCCGAATTGATATTGGACAATTCGTTGTATCCTTTGCCACAAGGGGCGGCTTTTGTGACAAAAGGACAAAATACGTATCAGGCACTGCCTGCAATCTTAAAACAGAACCAAAATTATACGTCAGCTGTGTTCCATGGAGACAACAAAACGTTCTGGAATCGGGATGAGATCTATAAGCAATTTGGCATCGACAACTATTTTCATGCTAAGTATTATGATATGAATAAAGATAATGTTATTAATTATGGCTTGAAGGATAAGCCTTTTTTCAAACAGTCAATGTCGATGCTGAAGTCATTAGAAAAGCCATTCTATGCTCACATGATGACCTTAACCCATCATCATCCATATAAGATAAGTGATAAGGAAGCATCAATTAAACCCGCTAACACAGGTGACCCATCTGTGGACCGGTACTTCCAGACGGCAAGATATTTGGATGAGTCCCTAAGGCAATTCTTTTCCGATTTAAAAGAAGCAGGGTTATATAAAGATTCGGTAATCATGATTTATGGTGATCACTATGGCATTTCAGAAAACCATAACAAAGCTATGAAGCAGATTACTGGTGAAAAGATTACAGACTTTAAACATACACAATTACAGCGTGTTCCTTTCATGATTAAAGTTCCTGGTGTGGAAGGTAAAGGAACTGTTCATGAATACTCAAGTCAAATCGATGTAATGCCGACACTGCTGCACTTAGTTGGAATTAAGGCTAACAAATACATCCAATTTGGCACGGATATGTTCTCAAAAGACCATAAGGATTTTGTTGCCTTCCAAGATGGTGATGTCGTCACACCGGAATATACATTTGCATCCGGGGAATTTTATGACAATGATACGGGAAAAAAATTAGAGCCGACAGAAGAAATGAAGGAAATGAAAAAGAAGGCGCATCACGAGCTTAAGCTTTCGAATAAAGTGCTCTATGGGGATTTGCTGCGTTTTTATGAACCAACTGAAAAATGGCAACCTGTGGACGCATCAGAATACTCTTATATTAAAGAAGAAGATACTTCACAAGAGGATGAATAAGATTATATGGCATGAGTCCGGGTACCGAACTGTGTAGAATGTCCTAGCTTAATAGTTTAATATAAATTGAAGCTCTCATATGAGGGCTTTTTTATGGCTCTAGGAAATTATAAATTTAAGTGCAGTGGTTAACTGGACTCCCGAATCAGCCACGTCCAGCTCCAGCGCCTAGCGCCTAGTGGACTTCCTTCCTCGTGTCTACGATAAGTCAACATCGAATCGCTTACGCTCTTCGTGTATCCTTTATCTCACACGGGTCATTCCAGTCCATACGGCGCTGAACAGGCGCTTACGCTTTTGTTCTATGAAAGACATGCAGATGTGGAAGTATATCCTAAAAAAAGATGTATTAAACGGCTGGTAAGGCACCGACGCAAGCGAATGACCCCAATGGATATATAACTTGGCAGATTGGTGATTGGAGGATTAAAAAGTGTCAAAGTAAAATCCAAACTAACTGAAAAATGGTGCATATAACTTCGGAAATATACTTCGCTTTCCGCGAGCAGCTGGTAAGCCTCCGAAGTGCTAATGCACTTCGGAGGCTCACCTAGGCTTTTCTTCCCGCAGGTATATTTCCTACGCTGGTTCGTGCATTATTCGTCCTTTATGTTGCACTTTTCGTTATGTCCTAGTCACTTTTATTTAAGTCATATTGGAACAGGTCTCGAACAGGAATCTATTCCTGAAACAAGGAACCTATCCCTCTCTGTCAGAGTATTCCTCACGAAGCCATTCTCTTGCTGCTTCCAGTTCTTCCAGCGGATACTGGATTATTTCTATACCTGGTATCAGCTTTTCAATTTTTTTGTTAAGGCCAACAAACGTCTCATCGGCTACAATGGCGCTTTTATTTATGCTTTTCAGATGGGTAACAATCTTCCAGCCTTCTAATAGTGCTTTTGGAGTGTTTCCGTCGATATTCTTGAAAATAAATAATATGTTTACCGGTTTCTCTTGTTGCTTCTTAGCCTTTAAAGCCTCTTCGAATTTTTGCAGGTCATCCTGTGTCGCTGTACCCTCAGTCGTCACTTCTAAAATTTCGCCCTGTTTTTCACCTTTTATTTCCAACATATGTCTCATCCTTTCATTTTAACCTTTGTATACAGTATTTCACTCTAACTATGAAATGAAACATCGAAGGCTAAATTGTGGTGGGATGCAGTTTTTCTGTCACAAAAAAACACCCAGCATCCGAATCAGCGACGTCGTTGCACCAGCGCCTAGCGCCTAGTGGACTTCCCTCGCCGTGTCTACGATAGGTCAACATCGAATTGCTTACGTTCTTCGTGTATCCTTTATCTCACACGGGAAAAGGAAGATTGACTAACACCGCCGCTTTGCGCGGCAACGTCGACCCACCCGCGATGCCCGGGCGCAGTCCATACGGCGCTGAACCTCCTAATTTACAGTCAGCATAGCATTAAACCCTTCTTTGCTTATTTATAGTATAGTATAAATTTATACCTCTTTATTCTTGCTTACTGAACAAAAGCGCTAGCGCTATTCTAAGGAGTATCGATCAAAGTCATTATATAATACATAAAACTGATCGCCACCTTCGTAAAACTCTTCCTTTGCTTTTACAAAGTTTAAAGCTATTGTTCCTATAGTTCCTTGATAATTTGCTATTTAAGCATCCATGGTGTTAAAACCAATTTGCTGACCAAAACGACTAGCAAAAAACTCTGCCAATTTTCTCCTGTACCCGCACGTGGAATTTAAATAGATATCTTTTATTATTATCTTAAGGGTTTTTAAGCCAAAATTTGGCTCTTGTCCCGGAGACATGACTTTTAGTATCTTTTTCCCAGGATGAAACGTCTAACACCATAAGACCGCCCTTTTCTATTGCTTACTTCCGTTATAGATGTCTTTTACGATTATGTCATGCCTTTTTACGGAAACTGATCTGCATGAAAAAACTTAAGATTGAACATTTAATCAAAATATGTAATAGTAAAATAATTACTTAAATTTATAACAATCGTTGTAGGGGAACTGGTGTTGCCGGTTGAGAGTGCATCCAATAAGGTACTGATCCTTGGAACCTGATCTGGCTTAAACAGTGTAGGAAACACAACAAATAGTCTGATGCTGTTTTTGTATGTATTTCCAAACATTCTGGGTAGTAGTCCAGGATGTTTTTTATGGCTTCAAATGATTGTTTTGGTAAAGGAGGATTGTGAACGACGGCTGTACAGACGTTTAGCAGTACCCTTAAGAGGTGGTGCTGTGTTAAATTTTTGCAAAAGAGATAAAAGGAGGCAAAAAAGATGAATTACATACGAACCATTTCATTCGTTTCACTGTTGTTTTTACTTGTCTTAACTGCTTGCAGCGGGGAGACGCAGGATGAAACGGCAAGCGATGAAGATACTGGCGGGGAAGAAGAAAAAGTGCTCCACCTGAGTGCACCTGGCCAAATTCCTGGATTGAATCCAACAATGGCTGATAACGACTTTAGCTTTAGAATCATTAACCAGGTATTTGAAGGGTTATACCGGCTGGATAAAAACGGGGATCCGCAGCCGGCCGTGGCAGCAGGCGAACCAAAGGTCAGTGCGGATAATCGGGTTTATACATTTAAAATACGGAAAGATGCCGTATGGTCGAATGGCTCCCCTGTTACAGCGCATGACTTTGAATATGCCTGGAAAAAGGCAGTTGATCCAGCGACTGGTGCAGCTTACGGGCCACAATTCGAGGAAATCATCAAAGGAGCTACAGAAATTTTAAAAGGTGACAAGCCAGTCGATGAGCTTGGCGTCGAAGCCCTGGATGACCGTACATTAAAAGTAACGCTCGAGGCGCCGATTCCATATTTTAAAGAGTTATTGACTACAGCTATCTTTTTCCCACAGCCCGAGGAATTCATTGAGGAGCAGGGAGATCAGTATGCGACAGACAGTGAACATACCTTGTTTAATGGTCCATTTGTACTAAAAGACTGGGATGGAACAGGAAACTCATGGACATATGCGAAAAATGATCAGTATTGGGATAAGGATGCTGTGAATGTTGACAAGATTAAGGTTGACGTTGTGAAGGATACGCAAACTGCAGTTGATCTTTACACGAATGGCCAGCTTGACCGAGTAGGGCTGACAGGTGATTTTGTTGATAAATTTTCATCAGATGAAGAGTACCATACCTTTTTGACAGGTGCGGTACGATTTTTGAAAATGAACCAAGGAAAAGATGGCAACAAGACAAACCTTGCCAATTTACACATCCGAAAAGCCTTGAATATGGCATTGGACAGAGAAGGAATTGTCAATGAAATCCTCAATAACGGCTCCAAAGTTCTGTATGGAACGGTACCATGGGGCGTTTCGGAGAACCCGGAAACCGGTAAGGACTTTCGTGCAGAAAATGGAAAGCTGACTCATTATGATGTGGATAAGGCGAAAGAACATTGGCAGCAGGGGTTAAAGGAATTAAATAAGGATGAACTGGAATTTAAATTAACGACATCGGATTCCAGTGCGTCGGTAACCATTGCTGAGAACCTCAAACATCAGTGGGAGTCCAATCTTCCCGGTCTGACGATTACTATTAAAAACGTTCCGCCCGAACAAAGTATCGATGCGAACGTTAATCAGAATTACGAACTTATTTTGACTGGGTGGGGCGGTGATTACCAGGATCCGATGACATACTTGAATCTGTTTATTACAGACAGCCCGGGCAATCACACAGGATATTCAAACGAAAAATATGATGAATTAGTCCTTGCATCCAAATCTTCTCTCGGAGATAAACCGATGAAGCGTTGGAATGCATTGCTGAAAGCGGAACAGCTCTTAATTGAAGAAAGTGCTGTGTTAGTTCCACTCTACCAAACTGGTACAGCCTATCTGCAAAAAAGTAATGTGAAAGACCTGATTACCTATAAGGTAAGTGCTGAAAACTATAAATGGGTGGACATAGAAGAGTAAATGGGATCATTGCGCTAAAGCGTTTTTTGTGTGATTTGTGCATGCCGAATGTAGAAAAATAGAAAAGGTAATAAGTATGAACTGTAGTAACTGCTAGACTTTGATACATATATCAAGGTCTAGCAGTTTCTTTTATAAATGCTTACAGCAGATGGAACGGCTTATGCACATGGGATATGCCAGTAAAACTCGTGTATAAAAGCATTTTCTTATCAAATTTTACAAATTTTCGACACTTTTTTAATAAAAATTGAATTTTAAGTCGAAAATGGAAAATTATAGATGACGAATTAGTGAACATACTCTATTATATAAGAGAATAATGAAGGAGGGATGAAAAATGAATGTTAAAGAATATGTAACGTTCGAAGAATTCTTTAAGCAAAATCAAAAAAGAATTCACTATCATATGCACAAGCTGGGTAGCTATAATATGACTCAGGAGTTTTATGTAGAAGGAATATATGAGTTGTGGATGGCATACAGAAAATATGAGCCAAACAACGGTCCATTGGCAACATACTTTAACTACATAATCTGCAATCGACTCATCGAAATGAAAAACAACGAGAGAAGGTAGCAACGTAAAATACGGATAAAGTAATTGCCAAATTGAAAGCGCACCCATAGAGGTGAATGGTTGCAAGAATTAGGGGCAGAAGTGCTAAGCATTAGTTGTGTATCAGTATAAGAATATAGAGCTGTTAGATCATTAGTGGATATTCTCTATTGCTCTAGCAGTTTTTGTCATTTCTAATAAAGTTTCATATCTGCATATTTAAATTTTTTCAACAAAATGCCACCTTTTGCAGTGTTCTTACGATTATACATATGAATAGAGGAGTAATCTGAAAATCATCATTTCGCCAGAATGCATTTTATAGCGAAAATTGAGAGATACATAGGATGAGGTTTAGGGGGAATTGCTCTATTACATAGCTGCTAGGGGGAGAAAAAATGACTGAAAAGGTGAGTATGACGTTTGAAGAAATCTTTAAGCAAAATGAGAAAAGGATCCATTATCATATGCTGAAGCTTGGAATTAACGATCCGCATCGGGAATTCTACGTGGAAGGACTGTATGCAATGTGGGCGGCTTACAAGAAATACGACCCAGATAAAGGACCGCTTGCAACCTACTTCAATTACACAATTCGCAACCGTCTAATCGACATGATTCGAACAAAGACAAGAGAAGAATGCAATCAAAAGAAAATTATTAAACACGAATTATGCGAAGTAGATAACGGCAACAGCTGTGGTACATTAAAACTGCCAATGATCGACTCGGCTGGCATCACCATCGAAGATAATACCTTCTGGCAAAACGTGAAGTCCAAGCTAAGCGAAAATCAATGGAAATGGGTGCAACTCTTCATCATCGAAGGCATGTCCATGCAAGAAATCGCCCAGCAGGAAGGTGTATCAACTGATGCTGTGAAAAGCTGGGGAAGAGAAGTTAGGAAGAAGTTGAAGGGTGAAGGAGAATATTTGGAGAGTTTGTATAGTCCATCTTAGGTTGGGAAGGGAGTCTCAGGGTTAGCAGGAAAGGTTAGTATAATTTGAGAAAGTTTAATATAGCATATCTATAAACGTCATTCTTATAAGAAGGGCGTTTTTATGTGAAAAAACGCATATTCTTATCAAGTTTTTTTGATATACTTAATTATTAACACAATAAAATAAATATTAAAAAAATATTGATAATTATTTATAGTTAGAATATAATATACCTAACTGATAGGTTGATAGGTACAAAAAAGCCATAAAGGAGCAGGTTATGAAGAGTATTAGAAGAGTTTCTTCACATGAAATCATTGTAGATGAAGTTAAAAAGTATATTAAAATAAACAATTATAAAAAAGGTGATAAGCTGCCTAGTGTGGCGGAGTTGACAGATATATTTGAAGTTAGTAAGTCAACTGTCAGGGAAGGGTTGAGATTTCTTGAAGGTCTAAATATCGTTGAGGTCATCAATGGAAAAGGGATCTTCGTTAAAGAAGGCGATGTATTACGGATAGAGGCGAAAATTGAGGTTGAGAATGAAAAAAACTTTTTGTTACATACGAGTGAACTTCGTAGAGCGCTTGAGGGAAAAGCTGTAGAACTAGCGGTTTTTCGCGCTGATGAAGAGGATATTGAGGAAATGGAAATTCACTTAAATGAACAAATTAGACTAAAGGATTTAAACAAAGATTCTTCGAAAGTGGATTGGGCATTTCACAAAGCCATTTTTAAAGCTTCTAAAAACCCCGTTCTCGAAAGCATTGTTGAGTCTGTTCATGACGCGTTTAATAAGTTTTGGAATCAGCCTTTTGGAATAGAAGACATTTTCGATGATTCACTTCCTTTTCATCAAACAATGCTAGAGGCAATTAAAGAAAAAGACTTGGAGATGGCAATGATCGAGTTTAATAAAATTATCGATTCTGTAGAAGAGAATATTAGGAAAGTAGACTTTGTAGATTAGACAGGAGTGAATAACCGTGGGTAAGAAAAAGATCTCAAACGAACAAATAGTTACACATTTGGGTGATGATTATAAGAAATTCCATGGAGCTGTTGTTCCTCCTATATATGAAAATTCGCTATTTATATATGAGACATTTGAAGAATTCACGGAGGCTATGGAGTCTGAACACAGTAATTATTTATACTGGCGTGGTACGAATCCGACTGTGGAAATTGCAGAACAGAAGATTGCTTTACTCGAAAAAGGTGAGAAATGCAAATTATTTTCCTCAGGTATGGCCGCTATTTCAGCTGCTATTTTGTCATTTGTGAAAACAGGAGAGCACGTATTAAGTATAAGTAATATTTATGGGCCAACCACAAAGCTTTTTAAATACCTTGAAAAATTCGGGATAACACACACAAATATTAATTCAAAAAAAATTGATGTTATCGAAGCACATATCAAGCCCAATACAAGATTAATCTATTTGGAAAGCCCCACAACGATGAATTTTCAAATTGTTAACCTTCCAGAAATAACAGAACTTGCGAAACAAAAAGGATTACATACTATTATTGATAATTCCTGGGCAACCCCAATATTCCAAAACCCTATTGAGTTTGGTGTAGATGTAGTAGTGCATTCTGCCTCCAAATATCTTGGGGGACATAGTGACCTTGTAGGTGGAGCTCTTATAACAAGTGAATCGTTAATGGAGCGGATATTTTATAATGAATACCAGCTGCTTGGTGGCGTTATGCCTCCATATGAAGCCTGGCTGTTAATGCGAGGTTTGCGAACTCTTCCAATTCGAATGAAAGCACATCAGGAAAGTGCATCGAAAGTAGCTGCTTTTTTAGAAACGCATCAAACCGTGAAAAAAGTTAACTATCCTGGTCTAACTTCAGCCCCGGACTTTGAATTGGGTAAGCGAATGCTAAAAGGATATTCTGGCTTGCTAAGTTTTGAAATCGTTTCCAAGGAATTTGAAAGTATCAGGGAGGTGATTAATGCACTAGAACAATTTAATATTGGCGTTTCTTGGGGTGGATTTGAAAGCTTAGTTTTATCTCCAAATAACGGTCAAAATTATGAACAACTTATAGAAAATAACATTGATCCAGGCCTGATAAGAATTTCGGTAGGACTGGAAAGTGAAGAAGAATTAATAAAAGATCTTGATCAAGCCTTACTTTCCATTTGATATAAGAAGAAACGCTCTTTTTATATAAATTTATGAGTCATAAAAGGGAGGAAAATTAGAATGTTGGATCAAGTTAAAAGGGGATTGTTACTGAGTTTCTTTATTATTTTGTCTTTTGTTATTATCGCAGGGTGCAGTGAAGACTCAAGTAGTAAAGGTGATAATGAAGAATCTGGTGACAGCGGAACCGTTACACTGAGGATGGTGGAAAGTTTGACGAGTCCTGCACGAACAGAACTTTTGAAAGGCATGATTGCTACTTTTGAAGAAGAAAACCCGAATATAAAGGTTGAACTTATTTCACCGCCACTGCAAAGTGCTGATGAGAAAATTTCTCAGATGCTGATGGCTGAGGAAGATATTGATGTATTGGAAGTACGTGACCAAACAGTAAAGCAGTTTTCGAACAACAGTTTTATTGAAGATTTATCTGCTTACACTAGTGATTGGGAACATTGGGATTCACTAAATGATATCGCAAAACATGGAGCAACCGCTATCGAAGACACTCCTTACTTTATTCCTTATGGTATATATGAAAAAACGTTATTCTACCGAACTGATTGGTTTGAAGAAGCTGGCTTAGAAGTTCCTGAAACATGGGAAGACATGTATAAAGCAGGTGTGGAATTAACGGATCCTTCTCAAAATCGATATGGTTACAGTTTTAGAGGAGGAGCAGGTTCATCAGACTATGTTGAATTTATGACTTGGTCTTATGTCGGAGAAGATATTGTACAGGAAGATGGCTATTTTACTAAGGATGGAGAACCGATGTTTGACACCTCTGAGGCAAAGGATGCCCTTGATATGTTTGTGAAGATGTATGAGGATGCTTCACCACCAGACTCAATTAGCTGGAGTTATCCGGAAATGGTTCAAGGTTTCACCTCTGGTATGACAGCTATGTTAATACAGGATCCTGAAGTAATTGTAACTGCAGAGGAAAATATGGAAGAAGGCACATGGGATACAGCACCATTACCTAAAGGCGTTCCGTCTGAAGTAGCCCAGCAAACTGCAGGGACAGCAGGTTGGGGGATAGGAGCTTTTTCAAAACATAAAGAAGAAGCCTGGAAGTTAATCTCATTCCTTTCCAGTCCAGAACAAAACTTGCATTTTGCTAAAAACAATTCATTAATTCCAGTTCACAAAAGCGCTGGAGACGATCCATTTTTCAAAGAAGGATATTTCAGTTCTTATATTGAGATGAATGCCAAGCCAGATGAATACTTGATTGCAGATCGTCCAGTTGATTATAAGGGCTGGGGTGAGTACAGAGGTATCGCTGAAAAAGATATCCAGTCTCTATTATTAGGAGATATGACGATTGATAAAACCTTGCAAAAATGGACAGATTACTGGAAAAGTCAAAAAGAACAACAGTAAATATAAAGAAGGGTAGTAATCACTATTACTACCCTTTCCTATAAAGGAGGCTAACTGTTTGAAACCACAACCTCAACCAAAAGAAGCTCGAATACTACCAGCCTTTAAAATTAATAAACATGGCTTATATATTTTCCTGAGTTTACTGCCCGCATTAGTACTTGTATCGATATTTATTTATTATCCGCTATTCAAGGGGGCGGTTATGGCATTTCAAAGTTACTCCTTGTTTGATCTGACAAATATTGAATTCATTGGGTTGCAAAACTTTAAACAAGTTATTGCGGACCCTGGGTTTATGAGAGCAACTATTAATAGTTTTTACTGGATATTCTTCTCCCTTATATTCCAATTATCAATTGGTTTTTTTGTAGCACTTTTACTTAAAAGGAGTTTTAGAGGACGAGGTGTTTACCAAGCACTTGTGTTTTTTCCTTGGGCAATGTCCGGTTTTTTAATTGGTATCATTTGGCGGTGGATGTATAACGGACAAAGCGGAGTAATTAATGATCTGCTTATACGAATGAATATAATAGATACACAGATACCCTTTCTATCAGAGCCAAATTGGGCAATGGTTTCCGTTATCATTGCGAATATATGGTATGGCATTACGTTTTTTGCAATTATGATTCTGGCAGCTTTACAGTCAGTCCCGGAAGATTTATACGAAGCGGCTAAAATTGATGGAGCAAATAAATTTCAGGAATTAATAAGGATTACGATACCATTTATCCTGCCAACTATTATTGTAACTGCCTTACTAAGGGTGATTTGGATTTTGAACTTCCCGGATTTGATTTACGCAATGACAAATGGCGGACCAGCTGGTTCTACACACATACTCTCTACCTATATGCTTGAGAAAATTATATACGGACAAGATTATGGACAGGCAGCTGCCGTAGGATTAATCATTATAATTCTTTTGGCTGTATTCTCGATCTTCTACCTAATGGCAACAAAGTTTAATAAAGCAGGTGACTTCTAAAATGACAAAACTTATAAATTGGCCACTACTTGCTAAGGTGATATTCCTAGGGTTATTCCTGATTTTTTCCATATTCCCTTTATATTGGATACTAATTACTTCTCTCAAACCAAGAGAAGATATGTTTACATTCCCGTTAAAATATTGGCCTGAAACAATTACTTTTGAAAACTATGTAAATATATTTCAAATATCTAACTTTGGTGTTTATATTTTTAATAGTTTAATCGTTGCAACTGTCGCCGGTGTACTTGCTTTAGTTATAGCAATGCTGGGTGGGTATGTTCTTGCGAGATTTCGTTTTATGGGTAAAAACCAAATCATATTTGCCTTTTTTATCACGCAAATGATCCCGATATTTATAGCCCTTGCACCGCTTTATCTGTTAATGTCTAATTTAGATTTGTTAAATCGTTTGCCATCGCTGTTTCTTATATATACAGTTATGATGATTCCGTTCTGTACCGTCATAATGAAAAGCTTTTTTGAAAGAATCCCTGCAAGTTTAGAAGAAGCGGCAATGATGGATGGCTGCAGCAGAATTGGAGCACTATTTAAAGTTATTTTTCCTGTGATGCTTCCTGGTATTGCAGCAACATTTATCTTTGCGTTCGTACAATGCTGGAACGAATTATTTTTAGCTATAATGTTCATTGATAAAGAAGGATCTAAAACCATACCAGTGGCAATGAACTCATTTATCACAAAATTCGATATTGACTGGGGAGCAATGTCAGCAGCAACCGTAATATCTGTAATACCTACACTAATCTTGTTTGCTGTAGGTCAAAAGTATATAGTGGAAGGAATGACACAAGGATCTATAAAAGGATAGGGAGATGAGGAATTGGAATAAAGCGGAGCAGTAATATAGAATGAATGTAAAAAGGCTACGAGTGAGGAAACCTTTTTTACTTTGATAGCATGTCAGTATGGAGGAAATAAAATGGAAAATGTGTACCTGAACTTATTAAATTTGTACTCCAGACATAGCACCGCATTCAAGACACCTTTGGAAGACTTCACTACTGAGATTTTCGCATCTATCCTGTTAAAAGATGATCAACTTTTAAATAGTTTTATGAACGATGTGTTAAAAATCGATGGTGAACAATTTAAAATTAAGACACAACAACAATATGAATTGGAAGACGAGCAGGATTGTATTATTGATATCGTTATTTATAATGAATCCACTATTTGCTTTTTGGAGAACAAAGTGAATTCTCGTGAGGGATACAGACAGCTAGAGAGATATAAAAGTGTACTTAATAGTCTTGAGGGTCAGCGGAAAGTCTTTTTAAGATACTGTACAAAGTACTATGATTTGAAGGAAATTAGTGGTGTTGATTTTTGTCAGATTCGTTGGAGAGACGTTTATCTTTTTTTAAAGATTACAATGATAATGCTATTATTCGGGATTTTTTAGATTATATGAGGAGGTTAGATATGGCTGTTGCGGGAAATTTTAATTTTGACGATATGTTAGTGATGAATAATGTTTCAGAAACGATGTCTAAAATGGATGAAGTATTAGATGCAATGGTGCTAGAGTTTACTGGGAAATTTGGGGAACCGTATACATACGATTATGAAAGGTTAAAAGAAATACCCAAACATAATAGATATACATTATGGAAGGATGATATATTCCCTGGAAGGAGACGGTCAACTGATTCAAAGATCATTCTTGGATTTGAATTCTACCAAGCGGAAACAGAAGCTTACCCGTTGCTTTTCTTATCTGTCATGTGTAATAAGAGGAATTCCAGCTATCAGAAAGTTAAAGATGCAGTACATGCAGTTGAGAACTTTGATTATATCGATGATGATGAAGGTGGTTCGGTATGGGGTTGGTATGAAAAACCATTGTCTGATTTTTTGCCGGTTGAAAATCAACTTGCAGATATTAAGGAATGGTTTGTTAGTAGGATGGAGGAATTGCAGAGTTTTAAAGAAAAGACGGTGGAGCTTAAATGGCAGGTTTGAAGACGTTAGGTTTAATGTGTATTAAAAAATGGTCATTTTTCGAATATAATACTAGTGAAAATCGTCATAACTACCTTGGTATTAATCATTAGAGAACCATCTATTGGTGTCAGACCCACGTAGTCGAGACTGTTGAATGCAATTATAAAAGCTGCTAAATCCAGTGTGTTTTGAATAACACATTTGGGCTTAGCAGTTTTTATTAATTAGTGACGATAAGTTAAGATAGCTGGAAGCAAAGCCGTAAATAACTATTTCCTACTATCAACGGAAATACATTGTGTCTACATGTAAGCGCTTTTAAATTATAATGAAGGTACTTCAAGATAAACAAGCCTATGGGGAGGAACTACTATGAAACATATTTTACTAGCGTGTTCATCAGGAATGTCTACAAGTCTATTAGTTAAAAAAATGGAGGAGGAAGCAGAAGGTCGTGGAATTGATGTGAAGATCTGGGCGGTTGCTCAGGATAAAGCCGTTAAAGAATTGGAAAATGCGGATGTGCTGCTCATCGGTCCGCAGATGCGATTTATGAAGAAGAAGTATGGGAAAGTTGCTGATGAGCTTGGTGTACCACTCGATGTCATTAATCCTGTTGCTTATGGGCGTGTTGATGGAAAGGCAGTTCTTGAACATGCTCTGAAGCTGATTGACGGTTAAACTTTAATAGGGGGAGAGTCAAAATGAATAAATTCATGGATATTCTTGAAAACATCTTGATGCCAATTGCGGAAAAATTGAATAATAACCGTTATTTAACCGCATTGCGTGATGGTTTCATGATAGCATTGCCATTAATTATTTTTGGATCTATTTTTGTCGTACTTGCCAATCTGCCATTTTTGGATAAATTGATTGGCGCAGATGCCTTTGCAGCATATCAAAGTGCTTTGGGACCAGCATCTGCTGCAACACTCAGCATTATGGGTGCTTTTGTTATTATTGGTATAGGTACTAAATTGACAGAGTCTTATGATATAGAAGGAATTTATGGTGGTGTGGCAGCCTTTGCAGCGTTTCTAATTCTGACGCCACAGACACTTGAAGGGGTTTCAGGTGTTATCCCGACGAATGTGCTTGGTGCGGAAGGGATGTTCCTTGGTATCTTTACGGCGTTCTTTGCTGCTGAGCTTTACCGGATTTTTGTCCAGAAGAATTGGACCATCAAGATGCCGGCGGGTGTACCTGAAGCGGTATCGCGTTCATTCAGTGCTTTAATCCCAATTACATTAACACTAGGTGTATTTATCATTATCCGAATTATTTTCAGTTATACACCATTTGAAACGGTTCAGAACTTTATTTATACACTTATTCAGGAGCCATTGACGTCTCTTGGGAGCGGTTTGGCTGCTACGATTGTAGCGGTTCTGTTGATTCAGCTGTTCTGGTTCTTTGGTTTGCATGGACAGATTATTATCAACTCTGTGTTTGACCCAATCTGGTACGCGTTAAATGATGAGAACCTGCAGGCATTCCAGGCAGGCGAAGAATTACCGAATATCATTACCAAGCAGTTTATAGATACATTCCTTGTAGGCATGGGCGGATCAGGTATGACGCTGGCAGTTGTCATTGGTATATTCCTGATTGGACGCAGCCGTCAACTGAAGGAACTTGGAAAGCTTGGTGGACCTCCAGGGATATTTAATGTTAACGAACCAATTATATTTGGTCTGCCGATTATCATGAATCCACTGGCATTAATTCCATGGCTGCTTGCACCGGTTGTTATTACGTTCATCACATACTTTTCGATGGCGACTGGTTTAGTGCCAAAACCAGCCGGGATTATTGTGCCATGGACGACTCCAGTTGGTATTAGTGGCTTTCTGGCAACAGGGAATGCCTGGCAGGGGGCCGTGCTGCAGTTTTTCAATATGGCGGTTGTGTTCCTGATCTGGTGGCCGTTCCTGAAAATTCTTGATAAAAGCTATTATGAATCGGAGAAAAAGGAAGGAACTAGTAAAGCAAGTTAGACTTTTTTAAAAATATGGTCCTGTGTTGGCAGGGCCATTATCTCACATTATTCTTCAGAGGTGAAACACGTGGATACTAACAATATAACAGAAACTGCATTTCAAATAATCTTATATGCCGGCAATGGGAAGTCAAACGCTATGGAAGCTATACAGGAAGCAAAAGAAGGTAATTTTGTGAGGGCTGATCAGCTTATGGAAGATGCCGGGGAAGAGCTTAACAAGGCACATGAATTTCAGACTAAACTGTTACAGAATGAAGCTAATGGTGACGAATCACCACTAAATCTGATGCTAATTCATTCGCAGGACCATTTGATGACATCCATGACAGTACGGGATCTTGCGGTTGAACTTGTTGAAATTTATCGAGTCAAATAGAAAGGCGGTATAATGCATGACAATTACGTATTCATTTCCAAAGGATTTCTGGTGGGGAAGTGCCACATCAGCCACCCAAATTGAAGGTGCTGCCAGCGCGTGTGGCAAAGGCAAGAATATATGGGATCACTGGTATGAAAAAGAGTCCAATCGTTTTTTTGAAAATGTCGGACCAGAGACTACTTCTGATTTTTACCATCGTTATAAAGAAGATATCAAACGGATGAAGGAAATCGGGCATAACACCTATAGATTCTCGATCTCTTGGTCAAGATTGATTCCGGGTGGCCGAGGGAAGATTAATCCGGAGGCTGTAACATTCTATAACAATGTTATTGACGAATTGCTCGCACATGATATTGAACCATTCATAAATCTATTCCATTTTGATATGCCATTTGAATTGCAGGAAGAAGGTGGATGGGAAAACAGAGAAGTTGTTGAAGCTTATGCCAGATATGCAGATGAATGTTTCCGTCTGTTCGGCGACCGTGTGACGAAATGGTTTACTTTTAATGAGCCAATCGTTCCTGTTGAAGGTGGTTATTTATACGATTTTCACTATCCGAACATTGTTGATGCCAAACGTGCCTTTCAGGTTGCATATAATACAATGATCGCTCACGCAAAAGCTGTCGAGGCGTTCCGCAGACATCATATACCGGATGGCACCATCGGAATCATTCTTAATTTGACACCTTCCTATCCACGGAGTAATAATCCAGCTGATCTAAAGGCGTCACGAATTGCGGACTTATTTTTCAATCGGAGTTTTCTGGACCCTGCTGTTCTGGGAGAATACCCGCAGGAACTCGTTGATATTTTGAAGGAGCATGGGCACTTACCAACAGCGGAAAAAGGTGATAAGGAACTATTGAAAACAAATACAGCAGATCTTCTAGGTGTGAACTATTATCAGCCACGTCGTGTAAAAGCAAAAGAGAACATTCCTAATCCGTATGGGCCGTTTATGCCTGATTGGTATTTCGATATGTATGAAATGCCTGGACGTAAAATGAATAAATATCGCGGCTGGGAGATCTATGAAAAAGGCGTCTATGATATTATGATTAATTTAAAAGAGCACTACGGTAATATTCCATCGTTTATATCCGAAAATGGTATGGGTGTACAGAATGAAGAGCGTTTTATTGAAAAAGGCGAAATCCAGGATGACTACCGAATTGAATTCATTCGGGAACACTTGAAGTGGCTGCATCAAGCTATTGAAGAAGGCTGCAATGCAAAGGGTTATCATCTCTGGTCGTTCATGGACAACTGGTCATGGATGAACGCGTATAAAAATCGTTATGGCTTTTTCTCAGTTAACCTGGAAACGCAAGAACGTACTGCCAAGAAAAGTGCCTATTGGATTAAAGCTGTTTCTGAGAATAATGGGTTTTAAAACAGGAGGTGGCGTTAAGACATGCGTGGTATTAAAATAGTGACAATAGGTGGCGGTTCCAGCTATACACCGGAACTTGTTGAGGGGTTTATCAACCGGTATGATGAACTTCCTGTACGGGAATTGTGGCTAGTTGATATTCCTGAAGGCAGCGAAAAACTGGCAATCATCGGAGATCTAGCAAAACGGATGGTTGAAAAAGCTGGTGTCCCGATGGAAATACACACGTCACTGGATCGTCGTGAGGCGTTGCCGGGAGCGGACTTTGTTACCACCCAAATTCGGGTCGGTCAATTGGATGCACGTGCCAAAGACGAATCGATACCTCTAAAATATGGAGTCATCGGACAAGAAACGAATGGTCCTGGTGGATTGTTTAAAGGCTTGCGGACGATTCCTGTCATTTTAGATATTTGCTGGGACGTTGAAACGTATTGCCCCAATGCATGGCTGATTAATTTTTCCAACCCTGCTGGTATGGTGACAGAAGCAGTTTTACGCTATAGCAATATCACAAAAACAGTCGGTCTATGCAATGTACCAGTTGGAATGCGTATGGGTGTTGCGGAGATGCTTGGTGTAGATGCTGATCGGATACAAATTGATTTTGCCGGCTTGAATCATATGGTTTATGGACTGAACGTATACCTGGACGGTGAAACAATAACAGAGAATGTATTGGATAAATTAGTCAGTGGTAATGGCTTAACCATGAAAAACATTGTCGATCTTGGGTGGGATAAAGATTTCATTAAAGGGTTAGCTGCTTTACCATGTCCCTATCATCGTTATTATTATCAGACAAGCAAATTATTGGAAGAAGAACAAAAAGATTTCGCGGAAAAAGGAACGCGGGCTCAGGTTGTGAAACAGCTTGAAAAAGAACTGTTTGATATTTATAAGAATCCCGACCTAACTGTGAAACCGAAGCAGCTGGAGGAACGGGGTGGCGCTTATTACAGTGATGCCGCCTGCAGTTTAATTAATTCTATTTATAATGATAAAGGTGATATACAGCCAGTGAACACTAAAAACAATGGAGCAATTGCTAGCATTCCAAACGAATCGGCAGTTGAAGTTAACTGTGTAATTACAAAAGATGGACCGAAACCAATTGCAGTAGGGGATCTGCCTGTTGCCGTCAGAGGGCTTGTTCAACAAATAAAATCGTTTGAACGGATTAGTGCAGAAGCCGCTGTCACAGGAGATTATCAGAAAGCCATGCTTGCCATGACTATTAATCCGCTTGTTCCGTCTGACACCATTGCAAAAAACATACTTGATGAGATGCTGGAAGCGCATCAGGAATATTTGCCAGAATTCGTTAATCGGGTTACCTCATAACCGACTCTAGGTAAAACGTTTTGGGGGATAAGGAGAAGAAACGAGATGCTAAACGCCAGAATGAAACATATAATGCGGGAATTAATGGCTATGGAGTTACCGGTAACCGGGGATTACCTTGCAACTATTAATCAGGTTACAGCACGGACGACCAGGAATGATGTCAAAAACCTGAATGTGATTATTTCCGAGCATGGTGCAAAAATCCATACCATTATGGGAAAAGGATACAAACTGGAAATAAACGACGACCATAAATTCCGGCAGTTTCTTAAGGGTATTTTTAATGAGGAAGTATCGGATGACAGCCTTGTTCCCAGTCTGCCGGAAGAGCGTACGGCTTACCTGATTAAGCGTTTTTTGCTAAGTGATTGTTATCTGAAATTGGATGACTTGGCAGATGAAATTTATGTTAGCAAATCCACCATCCAAAATGACCTGAAAAACGTTAAGACTGTCTTGAGTGATTATGATATCCACCTGGAATCCCGTCCCAATCATGGTTTAAGGCTAGTAGGTGATGAGCTGAAACTTCGGTTCTGCATGGCTGAGTACGTCTTTGATAGGAGTGAGGAAATAAGCGACAAACTGCCGGATGAACTTTTTTCTTCTTTTCATAAAAAAGATATGGATGCTATAGTTAAAATTATTGTAGGTGAGATCAAAGCTAATGACATAACATTATCAGATATCGCGATTAACAATCTTCTAATCCATATCGTCATTGCATATAAACGAATTAAAGATGGCCATCACGTTTCACTGTATCATACGGATTTTGAGGAAATTATTGAACAAAAGGAATTTAAAGTAGCCGAACGTATCGTAAAAAAGGTTGAAAATAAACTAGGTATGATATTTCCGGAAGAAGAGGTTGCCTATGTAGCGATTCATTTACTGGGAACAAAAATGGTGTCTGTTTCCGGTGATGACGACGAGGTTGATCATCTTATTGAGTCAGACACACATTATTTAGTTAATGCGATACTTGAAAAAATAGAAGATAAATTGAATTTGAAAATCTATCCTGATCAAGAATTGATGATTGCGCTAGGCTTGCATTTAAAACCTGCTATTAATCGATATAAATATGGCATGAATATACGGAATCCGATGCTGGAGGATATCAAGCGGAATTATCCAATGGCATATGAGGCTGGAATCATAGCTGGACTAGCGATAGAAGAGCAAACTGGCTCGGAAATCAATGAAAATGAAATCGGGTATCTTGCCTTACATATAGGTGCTGCCATGGAAAGGCGCAGGATGGAAACAAAACCAAAGCGCTGCCTAATTGTCTGTGCTTCCGGCTTGGGAAGTGCCCGGCTGCTCTACTATCGGATCAAGTCAAAATTTGAAGGGAAACTTGAAGTCATCGGAACTACCCAATATTACAAGCTGAACCAGTATGATTTAAGTGCGATTGATTTTATCATCAGTTCAGTTCCAATTCCAGAGGACGTTTCTTTACCGGTGATTGAAGTAAACGCTGTCCTCGGTAAACAGGATATTGAACATATCGAATCGTTTATTGTTGAAAATGAACAATCAATTTACGATTATTTTCAGCCGGGATTACTTTTTTTAAAAAAGAAATTTAGTTCCAAAGATGAGGTGTTACGGTTTATGTTCGACCACTTAGAGCATCAATCCATGGTCGACGAGTCATTCCTGGATGCTATTTATGAACGTGAAAAAGTTGCCTCAACTGCTTACGGCAATCTTGTCGCCGTCCCACATCCAATATCACCACAATCGGACGAAACATTTTTGTCAGTATGTACACTGGAAAAACCAGTTACCTGGGGCGATCAACCAGTTCAATTTGTCTGCATACTTAGTGTCAGACGAAACAGCATGGAAGACCTCCAGTCCATGTACGAACTACTAGGAAAAATCATTGATAGCCCAACCACCGTACAAAAACTGATTAATGCAGAAACGTATAATGAGTTTGTCAAAGTGTTGTCGCGGTAAAGGGGGACGTGAGGGACAGGAACCTTGTTCCGGGATTCATCAAAAAGCGGGAAGATGAACCTGACCCCTGTCCCGTTTTCCCCCATACAAGATCACCCCACCCATAGATTTAGTTATTTAGTTTAGAAATCTCTTTCATATCAGACACCCAAAAATAAGTTTATGTTAAACTTGCTAATATAGATGAGAGCAACAATGGATAGAGGGGATTTATGATGGCAGCAACTGCTAAACAAAATACAAAAAAGGGTTACTGGGGATGGCTAGCTGTAATTGGAGTCTTCCTATTAACCAAGGCGAAATGGCTGTTGGTTTTACTTAAAGTTGGGAAATTTGCTACGTTAGCTTCAATGTTTGTATCCCTTTGGGCATATGCTATATTTTTTGGGTGGAAATTTGCAATTGCACTTGTTTACTTAATATTTATTCACGAGATGGGGCACCTTGTTGCTGCTAAGTTGAAAAACATTCCAACAAGTCCCGCAGTTTTCATACCATTTTTAGGAGCTGCGATTGGGATAGATCCTAAAAAAATCGACAATGCTAAAACAGAATTTTTTGTGGCCTATGGTGGTCCTTTAGCTGGATTAATATCCATTCTTCCAGCATTTGCTCTATATATTTCAACAGGGGATCCTTACTGGGCACTTGTCGTTCAGCTCGGTGCACTTATTAATTTATTCAACCTATTTCCTGTTTCCCCACTTGATGGTGGACGGATCGTGAGTGTATTGTCACCGAACATTTGGTTAGTCGGGCTATTAGTTCTAATTCCAATTCTTTTTATCTCACCAGACCCCATACTAATTCTAGTATTTATTTTTGGTCTTGTGACTTGGTGGAAACAATTTAAACAGAATACAGACATGGAAATTATGAAGCATGAAGAAAATGTGTTGACAGAACTAAACAAGGAGTTTCGCTTTTTAGCTGATCAGTCAGGCGAATATGGTCTTTCCGAAATCAGTGAGAATCAATTTACTTCTTTATTTAGTAGAATAAAAGAACGAAAAGACAGCGTTAATCGTTACTTGCAAAATAATGAAGGCTTCACATTTCCGGTTTTACAGGAAAAGAAGCGTACTGAAATTAAAAAGAATAGGGCAGAGAAACACATTTTAAGAAGAATCTTAAACGAAATGAACATCAGAGAAGATACACTGGAAGTAGACCCGGATATCCATCTCGATTCAATTGTAGAGAGTATTTACCATAAAAACGAAAATAGACTTATGGAGATTAGAAAAGAGGTCAAGCGCGTTAAGGCATACTACCAAACCTCGCTTGGAACAAAAGTTAAGTCACTCGTTCTCTATTTAGCTTTGGCTATAATGCTTGCTGTAATCCTAGTTTTTGCGATGGGGATTTTGGATGCGAGCCAGATAGCGGGAATGTAGTGCGAAACCTATTTCTAGATTACAATTGTCCATTTTCTGCTAAAGCAGAAAATACCTTTCTTTTAAGTACTATCGTTTCTCAAGCTGAAAAAGTGGCATCTGGATAGAAAACTTATCCCGATGCCACTTTTTTTATGTGAGATTCGATTGTAGTTTAAACAGATAGGGGTTTTTTGAATTCCTTTATGGGAAGTGGAGTGGAACGGAACATCTCCCCTCCGTCCCTTCCAAATATTTCATTTGCAAATGCTTTACTGATAATAATAAAATATTATGATAATATGTGATAATAAGAATGTTCACTAATTTTTATGTTGGGCGTGTTATTAGGCCATATTTAGGTTTAACAGACTCGTCGAACTTTTTGTTTATTGAACATTTATATAAAGGAAGAGGTGATTAAAAATGAAGGAGATTCGAAAAGTAGAAGCTTTTTCTGAGTTGCACAATTTACTTATTTATTATTCAGAATACCGGGATCAGCCTGTTGAAGAAGGTTTTGATTTTTTTAAAGAAGTCAAAACGTACTGCGAAATACTTGAAATTGATTTTGAAGAGTTTAAAAAAGAGTTCGAACTAAACTAAGAAAAGATATGACTAGGCAATGTCTTGTCGCCAAGTTTTAATGGCAAGGTACTAAGTTGTACTTATGCAGTTTTCATAACTGCCGAGCAAATCACTTTGTAGTTCACTAGCGCATTTTTTTAATCGTGCAATTTTCAACATTTAAATGTGATTTAAAGATAGAAATTTAAAGGAGGTGGTACTATGAGTCTTTCCTTGCGTAATGCTATGAAACTAGGCAAATTTTGCGAGTGTGAGATTGTTGCTGGTGAAAAGGGATTAAATCGAATTATTGAAAACATTACCATCATGGAGGTTCCTGAGGTCGTTCAATGGTTAAAAGGAAAAGAACTGATATTGACTTCTCTATTTGCTATTAAAGATGATAGTGATGCCCAAAATTTGCTTGTTCGAAATTTACATAATGCGGGAGCAACCGCGCTTGCGATAAAACCCTCACAGTTCATTAAAAGTATCCCAGACGGAATTTTAGATAGTGCAAATAAGTTAGGTTTTCCTATAATAAAAATTCCCGATGATGTTAAATATCTGGATATTTTATCCCCGGTTATGAACCACATATTTAATGATAAGGTAGTGCTTCAGGAAGATTTGGAACAGGCAACACAGGTGCTGCATGAAATCTCAATGAATGCTCAGGGTGTAGATGGTTTTGTGGAAAATGTCGGGTACTTAACGAAAAATATGATTACTATTGAAAGTGAATTCTCTTATATCCTAGTTCCATCCCCAGAAGGATATATTTCACCCTTACGTAAAGAACAAGTATACGAACTTTCTGTAATTCAACGACCTATTCAATACGAACGTAAATATGAAGATGAAATAGTATCATGCATTGTTGCTCCCATTATTGTTGATGGTCAATATTATGGAAATATAACATCGTGGGGAGTAAATAATGACCACTTATCAATCGATTTAGCTATTCTTGAGAAAGCATCCAGCTTGTTATCACTGGAGTTCCTTCGATTAAAAGTCAAATATGATATTGAGCAACAATATAAAAGTGATTTTATGAGAGAACTATTATTCAGTGAAACCATTAAAGAGAAAAATCTTATTGAGTGGGGAGATAAATACCTTATTACTAAAGACACTGGGTATGTATGTTTACTATTTAGTGTCAGGGATAGTCATTCTGAAGCCAAGAATTATGTAGAGTTAAAAGATTATCAGATTAATTCTGTACTTCAAGATTTAAAGGATGATATGTTAGTTGGTCATATACGGAATGGGATTTGTATCATTTTTCCTGTTCAAGAAGAAAGTGGAAATATGGAAGAGTTATATAGCGAAATATATAATGCACTTTCAAAATATGTCGGCTCGTCTGTTAAATTATCTTTGGGTATTGGGAGAATTGGCAAAGGCCCAGAAGGTATTCAGAAAAGTTTTCTTCAGGCTGAGCAAGCATTACATTTAAGTGAAACAGTGAAAAATTCTCAACAAATCGTCTACTACAACGATTTAGGTGCATACCGTTTAATTAATCAATTAAATGGTAACAGGGAGCTACTCGACTTTTATGATGAAACAATAGGTAAGATAGTTAAGCAGGATATAAACAATCAGTTGCTAACAACATTACAAACTTATTTTTTTCATGATGAAATATTAAAAATAACTGCTAGCTCTTTATATATCCATGTTAATACACTTAAGTATCGAATTAATAAAATTGAAACGATTACTGGTTGTGACTTAAAGACCTCAGAAGGGAAAATGAATCTTTATTTAGGATTGAAAATACACAATATACTTAATCTTGGTGAAATTTAAATTTATAAAAATCATGGTAAATAAATGTCTACTGTCAGTTCAGACAAAAATATCCGATTTTTTTGGCTATATTACATATTTTAATCTTCAGAAAATATATGTAATATAAAATATAATTAAGATACCTATAGTGTCAGCGCTTTCACATTTTGGCAAGAACTATAGGTATATAAATGAAGGGGGTAAAATTTTGATTAGTAAAAAGTTTATAGTTATGGCTATTGCTGTATTGTTGTTATTATTAACCGCATGCGGAGACGACTCCGAAGCAGATTCAGAAAGCGGAGGAGAAGGCGGGGGCGGATACCCGGAAATGACTATAACATTCAGTCATAACCAGCCTATAGAAAGCCCGGAACATGTAGGGGCCACTAAATTTAAAGAAGTGGTTGAAGAGAAGTCAGGAGGAAATATTAAAGTAGAGATTTATCCTGCTTCACAGCTTGGAAGTCTTAGAGAACAGGTGGAATCTACTCAAATAGGTGAAATTAATATTACAATGCAGCCTTCAGCTGTAGTTACACCATTTGTTGATGATGTAAAAATTGTCGATCTACCTTATTTATGGCCAAAGGAAGCTGAAAAGAAATACGAAGTCCTTGATAGTGAAGTCGGAACTGAAATCTTAGATACACTAGAATCTGGTGGTTTTAAAGGATTAGGATTTTGGCCAGGCGGTTATAAATTGTTTACAACACAAGACACAAAGATCACTTCACCAGAAGATATGAAAGGGTTAACATTTAGGGTGATGGAGTCACCGCTATTAATTAGCCAGTATGAACTGTGGGGAGCCAATGCTATTCCTGTTCCGTACGCTGAAGTATATAATTCACTTCAACAAGGAGTAGTGGATGGACAGGAAAATCCTCTGCAAACGATATTCTTAAACAATTACCATGAGGTACAAGGCAATATAATTGAAAGCTATCATGGCACAATGACCTATTTATTAATGGCAAATCAAGGGTGGTTTGAAGGTCTAACAGGAGATACTAAGAAATTAATTAAGGAAGCACAAGTAAAAGGTAGAGATGATGCAAGAAAGGCACTAAAAGAAACAGAAGAAGAGTACAGACAAAAGATAAAAGACTCTGGAGTAGATTATTATGAATTGTCAGATGAGGAAGTTGAGAAGTTCAGGGAAGTATCAGAGCCATTTCATAAAGAGGTTTATAATAAACCTGAACAATTAGAGTTACTTAAAAAGGTTAAAGAAAAAATTGCAGAAACTCAAAGCTAATTTTTATTATTTAAAACAAGGGATTAAACACTTAATCATTTCGAAATCCCTTGTTTTTTGTTTTTTGTAATATCAAGAAGAGGTGGAAAACGATGAGGATATTAAAAAAAGCAGAAGATGTTTTTGTAGGAACAGCATTAATAGCTGCTACCTTAGTACTCTTTGTGAATATTGTTTTACGCTATTTTTTCGATGCTAATACAACCTGGGCAGAGGAATTTATCCGGTATGCGATGATATGGATTGCTTTTATTGGCTCAAGTATTTGTTTTCGAAGAGGAATCCATGTTGGTGTTGATTTATTAATTAATTCTGTTTCCAAAGCAGGGAAAAAAGTATTACAAGTATATATTAATATTATTGCTGTAGTTTTTATGATTTTCCTTATCAAGTTTGGTTTTGATTTAGTTATTTTTAGTATGGATACAGGACAAATCACACCTTCATTGGAAATAAAGATGTATTGGATTTATTTAGCAATTCCTGTAGGTGCTATTTTGTCAATAGTTCATATAATCACTCAAACTATTAACCTATTAAGAAATTATCAAACGAGCTTAGACTAAAAGGGGTAATAACTATGTTAACTACATTAGGGATTTTAATCTTTTTATTTTTACTTACTAGTGTACCGATATTTATCTCCTTAGGGATGGCTGCTTTTTTAGCGGTTCTTTTCTCCAGTGATATACAACCGATGATTCTAATACAGCGTTTATTTGGAGGGATAGATCAGTTTGCATTGATGGCATTACCCTTTTTTATATTAGCCGCTAATATTATGGATGGCGGGGGTCTGTCTCGAAGGATTTTGCGCTTTTCACGAGCGTTAGTTGGTCATTTGTCTGGTGGAATTGCAATGACAACTCAAGTTTCGAGTATGTTTTTTGGTGCACTATCTGGTTCAAGTCCAGCAACTGTAATAGCTATAGGGAAAATCATGTATCCTGATTTACTTCGGGGTGGGTATGGTAAGTCATTCTCTGCTGGGTTATTAGCATCTGCTGGGTCAGTTTCACTTATCATCCCACCAAGTATTACCTTAATTATTTTTGGTTCTGTTACAGGTGTGTCAGTTGGCAGTCTCTTTATTGCAGGGATTGGAGCAGGTATTGTATTTGGTCTTTCTTCAATTCTTTATATTTATATTTATGCCAAAAAGAATAATCTGCCTAGGGATAATAAAGCATCATTCAGTGAATTGGCGTTATCTTTTGGGAAAGCAATATGGGCATTACTTATACCTGTGATTATTTTAGGAGGTATATACTCAGGAATATTTACGCCGACTGAGGCAGCAGGAATTTCTGCGGTCTATGCTTTCGTTATTGGCTTTTTTGTTTATAAGGAACTAACGTTGAAAAAAATGTACACGATCTGCGTTGAATCTGCTATTACATCTGCACAAGTACTTGTTCTTGTAGCTGCAGCACAAGTACTGGGATGGGTGCTGACAAGAGCGCGCTTGCCACAAATGGTTGCAGAGTTTATTTCACAAAATATAACCTCTGCCATGTTGTTCTTACTGATCCTAAACCTTATTCTATTGCTATTAGGAATGTTTATGGAAGGGGTTGCGGCGATTATTGTTACTGCACCATTACTATATCCAGCTGCATTGGCTTTAGGAATCGACCCAGTACACCTCGGAATTATTATGATTGCGAACTTGGCTATTGGTATGTATACACCGCCATTTGGTATGAATATATTTGTAACGCAAACCGTAACTAAAATTGATATGGCTGAAATGATGCCGGGTATATTGAAATTCTTAGCATTCAATTTAGGTGCTCTTCTATTAATTACGTATGTACCTGAAATCTCTTTATTCCTGGTAAATCTATTAGAATAAGGTAGCAAGGAGGGCTTTTAATGATTGACAAACCTGAGGCAATTCAACTTATTGAAAGCCATCGATCTATAAGGAAGTTTCTGGATAAACAAATAGATGAAGAAATTTTAGACTCTATTCTTCATTCAGCTTGCTGGGCACCGACATCTCATAATATGCAAGCATATAGCATAATTGTTATAAAAGATAAAAGCTCTAAAGACATACTTAGTGAGCTCTGTGGGGATCAGCGTTATATACGCCAATGTCCGGTGTTTCTTGTTATTTGTGCTGATTTTCATAAATTACATTTAGCTTCTGAAAAACAAAAAGAAAAGATGGCAATTGATGAGCTCGAAAATGTTATTGTTGGTTCTGTAGATGCGGCATTAGTGGCCCAGAACGTTCTCCTAGGGGCACGATCCCATAAGTTGGGTGGTGTCATGATAGGAGGAATTAGGAATAACACAGAGAGTGTCGCAGAATTACTAGAACTTCCTAAGCATGTTTTTCCTGTTATGGGTATGTGCTTAGGTTATCCTGACCAGCAACCTTGGCAGAAGCCAAGGTTTCCTGCTGAGGCGGTAATACACAAAGAGAAATATCAAATAAATAAAATTCCCGATGCTTTGGAAAAATATGATGAAATTATTTCAGATTACTATAATAGGAGAACAAATGGGACACGTACTCACGGGTGGTCTGAACAGTTAGCTGAATACATTTCCAAACCAAGAAGAAAAAAATTAACTGATTTCATTAAAGAACAGGGTTTTGATATAAAATAAAGGGGTGAAGTGCAGATTTGAGCCAGGAAATTTCATTTGTAGCTACCGGAGATAGTTTTATTACAAGACCTTTACCTACTACTCAATCCCATGAATTCATGAAAATTTCGCAACTTATTAATCAAGGTGATTTTCGCTTCACGAATTTCGAAATGACAACACCAGGAATTGATAAAATGCCATCCGCAGTTAGTGGTGGAACTTGGGCAGCAGCTCGTCCTAAGGTTATTAATCATCTTAAATCCTATGGGTTTAACTGTGTTGCTTGGGCAAATAACCATACTCTGGATTATTTATATAGCGGGTTATCAGCTACGAAGCATTTTCTAGAGAAAGCTGAACTTGTACATGCTGGTGTCGGAGAAAATTTGTCCGAAGCAAGCTCTCCTAAGTATATTGAAACCCCATCTGGAAGGGTTGCATTGATTGCATTAACTTCAACCTTTCACGAAACGTGGATGGCAGGGGAACAACGAAGAGACATGCCCGGTCGGCCAGGTGTGAACGGATTACGATATACTAATTACTATCAAACGACATCTGAAAACTTAAAAGTATTGAAAGAGATAGCTGAAAAAACTGGAATCAATGTACAACGGAATCTTGATTTAAAAGAAGGCTTCTTGGCTGAGGAAGATAATCAGGAGTTTACTTTCGGAAGTTATAATTTCATTGAAAGTGATGCACCAGGTCTTAAACGGACTCCTAATAAAAATGATCTGAAAAGAATTAAAGCATCCATTTCTGAAGCCAAACGGCAGGCTAATTATGTTATAGTTAGCATCCATTCCCATGAAATGCAAGGGGAAGACAAAAAGCTTACTGCAGATTTTATAGAAGAAGTGGCAAGATCCTGTATTGATGAAGGTGCTCATGCCGTATTAGGGCATGGCCCTCATATTTTGCGAGGGATTGAAATTTACCAAAACAGACCAATATTTTATAGCTTAGGCAACTTTATTTTCCAAAATGACACGGTTGAGTTTCTTCCTGCTGATTTCTACGAGAAATATGATTTAAGTCCTGAAAAAAATGTAGCTGATGCGATAGATAAAAGAAGTAAAAATGACACGATAGGACTTGGAACGAATCCACTTGTTTGGGAGTCTGTCATTCCTTATTGGAAGATGTCAGATGGTGTGTTAACGGAACTTATTCTTTATCCCATTGAGCTGGGGTATGGTCAAGAGCGTTATCAAAGGGGTTGGCCAAAACTATCAACTAATGACGCTATTATTAAAAATCTGCAGGAATTATCTGAAGCCTATGGAACACATATTAATATAGTTGATCATGTAGGGATTGTAAAATTATTATAATGAAGAAAAAAGGAATACGAATAAGACGATCATTCATTGATCGTCTTATTTTGCAGTTAAGTCCTTTCATACTGCATAAGTGCAATTTTTAGCAGTTTATGAGTCTATAGAACTTCGATAAGATACGGGAACTTTGACCAGATATGTTTATCAACTGGATTAGAGGGATTTCGACCTGGAATTTGTTATATCAACCGGAAGATGAATATATCACCTTAGATGTGTGGGTTATCAGCTGGAATAGAGGTATATCGGCTTGAAATTTGGTTTATCAACGTGAATGGTGACTTCAACCTCATACCGAAATCTTCACCCCAATATTGGATAGATTCCCCTTTTCACCCTGTAATATATTCACGATTTTATTTGACTCACTTATAACAATCTAAATTTGTCTATTTAACCAAATTATTATAGAAAAAACTAAAAATATCGGTTGTTTTCTGTTTATTTAGACATGAGAAAGTGCGGCTATCTTGTAATATAATGAAACTAGGATAGTTCAACGGAAGTGGGGTTTTACCTATGAATTTAAAGCGATTACAAAACACGCTTAATTCACTAAATAAATTTACTGATGAAGGTTTGGGGATAAATCGATTAGCATATACCGATACAGAGCAACGAGCATCGAACTATTTGATTGAGCTCTTTAAACAAGCAGGCTTGACAGTAAGAGTTGATGCGGTCGGTAATGTAATTGCAAGACGTGAGGGGGCATACTCTCATCTTCCGGTAGTTGCATTTGGCTCACATATTGATAGTGTCTATGAGGCAGGAGAATACGATGGCACTGTCGGGGTAGTGGCAGCTCTTGAAGTAATTCGAAGTTTAAACGATAAAAGGATAAAGACGGAGCACCCACTTGAAGTAATCGTATTCGCTTGTGAAGAATCTGCGAGGTTTGGAATATCTACTCTAGGAAGCAAGGCAATGACAGGCTTATTAGAGGAAAAAGATATTGCTGAACTTAAAGATAAAAATGACATAACTTTATCTGATGAATTTTCGAAATACTCATTAAATATAGGCAAATTAAAGGAAGCAGAGCGTCAGAAAGAAGAAATTGAAGTTTTCTTGGAACTTCATATTGAACAAGGTCCTATTCTGGAAAACAGCGGAAAACAAATTGGTATTGTAACAGGAATAGCTGGTCCAACCAGATTTAAATTACAAATAAATGGTCAGTCGTCTCATTCAGGAACAACACCTATGGGGTACCGTAAAGATGCTTTTCTAGGTGCAGCTGAAATTGCACTCTCGATTGAGTCAGCTGCTATTTCAGAAGCGTCAGAAGGAACCGTTGCGACAGTCGGTGTATGTGATGTGAAACCAGGTGCAATGAATATTGTACCAGGACTGGTAGAAATTGATGTTGATATAAGAGGAAACTCTGCAGCATCTAAAGAAGTAGTTATAAAACAGCTACTTAAAGCTATTGATAAAGTTGAGAATTCCAGAAAGTTAAGGATTAATTATACAAAAATTGGTGATGAACAACCAACAGAAATGGATCCAGTTATCACTAGAAGTATAGAGGAAACATGTAAAGAAAGTGGATATTCCTATCAATTGATGCCAAGCGGGGCTGGGCATGATGCGATGAATATGGCGAAATTATTTCCAGCTAGTTTATTATTTATCCCATCAAATGATGGATTAAGTCATAACCCGGAGGAATACACCTCTTGGGAGCAAATCGCTGTTGGTGCAAGATTACTTGAGAAAGAAATTCTTAAATGGGCTAAAGTTTACAAAAGTAGTATTAGAGGTGAACTTCATGAAAGTCAATAAACTAAATGTTTTATCAAATGTAAAAGTCAGCGATCGCTACTGGCATATGAAGCTAGACGCATCTTCAATTACAGAGTTGATTAAGCCAGGTCAGTTTTTCAACATAAAATGTGGAGAGAATGATTTGCCTTTTTTAAGACGACCATTTAGTATTTATCGCATTAATAAGGAAGAAAAAACTATTGAATTTTTATATCTTGTTAAAGGGCAAGGTACAATCGAACTTACTGATGTAGTTGCTGATGAAACAGTAGATATCTTTGGACCATTGGGAGTAGGATTTGAATTAAATCCTGAATGGGACACTATTTTATTGCTTGCAAGAGGTGTTGGGATTGCGACATTGGCTGCTCTAGCTCAAGAAGCTGCAGAGAAGAATATAAAGTGTGTTGCGATATTAAGTGCCAGAAGCAATAATGACCTTCTTGCTGCTGAAACATTGCAGGGATTCGGGGCGCAGGTTTACAAAGTTACGGAAGAAGACGGTACTAGTGATGCAGAAGATGTACAGCAATTAGTTGAACAGTTACTAACTGAGAATGATATTAAAGCAGCGTTCACTTGTGGGTCAAAACGTCTATCAAAATTATTGCAAAAAGTTACGAAAACCAATCAAATTCCTTCACAAATAGCACTTGAGGAACATATGGGTTGTGCTATGGGAGTATGTTATGCATGTGTTTGTGATATTCAGGAAGAAAGTGGTATTAATTCTGTACGTGTTTGTAAAGAAGGACCGGTGTTTGACCTTGAAAAGGTGGTGTTAAGCTAATGGAGAACGTAAACCTCAGCGTCAAAATTGGTGATCTTTATTTAGATAATCCTGTTATGCCAGCATCTGGGGCTTTTGGCATTGAAATGGAGTCCCTTTTTGATTTCAACAACCTTGGGGCAGTCGTTCCAAAAAGCATTACAAAATACCCTCGAGGCGGGAATGCCACACCTAGAGTATGTGAAGTAACAGGTGGAATGATTAATTCCATAGGGATACAAAGTAAGGGTTTAGAGTATTACATGGAACACACTATTTCAGCATATCAACAATATAAAACACCACTAATTGCTAGTATTTCAGCAGATTCCGTCGATGAGTTTGTGGAGATGACAAGAATAATTGGCAATGATCCAGGAGTCTCTGCTATTGAACTAAATATTTCCTGCCCGAATTTAAAAGGTGATGGAAAAGCATTTGGAATGGATGCTGACCTTTCCTATGAGCTCCTCAAGAAAGTGAGAGTTGTAACTGAACTGCCTATTATTGCAAAACTCACTCCTAATGTGACTAGCATACAAGAAATTGCACTTGCTTGTGAGAAAGGTGGAGCAGATGGGTTAAATGTTGCAAATACACTTTTGGGAATGGCAATCGATATTCACACACACAAGCCGAAGATTGGAAATGTATTAGGCGGAGTTTCAGGGCCTGCTGTTAAACCAATTATTGTTCGGATGATTCATCAAGTACGTGGAGTTACAGACCTTCCAATTATAGGTTGTGGTGGTGTGATGAATTACGAAGATGCTATTGAAATGATTATTGCCGGAGCAAATGCAATACAAGTTGGTACAGCAAGTTTTATAAACCCAATGGCAATGATGGAAATATTAGACGGAATTAAAGAGTATTTGGTAACTCATAAGATAAAGGACATAAATGATCTTGTAGGAACTGTCGAATTAGCTAATTAGAAAATTAAGGGAGGATTTATTCATGAAGTGGGATCATGTAATTTACAATGGAAACATTGTTACGCCAGAGGATGAATATCAAGCTAACATATACATTAAAGATGGGAAAATTGTTTCTATTTCAGCTGAAGAATTAGATGGAGGAGCAGAAGAAACAACGGATGCATCTGGATTATATGTATTGCCAGGATTAATAGATAGCCATGTCCATTCGAGAGATGGCGGATCCACTTATAAAGAGGACTTTTATCATTCTACAAAAGCTGCAGCAGCGGGTGGTATTACTACAGTGTTTGAAATGCCAAATACCAATCCCCCAGTTAATAATGCAGAAAACTTTCAGAACCAATCAGACAATTTAAAGAAAAAAGCACATGTTGATTTTGCTCTCTGGGGAATTTGCCTTGGTGATATAAATTTAAAAGATCTTCAAGGATTAGACAGGTCTGGTGTTATAGGCTTTAAATATTTTTGGGGATATGCCGTAAATAAAAAGACATTTCAATTAATCTACAATTACGAAGAGGGAATGAAGGATGTAATTCCACCGTGTAATGACGGAGAAGTTTATCAGATGCTTGAAGAAGTTGCTAAGACAGAGAAAACATTTGCTATCCATGCGGAGAATAGTGATTTAATAAACTACTTAACGAAAAAGATGAAAGATACTGGGAAAAATGATTATGAGACAGTACTAGCTTCCAGACCTAATCTAGCAGAAGAAATGACTATTGAGGCTGGAATTGCAATGGCAAAAAAGACAGGCACAAGATTGCATATCCTACATGTTAGCTCAGCAGAAGGTGTTGACTTAATTAGTAAAGCTCAGGAAGAGGGTTATCCGATTACAGCTGAAACATGTCCTCATTATTTATTTTTGACGAACGAAGATTATGAGAATATTGGTCCCTCGATGAAAGTATACCCTCTTGTGAAATTTAAAAAGGATCAAGAGAGGTTATGGGAAGGTATTTCAAATGGCGTTCTTTCTTTTGTTTGTTCGGATCATGCACCTCATACTGAAGAGGAAAAAAAGGGTGATTTATGGAATGTACCAGCAGGAATGTGTGGGGTAGAAACACTTGCTCCATTGATGTTAAACGCTGTGTCTGATGAGAAGATTACAATTCGACAAGCTGCTTCACTGCTTTCAGCCAATCCTGCTAAACAGTATGGAGTCTATCCACAAAAAGGCTCAATCCAAGTTGGTTCTGATGCCGATTTTACGATTGTTGATATGAATAAGCAGTCAGTTATTAAAAGGGAAAATCTTCACAGCAAAAGTAAAGTTACTGCATATGATGGCTTCCAGGTTAAAGGAATGCCTGTCAGGACAATCGTTAGAGGTACAACTGTAATGAAAGATGGTAAAATTCTAACTGAACCAATTGGGAATTTGGTTACCCCTGGTCCAGCTAAAGTTAGAGGATAAAAATTTGGTTTAAAAATTAAGAGAGGTTGTCATGTTTACAATCTCTCTTAGTTTAATAGTGATGAGATCATATAATTAAGAGGGGTGGTATGGTAATGGAAGCCGTTGGTGTAAGAATAGAGAAAGATTTTTTGGGATCAAAAAACGTTCCAATTGATTCTTATTATGGAATACAAACATTACGAGCTGTAGAGAATTTTCCTATTACAGGGTACAAGATCCATAAAGAGTTAATTAATGCGATGGCAATGGTTAAAAAAGCGTCAGCCACCGCAAACATGGAGGTAGGGCGTCTTTATAGTGGGCTTGGTAATGTCATCGTTCAGGTTGCTGATGAAATAATAGAGGGGAAATGGCATGACCAATTCCTTGTAGACCCTATTCAGGGTGGGGCAGGTACGTCTATAAACATGAATACAAACGAGGTTATTGCCAATCGTGGGTTAGAAATACTAGGTAAAGAAAAAGGAGATTACTTTCAGCTTAGCCCTAACTCTATTGTGAATATGTCTCAGTCAACAAATGATTCATTTCCCACCGCTATTCATATTGCCACTCTTTCCTTATTGAAAAAATTACTTGAAACTATGCGCAAAATGTATCATGCATTTGTTAATAAAGCTAGTGAATTTGATGAGATTATTAAAATGGGTCGTACACACTTGCAAGATGCAGTTCCTATACGCTTAGGGCAGGAGTTTGAGGCATATAGTAGAGTAGTAGAGCGTGATATCAAACGAATTGAACGGTCAGCAGAACATTTATATGAAGTAAACATGGGTGCAACAGCAGTTGGAACAGGTCTGAATGCAAACCCCAAGTATATCGAAAGTGTTGTTAAACATTTAGCTGATATAAGTAGTTTTCCTTTAGTAAATGCCAGTAATCTAGTTGATGCTACCCAAAATACTGATGCCTATACAGAAGTTTCTGCAAGTCTGAAAGTATGTATGATGAATATGTCAAAAATAGCAAATGATTTGAGATTAATGGCATCCGGACCAGGTGTAGGATTCAATGAAATTAAACTACCTGCTCTTCAACCTGGTTCTTCAATAATGCCTGGAAAAGTAAATCCTGTTATGCCGGAATTAATAAATCAAGTGGCTTTTCAAGTGATTGGAAATGACAATACAATATGTTTAGCTTCAGAGGCTGGACAATTTGAGTTAAATGTTATGGAACCCGTACTTGTTTTTAATTTACTGCAGTCTATTGATATTATGAACAATTCATTTAACGTATTTACGGACCATTGCCTTAATGGAATTGAAGCAAATAATGAGAAGCTAAAGAGCGATGTGGAAAGAAATGTTGGAATTATTACAGCAGTCAATCCGCATCTGGGTTATGAAGTAGTTGCGCGCATAGCTAGAGAAGCAATTACGACTGGAGAGTCTGTACGTGATTTATGTTTAAAATATGATGTCTTAACAGAAGAAGAGTTAGACATAATCTTAGATCCATACGAAATGACTCACCCCGGGATAGCAGGGGAGGAATTGTTTAAGACCTAGAGCGTACTTTATTACCTGCGATTAGGTGTTTTAACAACAAAGAAAAGAACAAATATGGATTTTTCGATTAGCCAGGTAAATCATAAGATTGTATTATTAATTCCTCATACAGAAACACCTTCGATTAACTGAAAACATTTGAAGGTGTTTTTATATTCTTTACTATTTTAGATTACACCAATTTGTATATAGGAGTAAGAATTAAACCTATTTAAAGGGTGAAAGCATCGGACTTTCATATATTAAAAAAGGAGGCTTATATAATGTATTATGAACCAATTTTTTACAGGATGTATTCCAAGAAGGAAACAGGTTCGAAATGAAATTGCATGACTGAAAAATTACGAGGAGTTATTAAATCGAATAACTGATAATAATGAGGGATTTCCTCTTGTCAATATCTTGGATGCCAATGTTAACTTGTCTGTTAAGGTTCATCCGAATGATACATAGCATCTGAGGTGGGGGGAATAACTATATGGAAGAATGATTTTGAGGGAATTAAGCACGTGACATGCATCTGGTTAAAGCAGACACATAACAACTGTTTCAGTTAATTCGTGATTACGAGCCAATTTTCATTTGTAGTATTGAAGGCGAATTGGAGGTTAAACGGCTCGTTGAGTATCCGTATTCCACGGTTGAGCAATGGATAGTGACTGGCAGTGTGAGTTGTGATGCGGCAATTATTACTGCTACTTAGACTGCGGCGATTCCTTTTGTAATATTAAACGTTCTTGCACCAATTGACTGTATAGACTCAATTTATTCCTTCTTACATTTATCAACACCTTCTTGTACTGTTAATATATGGAGGTTCCCCCACATCGAAAATTGAGGAATATCTGCATCAGTTTCGCTTGATTTTGCATACCATTTTGCAATATGCGTTTTCACTCCTATAAACAATTAGTAATCAACAGCCATACATTTTTCGATTCTTTTTGTAGTATGTCCATTTGCCCAATAGTATCTTGGTTGGAATTTGATATGTTCATTTTCTGACACTCCCTTGTTGTACGTTTTTGTTTGTTATTATTTTTATAAGTAGACGGAAAGAGAAACTAATAATACCCACATCAGTTATTTAGATGTGGGTATTATTTAAGTTCTATCTTGAATAAAAAATCTTCATTAGTATTTATAATTATTAGTACGCCATTAGGTTAGTTACTATAAGGCTTATAATCTACCTCAACTTTGTCCTTTTCTTGAAAGGGGGATAGCATAAATGCTGCTTTAAAGTCCTTAACTCCCTTATTGATTAAATAGTGAACTTTTTTTGGCTCTATGTGAATAAAATCGCCTTGTTTACAATTGGAAATTTCATTATCAATATGTATTTCCAATTCCCCCTCTAAAATGTAAAAGTTTTCTTCCATTACATTATGATAATGTGCATTAAAATCTTGTCCAGGCTTTAATACTACAATACCAAAGTTCATTCTTGGACCTTTCATTAGATATTTTGGGCCACTATCTCCAAATCTATATTCCTTGTTATTTTCATTAACAATACTCATTGAAACACTCCTTGTATAATTATTTTAATCCTGGTGCAGTCCACATATGGTCTGTTAGTCCTTTATCTGCTAATTCTAATTGGGTTATATATATATATTTCCATTTCTTATATAGATCTTCATAAATAACATTATTTTCCCTGATTGGATAGTAGGTTTTCTCAAATTTAACAACCTTTGAAATGGCTTCATCAAAGCTTTCGTATATATTCGCGCCTACACCAGCACAAATTGCGGCACCCAAGGCAGTTGATTCCTTAACAACAGGTACTTTAATTGGTTTGTTGATTACATCAGCAATAATTTGACACCATAAGGCACTCTTTGATGCACCTCCGGCAAAAACAACCGTATCCGGAGAGCTATCTGTGATTTCTTTAACTAATTCAATGTTTGCTTTTGTTACAAATGCAGCATTTTCCATTATTGCTCTATAAAATGTTGCCTTATTAAACTTGTCGGAATCTAGTTTGAAATTTATAAAGCTTGGAGCAGCATGTTTCCAGGAGATATAATTCATTTTATTGGAAAATGTGCCTAACATACCATTACTGCCAGGTGGAACTTTTTCTGCTCGTTTTTCCATCTGTGAATACAGGTTTTCACCTGTTTCTTTTTCAATATATCTCTCAAGCTCACAGAAAGTATCCCTAAACCACTTCATTACGAGTCCTGGAAAAAAAGCTATTGCTTCGTACTGCCAGGTATTCGGAACTGCATGACAGTTTATTCTTACTCTGCATTTGTCATCAAATTTAACATTTTTAGTTGTATACTCATATTGCCAAAAACTTCCGCCCAATAGTGCAGCATTTTCCTCATCAATTACACCCATACCAATACATCCTAGCTGGGCATCCCCACCACCTGCGACAATCAACGTTTCATTGTCTAATCCTGTAAGCGTTGCCATTTTTTCGGTTACTTTACTTACAACAGTTCCACTTTCGTAAACAACTGGAAAGATGTCGCTTTTTAGACCGGCTTTTTTAGCGATTTCGGGTTCCCATCCCCTCTTTTTAATATCAAAAAGTCCCGTTGTACAACCATTTGAAGGTTCGACTGAAATAACGTTGGTTAGACGATAAATTATCCAATCATTGAGCATCGTTACATATTTAGTGTGCTTATAGGTTACAGGAAGATTATTTTTTACCCAAAGTATTCTAGGTATCGCGCCAAGTGAAAATGTTTGACCAGAAACCTTGTAGATATCTGATTCTAAGGAATCGCTTATTTTATTTAGATTATTTACCTCATAATCAGATCTGGAGTCAACATTTGCACAAGCCCATAACTCTTTCCCGTTTTCATCATATAGAACAATACCTTCACGCATACTGGTTGTTGAAAGAGATACAATATCATTTGGATCTTTATTACTTTTGCTAATGGTCTCTTTAATTAAGTCAATAATTATTGCTATGTTTGTATCTACATCAAAGTCCATTGAACCTGGATATCTTTTATCTTCTTTGTGGGTCCACTCAGATTGCGAAACAGATTGTTCATTACCTTGTGAGTCAAATAAAATAACTCTAACACTACCTGTTCCAGCGTCAATTGCCATTGTATATTTCCCCATATTCAACTCCCTTTCCATTTTAATTAAACCAAACTTTGGGCCACTAACTCATCAGTAATTAATACATCAATATACCCTCCTTTTAGCGCACCAGCAATTGCCTCTTTCTTTTCAGGGCCACCTGCTACAGCTACTACGTGATTTAGTGATTTTAGTAATTCAATTTGTGTACTAATGAGTTTTTTATGTATATCTAAATCTAAAACATTGCCATTAATATCATAGAACTGGCTTAACAAGTCTCCAACTGCACCCTTAGATTTTATGACCTCAATATCACTGGTATTTAGGTAATCTTCCTTTACGATGGTGGCACGTTCATTAAGAGCGCCGATTCCAATTACAGTTATTTGAGAGTAAGGAATCATTTCGTATATTTTTTGAATTGGTTTCTCATTAAGCAATTGTTTTGCAAGATTAGCCGAAGAAACCATCAATGGAGAAGGCATAATGTAGTGGTTGTAGTTTGGATTGGTGTAATAATCTGATGCTGTGTCTATTGCAGTCGGCATATAAAATTTCACACCACCGGATAAGGAGACAAAAGTAACCTTATATTTTGTTGAGATACTTAAATGTCCCAGTGTTTTTGATACTGCTTCACCATATCCAACATTAATCATTGTGTTACTCGTAATACGATCTTCAATGTATTGCGAAGCGGCAATTGTTAGACTAGTAGCTATCGTATGACCATTTGATGGAACAATACAAATATCCCTTAAACCATATTTTTGCTTAATTTTGTTTTGAAGATCTATATTAGTGAGTTTATTCAAGTTGACCTTAAATTGAATGATATTGTTTGTTTTAGCTTTTTCAAGGTATTTAATAACTTTCATCCTTGACAAATTTAAAGATTCAGCTATTTCGTTTTGAGTTAAACCATCATTGTAGTATTTCCATGCAATTTTTACGATTAGGTCTTGTTCATATGACATTTAGATCACTCTTATCATGTGTATTTTCAAACAAAATATTATATTAATAACTTTTGTTTGGATAAAATGAATATAACAGCAAAATTATATCAAGTCAATATTTGTTTTACTGTTTATGTGAAATATCATTTATTATAAGTTAATCTAGTTATATCAATGTTATGGTTGCTAAATGATGAAACGAAACCTTTAATTTAACTTAAGATTCTAAAAAAATAAAAAAATAATAAAATTATGCTTGATAAATAAAAAGTTTTGACCTATAATGTAAACAACATTTAAGAAAGCGGTTAAAAATTTTTGGTAAAGGTTTAAGGGGGGGATTTAAAATGGGAGAGGTAAAAAACCTAGTTAGATTAGAAAATATTCAAAAGTCTTTTAACCAAAATAAGGTTTTGCAGGGAGTTTCAATAGCTATTAATAAGTCTGAGGTTATCTCGATTATTGGGGGAAATGGAGCCGGGAAAAGTACCTTAATGAAAATTCTTACCGGTGTTTATAGTGTGGATGCCGGCAATATAGAAATAAACGGCGAAAAAATTAATCAATTTAACCCATTACTAGCCCATAAAAAAGGAGTTTATTTGGTTCCACAAGAACCATTGCTTTTTCCTAATATGACAGTTGAAGAAAACCTTACTATTGGATTTAATAAAACGAAAACTGAAGTAAAGGAAAAGACGGAGGAATTAATAGCAGAACTTGGCTGGGAAATAGACTTAAACAGATTAGCAACCACTTTAACAATAGCAGAACAACAGCAAATTGAAATTATAAAAGGTCTACTAAGAGAAGCAAAAGTATTAATACTGGATGAACCAACATCCGCCTTGACGTTCTCTGAAACTGAATCACTATTTAAAGTTATTGAGAAGTTAAAAACAGATGGCGTTGGTGTTTTCTATATTACCCATAGATTAGATGAGGTTTTTCAAATTTCAACCCATGCGGTAATTTTACGGGATGGGAAAGTTACCCTTAAAGGGGAAATTAATAATTTTACAAAGGAAAAGTTAATTCAGGGGTTACTACCTGAAGGTAATGAAACAAATGGAAACCAAAAGTCATACGAGAAAAAAGTTTTGGATTATGTAGAAGAAAAACCAATCCTAGAGGTTCAAAACATCAGTGGAGATGGATATAGAAATATAAGTTTTGAAGTACATAAAGGTGAAGTAGTCGGTATTGCAGGACTTGTTGGAGCGGGAAGAACTGAGATAGCAGAGTCAATCTACGGGATTACTCCAGTAAAGAGTGGAAACATTTACTTAAATGGTACTGATATTACGAATCTATCAATTAATGAGACAGTTGGAAATGGATTAGCATACATTCCTGAAGATAGATTTTTACATGGAATATTTTCGATAAGTTCCATAAGAAACAATATTACGGCGCAAGTTATTAAGGATCACGGATTTTTCATTAATAAAAAGCTCGAGGAACAAATAACTGAAAGGTTTGTTGAAAAACTAAGAATTAAGTTGAGTAGTCATGATGAGGAAATAAAGTCCTTATCCGGAGGGAATCAGCAAAAAGTTGTTATTTCAAAAATATTAGCTACGAATCCACAACTAATAATAATGGATGAACCAACCAGGGGAATTGATGCGGCTGCAAGAAGTGACATCTATACTATTATTTCCGAATTAAAAGAACAAGGATTTTCTATATTGCTTATTTCTTCAGATCTAGAAGAAATCGAAAGAATCAGTGATAGAATTTATGGAATTTATCGCGGTATTTGCAATGCTAGCCTTGATGCAACTGAAATAAATGCCACAAATGTTATGAAGGCTGCTTTTGGATCGTATGAAGGAAGTGAAGTATATGTCAATAATTAAAAACATAACAAAACAGCGTGAATTCCGAACTTTTCTATTCTTAGTAACACTATTTGTACTTGTAGGGCTAATAAATTCAGACTTTTTATCTTTTAAGAACCTATATAATTCCTTGCAAAGCAGCTTGCTATATATCGTACTTTCCATTGGTATGACATTTGTTCTGTTGACAGGAAGAATTGATATTTCTGTAGGTGGAATATTAGGACTGAGTGCAGCAGTTAGCGGAATCATCCTTAGGGATGGTGGAAGTATTATTGTAGCGGTAATAGTTGCTATTTTAGTAGGTGGATTTGTTGGACTTCTCAATGGATTGGGAACTACTAAATTAAAAATTCCTTCCTTTATTATGACGTTGGGTATGCTTGGAATTACCAGGGTAGTACAGGTGATTTATACTGATGGCCTCTGGGTAGAAAATCTTCCTGTCAGTTTTAAACAAATTTCGCAAATAGATGTTTTCGGTGTTAATTTACTATCTTTAATTGTTATAGCAACGGTAATTTTAATTCATTTGTATTTATCTAAGACTAAAAAAGGAAGGTATTTTAAAGCAGTTGGGGATAATGAAGAAGGGGCAGTTTTATTGGGGATACCTGTTAAAAGATATGTAATTTTATCGTTTATTATTTCGGGTGTTTGCTCAGCAGTAGCGGGTTTAATATTTGCTAGTCAAATTGGTTTTATTTCGACCAATGCTGGGTCCGGTATTGAAATGACTGTCATCGCAGCTACGGTTCTTGGTGGAGTATCTTTAAGTGGTGGTATAGGTTCCGTAATAGGGGCTGGTATTGGAGCTATAATTATAACTTCTATCAATTCTGCACTTGTTTTTATGAAGGTTCCTGCATTTTGGAATGATGCTATTTCAGGTTCTCTTTTAATTACTATTGTTGTTATTGATTCATTATTGGCAAGAAAAAATAGCAAGAAGGCTAAAAAAGAAAGATTAAATGCAAGAGTCCTTCAAGAGGAGGCGTCTGCTTGATGTTAAAGAATATACCGAAATGGGATTTAACTTTATTGATAGTCTTAGTTGTTGAAGTAATTATTTTCGGATTAATTAATCCAAGGTTTTGGAATATAACGGTTTTATTAAATAGCTTTAATGATTTTATCCCGATTGCAATAGTTGGTTTCTTTGTAACAATGGTGGTAATCACGGGTGGTATAGATATTTCTTTTGGGTCAGTTATAGGTTTATCTTCAGTAGTTGCTGGTATTCTTTCTCAAGTAATTGGATTAAATATTTGGCTTTCCGTGATTCTAGCAATTTTAGCTGGCGGATTATGCGGACTGCTAAATGGTATTTTAATAGCATACGGACGCGTCCAAGCCATGGTTATAACCCTTGGTGGGATGCTCTTGTATAGCGGTATAGCAATTGTATTAGTTGGAATATCTGGCACAAGCGCTTATGAAGGAATAGCTGGATTCTCTAATTCATTCAGTAAGATTGCACATGGAAAACTATTAGGTATTCCGAATTCTGTAACCGTCTTTATTGTCATGTTCATCCTAGCTTATATACTCTTGCATCGGACAAAATATGGCAGATATATTTTCTTAACTGGTATTAACCAAGATGCTGCAGACTACTCTGGAATTGATACTAGAAAAATAATTACTAGTACATATGTCTTATCAGGGTTGAGCGCTGGGGTTTCAGGAGTGATACTTACATCCTATTTAGGAAGTGCCAGAGCAGATTTTGGTAGTGAATATTTAATGCCAATTTTAACTGTTGTAGTTTTAGGAGGCACTTTAATAACTGGAGGTAAAGGGGGTGTTATAGGTACAGCTTTAGCTAGTATAATTATTGGCTTTTTACAACTAGGCTTACAAATGGGAGGGGTTTCTACTCAATATATAGGGTTAGTAACAGGTTTACTCCTAATCATATCAGTAGCATTCCTAGGGGTTTCTTCAGAATTCAGATCTAAAATTACGAGACTGGTAATACCAAAAAAGGTTAAATGGAGGTAGATTAATATGGGGAAATGTAAGAGTCTTACTTTATTATTCGTAGTTGTACTTATGGCATCATTGTTAGCTGCATGTAATAACGAAGCTAATGGAAATTCTTCAGGTAGTTCAGATGATGAAACTGAGGTTGTTTTCATACCTAAAATGACAGGGAATGCTTTCTTTGAATCTGGTAATGATGGTGCGCAGGCTATGGCCGAAGAAGAAGGATTTAATGTTAAATATGATGGTGCACCTGAAGGTACTGTTGCAAATCAGGTACAAATTATTAATAGTGCAGTAAGTAGCGGAGCTGATGCTATAGCTATTTCATCAGTTTCTAGTGATGGTTTAAACGATGCATTGCAAAAAGCTATTGATGCAGGAATTGAAGTAGTAACATGGGATGCAGATGTAAATCCAAAATATCGATCGGTATATATCAACCAAGGAACCCCAGAGATTTTAGGCAAAATGTTAGTTGATATGGCCGCAGAACAGATGGAAGACCCAACTGCTGAGCAAAAAGTAGCTTGGTTTTATTCAAGCCCTACTGTTCCTGACCAAAACGCTTGGGTAGAATATGCAAATACTTATATTGAAGAGGAATTCCCTAACTGGGAAATCGTAACAACGCAATATGGTGAAGCTAATGAACAAAAATCATTACAAGTAGGAGAAAGTATATTAAATTCTTATCCAGATATTGATGCCATTATTTGTCCTGACTCTACAGCACTTCCTGCAATGGCTCAAGCAGCTGCAAACAATGGATTAAACGCAGAAGATGTAATTATTACTGGCTTTGCTTCTCCAAATTCAATGAGGCAGTATATTGAAAACGGAACCATTAAAAATCATGGTTTATGGGATGTTACGGAACAAGGTGCGCTTGCAGTATACATTGCAAACTATTTAGCGCAAGGAAATGAACTTAAGGTAGGAGATACTGTAGATGTCCCTACTATTGGTGAAGTTACGGTTGAGCCTAATACTGTTCAAGGTTACGATTACGAGGCTGAAGACTCTGGAATTATTGTTCTACCTGAAAGAATAGTATTTACAAAAGAGAATACAAATGATTATGACTTCTAGTTAAGTTAAACATAATAAGGAGAGATATAATATGGCAGATAATGTAGGAAATAAAGATGCAAAAACCTTTTCAGAAAATGTCCCCTTTGCCAATAATGGAGATTTTCATGTCAAAGGTGCATCTAACTATGATTGGGGTATGAAGGACAGATTATCAAGAATTTTCAATCCAAATTCCGGGAAAACGGTTATGTTAGCTTTTGACCATGGATATTTTATGGGACCAACATCCGGGCTTGAAAGATTGGATTTATTGATTCCTCAGTTAGTAGATTATGCTGACTGCCTTATGGGGACTAGAGGAGGGATTAGAAGTAGTGTACCTGCATCATATAATAAGGCAATTGCATTAAGAGCATCATCAGGATCAAGTATATTGCAGGGTGATTTAAGTCATGAATCGATGGTTGTGGGTATTGATGATGCAATAAAAATGAATGCAAGTGCAATGGCTATTCAAACTTTTATTGGTGCCGATGGTCAGAAAGAAACAATTGAAGCGTTAAATAAAGCAGTAAACTTAGGTTCAAAATATTCCATTCCTACAATGGGTGTTGTAGCTGTTGGTAAGGAAATGGAGCGAACTTCGAAGTTTTTCTTATTAGCGACTAGAATGTTAGCTGAATTTGGTGTGCAAATCGTAAAAACCTATTACTGTGAAGACTTCGAAAAAGTTGCTTCAGCCTGCCCAGTGCCATTAGTTGTAGCTGGTGGAAAAAAACTTCCTGAGAAGGATGCGCTCACTATGGCATATAAATCTATTCAAAGTGGAGCAGCAGGGGTAGATATGGGAAGAAATATTTTCCAATCGAAACATCCAAGGGAAATGATCCAAGTAGTCAACAAAATAGTTCATGAAGGGTACTCAGATAAAGAGGCGTATGAATTGTTCGAGAATTTAATTAACTAATGAAAGCCTAATTTGGTAAAGCTTCTACTATATATGTTGTGGAAGCTTTATCGAATGTTTAATACACTTTTTATTTGGAGGTTAAATAATGGCAAGAGTAGCATTTTTAATTGCAAATGGTTATGAAGATTCTGAAATGAAAAATCCTTTTGAGGCTATTAAGGAGTCTGGTCACGAAACAGTATTTATTGGCATTAAAAAAGGTGATGTATGTAAAGGTAAGAAAAACACTGTTTCATATGAAATAGAGTTGGCTGCAGCTAATTCTGACGCAAAAGAATTTGATGCAGTAGTAATACCTGGTGGAAGTGCACCGGAAGAGTTGCGAGTTAACGAAGATGTAGTAAAGTTTGTTAAGGATTTGAATAATAGATCTAAATTGGTTGCAGGAATTTGTCACGGACCACAGGTGATGGTTAGTGCAGATATTTTAAACGACAAGGAACTTACTTGCTTTATCGGAATAAGAGATGATATTAAAAATAGTGGAGGTAACTATAGGGATGAGGAAGTTGTTGTTAGCCAAAACATAATTACTTCCAGAACTCCAAAAGATGAACCAGCCTTTATAAGAGAAATTTTGGCTAAACTTAATTAAAAAAATAGCTCCGTGTATGAAATTCAACTATATAAGAAAATGACTTTCTACAATAAGAGGTCTATCCCATAAGCGATTTTTGTGAACAGTCTTTTATTGTGGAGGTGAAATTATCTTAAACCTGAGTGACTTATCCCTTTGTAGTTTAGTAATTGTGTCTGGCAACTATTGTTTTTTCATGAACTTTTATTGAAAAAATCTATAAAGGAGGAGAGATAAAATGGGATTAATTTCCTTAGAAGTAATTTTAAGTAAAGCTTTAAAAAATGGATATGCAGTAGGACATTTTGATATACATAATCTTGAATGGACACAGGCTGTTTTAGAAGCTGCTGAAGAAGAAAATTCACCTGTTATCTTAGGAGTTACTGAAGGTGCTGTTCACTATTTTGGAGGTTTTTCCGTAGCAGTAACTTTGGTTAAATCGCTGATAAATAATATGAGTATAACTGTTCCAGTTGTCCTCCATTTGGATCATGGTTCTAGCGTTGAAAACTGTAAAAAAGCAATAGATGCTGGATTTACTTCCGTGATGGTTGACGCATCCCATTTACCATTTGAAGAAAATGTTGAGTTAACAAAACAAGTAGTTAATTACTCATCTAAACATGGAGTAACAGTTGAAGCTGAGGTAGGTAGCATCGGGGGAAAAGAAGATAGTCTAGTTGAAACAAATTCCATTTATGCAGATATAACCGAATGCGAAGAGATGGTTAAACAAACCGGGATAAACTGTCTAGCGCCGGCATTAGGGTCTGTTCATGGCCTTCATAAAGGGGAACCAAATTTAGGTTTTGATGAAATGAAAGAAATATCTCATAAAACTAAAATTCCATTAGTATTGCATGGGAGTTCGGGGCTTCCTGAAGATCAGATATCAAAATCTATTTCTCTGGGGACTACAAAAATTAATGTGAATGCCGATAATCATCTTGCGTTCACTAATGCCGTCCGTGATCTATTAAATCAAGATTCTGAAATATACGATTCAACAAAATATATAGGGATAGGACGTGAAGCTGTAAAAAAAACGGTTATTAATAAAATGCGACTTTTTGGCTCATCTGGAAAAGGGGGAAACTCAACATAACAATATGTAAAAATTAACTTTTATATGTCAAACAAAATTATTTTGGGACGGTTTTTGAAAGTTTGCTATAACACCATTGGAGATCGCCAGAAAATTTAAAGCTGCATCCAATAATTTGGGTGCAGTTTTAAATGAAAAATGTACTCAGTATAAGTCACCAAATACCATACCTTGTTGCAGCTAAGTTGAAAAACATCCCAACAAGTCCCGCAGTTTTCATACCATTTTTAGGAGCTGCGATTGGGATAGATCCTAAAAAATCGACAATGCTAAAACAGAATTTTTTGTGGCCTATGGTGGTCCTTTAGCTGAATTAATATCCATTCTTCCAGCATTTGCTCTATATACTTCAACAGTGGATCCTTACTGGGCACTTGTCATTCAGCTCGGTGCACTTATTAATTTATTTAACCTATTTTCTGTTTCCCAACTTGATGGTGGACGGATCGTGAGTGTATTGTCACCAAACATTTGGTTAGTCGGGCTATTAGTTCTAATTCCAATTCTTTTTATCTCACCAGACCCCATACTAATTCTAGTATTTATTTTTGGTCTCGTGACTTGGTGGAAACAATTTAAACAGAATACAGACATGGAAGTCATGAAGCATGATGAGAATGTGTTGACAGAACTAAACAAGGAGTTTCGCTTTTTAGCAGATCAGTCTGGCGGTTTTGGTCATTCTGAAATCAGTGAGAATCAATTTACTTCTTTATTTAGTAAAATAAAAGAACGAAAAGACAGCGTTAATCGTTACTTGCAAAATAATGAAGGCTTCACATTTCCGGTTATACAGGAAAAGAAGCGTACAGAAATTAAAAATAATAGGGCAGAGAAACACATTTTAAGAAGAATCTTAAACGAAATGAACATCAGAGAATTTTCTGCTAAAGCAGAAAATACCTTTCTTTTAAGTACTATCGTTTCTCAAGCTGAAAAAGTGGCATCTGGATAGAAAACTTATCCCGATGCCACTTTTTTTATGTGAGATTCGATTGTAGTTTAAACAGATACTGTTTTTTGAATTTCTGCGCTGGAAGTGGGACGATGAACCTGTCCCCTTTGTCCCTCTTAGGCATTACGTCTTATTCAAAATTTGTTAGATTAATCAGAAAACAGTGATAATGGATTATATACTGGGAGGTATAGTTATGGTAATTTGAACATTAAATAGTAAATAATTTGTCTATTTATGTCAGATTACTAGATTTCAATTTCTCCACAGCAAGAAATTTTCTTTTCCCACAACCAAGACACACTCCAGAAGTAATTATACCAATCTAGTAGTTAATAACTTTATAAGGAGAGGTGGAACGATGCGAAGTAAATCTAACTTTTTACAATCGGTGAGGAAGGTTTGTTTGCTAGGAATAGGGATTCTATTGCTAATGGGTATTCAGCAGGGGAAACCTATTTTTGCCAAAGAAAAAGGGGAAATCACCATCAATCCAACGCCACAGGAACTTATTAATAAGGGTGAGGGCTTTCCGCTGAACCCTAAAGTTGGGTTAGTTGTTGGAGAGGACACAGATGATTCAGCGATTAAGGAAGTGGAGGAATCACTTAAAAAAGCGGGTGTTAAAAAGATTGTAAGGAGAGGTGCTGACGATCCGAAGCCGGAAACGCCTGTAACCATTTGGCTAGGTGGTCCTTCCCAAAATAGTGCATCCGGTGAGATACTGAAAGGCTTGAATACGCGAGGGCCAGCTGACCTAGATGAGGAAGGCTATGTGCTCGCCTCTGGTATGAACGAAGATGGTCAAAAGCAGATTGTGTTTGCCGGAAAAGATGCTGCAGGAACATTTTATGCGGCTGAAACATTTGGCCAGTTAATTCAGAAACGTACAGGACGGGACTGGATTCCGGCAGTAGAAATTCGTGACTGGCCAGAAATGCCAATCCGTGGATCGATTGAAGGGTTTTATGGACCGCCATGGACACATGAAGACAGGCTAAGTCAGTTGGAATTCTATGGTGAGAATAAATTGAATACGTATATCTACGCACCAAAAGATGATCCATATCATAGAGAAAATTGGCGTGAGCCATATCCTGAAGAAGAATTGGCAAAAGTTAAAGAACTAATCGATACATCAAAAAAGAATCATGTGGACTTTACTTTCTCTCTGTCTCCTGGGCAATCCATTTGCTATTCGGGTGATGAGGACTTTGCCTTATTGAAGCAAAAAATGGAGACGATGTGGGATTTAGGTGTACGTTCCTATGCCATTTTTTTAGATGATATTAGTAAAAGTTTACACTGTGAACAGGACCAAGCCAAATTTGGTGATGATCCAAATCCAACCGCTTCGGCGCACGCTTATTTGTTGAATCGTTTTTCCGAAGAATTTATTCAGCAACATGAAGGAGCAAAGCCATTGATTACCGTTCCAACGGATTATTCCGGAGATGGTTCGACTGAATATCGAGAGCAGTTTGCTAAATTGCTTCATAAGGAAACGATTGTCATGTGGACTGGTCCGAAAGTTGTCTCTGAACAAATCACATCAGAAGGAGCACAAAAAGTTCGGGATATCTTCCAGCACGATCTGTTACTATGGGATAATTACCCGGTGAACGATTATGATCGGAACAGCCTGTTTCTTGGTCCACTCGTTAAACGGGATGCTGATTTAACAGAAAGTGGTGTTATAGGTTTAACTTCGAATCCTATGAATGAAGCGGAGGCTTCAAAAATTCCTTTGTATACAATTGCTGATTATTCATGGAATCCAGCTGATTATGAACCGAGAAAATCATGGGAGCAAAGTATTCAATCATTTGGTGGAGATGCAGCAGAAGTGTTAAAGACGTTTGCTGAGAATTCTTATTCATCACCGATTAATGACACAGAGTCGCTAACACTAACGCCATTAATCAAATCGTTCTGGGAATCCTATGTATCAAATGATGCTGATCAGGCTGCAGATAAGTTAATTGCTGAGTTTGAGAATCTGCAGCAAGTTCCCGAAAAGCTTCAGCAACAAATGGAAAATGAAAAGTTTCTACAGGAAGTAAAACCCTATATGGAGAAACTGGAACTATATGGTGAAGCCGGTGAAGTTGCCGTTAATTACTTAATGGCAGAGAAAAATGGCAAGACAGATAAAGCAAACGAGTACAGGGAGAAGCTAATGACGTTGTTCAATCAATCGGAACAAATTCCACAAAAAATTGGACAAGGCGTTATCAAACCGTTTCTGGTCAAGAGTGCATTAACATTACCATCGCTGGATTTAACGTTACAGCCAACAATTGATGCGTTCTGGAAAGCCTATGACACGAATGACGCTGGAAACGCTGCGGACAAGTTGACTGCTGAGTTTGAAGAGTTAAAGCAAATTTCCGAGAACCTTAAGCAAAACGTGGACAATGAAGATTTCTTAAAAGCAATTGAACCATACCTGCAGAATCTCGAAGTATACGGTGATGCTGGCGAAACAGCTGTACATTACCTAATGGCACAAAAAGAAGGTCAGTCAGATGAAGCAAGTCAATATGAAGAGGAACTTAGAACATTGATGGTACAGGCAAATAAAATGCCACAAAAGATTGGCCAAAAAGTCATCAGACCATTCCTGATTGATAGCATGTGGAAGGATCTAGATGTTGTTGATTACCGCAAACTGGATGGCATCAACACATTCCGTGGGGGAGGGGAACTTATTCAATATACCCCTGAACACGGAGACACAACAGGAACAAATCAGTGGGGATATGAAGTAACTGTCGTCGACGGAACAGTCACCAAAAGAGGCGGAAACAATTCCCTAATCCCTGATAACGGCTATGTACTGAGTATCCACGCGAATGACTGGCTAAGAGACAACGCCACAGTTGGAACTAGTATTCAAATAGAAAATGGTATGGTGCTTGTGGTGGAGTCTGATAATGGCTAAATTTTGATTGAATGATTTTTGTATAGAAACTGCCAGGTTTATGGTATTTATATTCCATTGATCTGGCAGTTTTTTTGGGCATGTTGTTAATTTTTTAAATTACTGTTAATTTGCAGGACTATTTGATGTTAGTGTTGAATGGAATCAAGATAGGAATATCAAAGGAAAAGGCGATGGATTATACCCTGAGAAGAGGTGATTACCATGGATAGTAATCAATTCATAAATATTCAAAAGGCTAAGAAGCTGCTGGAAATTAATAAAATGCTGACAAAGTCTTTAAAACTGGACGAGGTTCTGCGAAATGTAATTGAGGCTGCAAAGGAACTTATTGAAGTGTCAGATACATTGATTATATATTTATATGATGAGCCGACTGATAAATTATATTTGGCTGACGGTGAAGGTATTGATAGGGAAAATCTGAGTAAGATTGCCTTTTCACCTGGCGAATCTATAACAGGAAAAGTTTTTGAAGAAAGAAAGTCTAAGCTATTTAAGTCAGAAGAAGAAATTGATTCCTATATGCAGGACATGAGTGAACAGAATTATAAATACTATTATAAGGGAGTGCAAAACAGAAAAATTAAGAATGCGTTTTGTGTACCTATTTTAAACAAAGATCATTGCCTTGGTGTCCTGGTTGTCGATAATTTCGACGAGGATCATGCTTTTACAGAGACAGATATGAAAGTGATCGAAGTTGTTGCTGATCAAAGTGCGATTGCCATTGATAACTCAAATGTTTACCGTCGATTAAAGGAAAAGAATGATTTATTATCACAATCAACCCTGATTCACAACCAGTTCTATAAATTAATCATTCGTGGCGACGGAATTGATAAGGTTTTGAATCTGCTGGAGTCTATTATACATTCTAAGGTAACACATCAGGCGACTATTTTTTATGAAAAGAAAGAGACGGCGTATCCCATAGTTAGAGGAAATGAAGTGTTAGGGATTCTGGAACTTGAACAGCCGTTTCATCAATTTTCAAGAATGGATCAGATAGCTATTGAACATGCCAGTTTAACGATAGCATTGGAATTAGTGAAGGACAATGCATTATTTGAAAAAGAACTTCATTTCCGGGAAGAAGTATTTAATCAATTGCTGGAAGGTTTATCAAGTGATGATTTGCAACGAGCCTTACAGTATAATCAGTGGGATGAAACGTGGAACCTGCAGTGCGTTATTATTGAAGGGAAAGCAGGACCACTTTGGAATCAGGAGAAGTTAACGGATAAAGAGTGGTTTGTCCGAACAATTGAACAGGTGATAGCTTCAATAAGCAGGAACAGTTTTATTTTGACAAAAGCTTATCAATTAATTCTGGTTGTTCCTAAGATAGGTGATAATGTAATCGATTCTGTTGTGAAAAATATCGATGCACAGTGGGATGGTAAGAAGCAGCTTATCTATGGTATTGGTAGGGAAACAACGATTGATCATTTAGCACATTCGTATAAAGAGGCTGTACAGTCAATTGGTTATGCCAAGTCAAATCCAACAGCAAAAGTGGTCGAGTACGCTAAATTAGGTATTGAGCGATTACTCCATGAGGTTGATCAGGATACTATTCAAATGTTTATGTATGACAAACTTAGCAGTGTACTTAATTTAAATAGAAGTTTTATTGATACGCTGGAATGCTTTATTAACCAAAATAAAAATCATAAAGAGGTCGCTAAAGCGTTACACATTCACCCGAATACATTATATTACCGGTTGAAAAAAATAGAAGAAGTTCTTCGGATTGATTTAAATAATGAAAAGGATTGGGTAGATTTAGTGATTGCAATGCGATTATATATGGCGGGCAACAAAAATTAGACTAAAATTTTGTTGCCTGTCATATTTATTTTAACAATTTAGAGTATTATAATTATTATTAACCTATTAAGGAGGCTAAATCGTGACACAAACATACAATAACTACATTAATGGGAAATGGGTAGCATCAAGAACAGGAGAACAGTTTTCAAGTATTAATCCTGCAAATGTACATGAAGAGCTTGGTTATTTTCAGCGTTCCAATGGTGAGGATGTTGAATTAGCAATAACTGCATCTGAAAACGCTTTCCATGAATGGGCGAGCACATCGGCACCAAAACGGGGAGATGTCTTGTTTAATTTAATAAAGTTGTTGGAAGAACAAAAAGATGAATTAGCAGCATTGATTACAAAAGAAGTAGGCAAATCATTCCGTGAAGCAAAAGGTGAGGTACGTAAGACGATAGAAGCGATGAAGCAATTTAGTGGTGAAGCGACACGTTTGAACGGGGAAACTGCTCCTACGCAAATGGATAATATATTAGGATATACGATTAGGGAGCCACTTGGAGTTGTCGGTGTTATTGCTCCCTTTAATTTTCCGTTAGGGATAGGGATTTGGAAAATAACACCTGCCATTATTGCTGGGAATACGGTCGTTTTTAAACCGGCAAGTAACACGTCATTAATTGGTGTGAAAATTATCGAACTGCTAGAAGCGTCTGATCTGCCAGCCGGAGTGGTTAATATGGTAACAGGTCCTGGAGGCGTGATTGGAGGCGCAATTGGAAGCAACCCGAAAATAAAGGCAGTCTCGTTTACAGGGTCAACTGATGTTGGACTTGCATTGGGGAAAGAGGTAACAAGTCGCGGCGGACGCATGCAAGCTGAAATGGGTGGTAAAAACCCGGCAATTATACTGGAAGATGCTGAAATAGATAAAGCAATTGAAAGTATTGTTGTAAGTGGATTTCTGGATAATGGCCAGCGGTGTACCGGAACAAGCCGTCTGATTGTACCGAAAACAATTTTGAAAGAAGTAACAGAGAAGCTTGTTGAACGAGCAAATCGTCTTGTTGTTGGAGAAGGATTTGGTGATAATGTTGATAGTGGACCAGTAATTGATGAACATCAATTGAATACGTATTTACATTATGTAGATGTATCGCTTGAGGAAGGGGCAACTTTGGAATGTGGTGGTCAGAGATTACTGGACAATGGGAAAGAAAATGGTTATTTCGTCGCTCCAACTGTATTCAGCAATGTTACTAAGGATATGACAATTTTTCATGAAGAAATATTTGGACCGGTTATTGGAATCATAGCCGTAGACACATATGAAGAGGCTTTAGAGCTAGCGAACGATAGTGACTTCGGGTTATCATCCACGGTTTACACAAATGACTTAAAGAAAGCATTTCATTTTGTACGGAATATTGAGTCGGGTGTAACACATGTTAATATGCCATCGACGTACTTCGAAAATCAGTTTCCATTTGGCGGAAAGAAAGCATCCAGTATGGGACCTCGCGAGCAAGGTTCAACTGCTCTGGACTTTTGGACCGATTATAAGACTGTTTATATAAACCCATAGATACCAGACAGCGAAGAAGGGAGTTGTTCAGTAATTGGAAACGATTGGTGTCATTGGCTGTGGCCTAATGGGGCGCGGTATTGTAAGAAATTTAATGAAAAATAATTATCGGGTACTAATCTATGATATTGATAAAGAAGCAGTTCAACGTCTAGTAAATGAAGGGGCAGAAGCATCCACTGGATTAACCAACATGGCAGCAGAGGTAGATTATTTAATTTTATCATTACCATCTCCTGAATTAGTCAAAAAGACATTAGTGGAGGAAGGCGTAATTGCCTCGATGCGTGTTGGAACAAAAATTATGGATATGAGCACAAACGATGTGGAGGTTACAAGACAGTTGAATGAGTATGCTGGGGAACGTGGAGTCAATTTTTTTGACTGTCCTTTAAGTGGTGGACCAGCTGGCTCAGAAGATGGAAAGCTTACCATTATGGTTGGAGGATATGATAAAGTATTCCCAAGCCTATTGCCCGTTCTAAATTCTATTGGAAAACATATTGAGTATATAGGGCCAAGTGGTGCCGGTCAGACAGTTAAACTTTGCCACAATATGGTGGTTGGGGGTGTGATAACACTTTTAAGTGAAGCGTTTTTAACTGGTGAAAGGTCGGGTGTATCAAAGGAAAAGATAGCTTCAATTTTACAGAAAGGGTCGGCACAAACAAGGGTGATGGAGGTGTTTGGACAGAATATTTTAGATGGAACCTTTGATGATGTGAATTTCTCTTTGACAAACATGCTTAAAGATATTGACCTGTATCGTAATCTGGCAGAAGCTCAGTTTATACCGACGTATGTCAGTCAACCGGTTGATCAGCTTTATCGAATCTCAAATCATAAGGGAAAAGGTAAACAGGATTCCTCGGCTGTTTATAACACGTTAGCTGATATTGGAAAAAAGGGGTAGTAGATTCATATTTTTAAATAAGTCTTACGGTGTGATGTCAAGTGATAAATACAAATGAATTGGAAATTTCTTTGCGTATTTCTCTAAAAAAAACCATACTGAACTAAACCTCCAGTTATTTGTAAAATACTGGAAGTGTAATC
>NZ_JBHFQH010000030.1:0-1552 GCF_041949995.1 Virgibacillus sp. JSM 102003
TGTGGAACGAGCGGCGGACGGGTGAGTAACACGTGGGCAACCTGCCTGTAAGACTGGGATAACCCCGGGAAACCGGGGCTAATACCGGATAATATTTTTCAGCACATGTTGAGAAATTGAAAGGCGGCTTTTAGCTGTCACTTACAGATGGGCCCGCGGCGCATTAGTTAGTTGGTAGGGTAACGGCCTACCAAGGCGACGATGCGTAGCCGACCTGAGAGGGTGATCGGCCACACTGGGACTGAGACACGGCCCAGACTCCTACGGGAGGCAGCAGTAGGGAATCATCCGCAATGGACGAAAGTCTGACGGTGCAACGCCGCGTGAGTGATGAAGGTTTTCGGATCGTAAAACTCTGTTGTTAGGGAAGAACAAGTACCGTTTGAATAAGGCGGTACCTTGACGGTACCTAACCAGAAAGCCCCGGCTAACTACGTGCCAGCAGCCGCGGTAATACGTAGGGGGCAAGCGTTGTCCGGAATTATTGGGCGTAAAGCGCTCGCAGGCGGTCTTTTAAGTCTGATGTGAAAGCCCACGGCTCAACCGTGGAGGGTCATTGGAAACTGGAGGACTTGAGTGCAGAAGAGGAGAGTGGAATTCCACGTGTAGCGGTGAAATGCGTAGAGATGTGGAGGAACACCAGTGGCGAAGGCGACTCTCTGGTCTGTAACTGACGCTGAGGAGCGAAAGCGTGGGGAGCGAACAGGATTAGATACCCTGGTAGTCCACGCCGTAAACGATGAGTGCTAGGTGTTAGGGGGTTTCCGCCCCTTAGTGCTGAAGTTAACGCATTAAGCACTCCGCCTGGGGAGTACGGCCGCAAGGCTGAAACTCAAAAGAATTGACGGGGGCCCGCACAAGCGGTGGAGCATGTGGTTTAATTCGAAGCAACGCGAAGAACCTTACCAGGTCTTGACATCCTCTGCCAGCGGTAGAGATACCGTGTTCCCTTCGGGGACAGAGTGACAGGTGGTGCATGGTTGTCGTCAGCTCGTGTCGTGAGATGTTGGGTTAAGTCCCGCAACGAGCGCAACCCTTGATCTTAGTTGCCAGCATTAAGTTGGGCACTCTAAGGTGACTGCCGGTGACAAACCGGAGGAAGGTGGGGATGACGTCAAATCATCATGCCCCTTATGACCTGGGCTACACACGTGCTACAATGGATGGAACAAAGGGCAGCGAAGCCGCAAGGTGTAGCAAATCCCATAAAACCATTCTCAGTTCGGATTGCAGGCTGCAACTCGCCTGCATGAAGCCGGAATCGCTAGTAATCGCGGATCAGCATGCCGCGGTGAATACGTTCCCGGGCCTTGTACACACCGCCCGTCACACCACGAGAGTTGGCAACACCCGAAGTCGGTGAGGTAACCTTCATGGAGCCAGCCGCCGAAGGTGGGGCCAATGATTGGGGTGAAGTCGTAACAAGGTAGCCGTATCGGAAGGTGCGGCTGGATCACCTCCTTTCTAAGGATATTAGAAGGAACGTCGAGTGGAGTCCCGTTGGGACTCGCTCGGTAAGGACATATATGGTTGTTTGGTTCAGTTTTGAGGG
>NZ_JBHFQH010000030.1:1937-4868 GCF_041949995.1 Virgibacillus sp. JSM 102003
ACAAAAACAAGTTAAGTGAAGAAGGGCGCACGGTGAATGCCTTGGCACTAGGAGCCGACGAAGGACGGGACTAACACCGATATGCCTCGGGGAGTCGTAAGTAGACATCGATCCGAGGATTTCCGAATGGGGGAACCCACTGTTCGTAATGGAGCAGGACGCGTATCTGAATACATAGGATACGTGAGGCAGACCCGGGGAACTGAAACATCTCAGTACCCGGAGGAAGAGAAAGCAAACGCGATTTCCCAAGTAGCGGCGAGCGAAACGGAAACAGCCCAAACCAGAAAGTCAAGCTTATCTGGGGTTGTAGGACACTCCATCGGAGTTACCAAGAAATTCTTTAGATGAATCGATCTGGAACGATCAGCCAAAGCAGGTAAGAGCCCTGTAGTCGAAAGAGAATTTCCTCCGGAGTGGATCCTGAGTACGGCGGAACACGAGGAATTCCGTCGGAATCCGGGAGGACCATCTCCCAAGGCTAAATACTCCCTAGTGACCGATAGTGAACCAGTACCGTGAGGGAAAGGTGAAAAGCACCCCGGAAGGGGAGTGAAATAGAACCTGAAACCGTGTGCTTACAAGTAGTCGGAGCCCGTTAATGGGTGACGGCGTACCTTTTGTAGAATGGACCGGCGAGTTACGATCGTATGCAAGGTTAAGTGGAAGACACGGAGCCGCAGCGAAAGCGAGTCTGAATAGGGCGTTTTAGTATACGGTCGTAGACCCGAAACCGTGTGATCTACCCATGTCCAGGGTGAAGGTCAGGTAACACTGACTGGAGGCCCGAACCCACGTATGTTGAAAAATGCGGGGATGAGGTGTGGGTAGGGGTGAAATGCCAATCGAACACGGAGATAGCTGGTTCTCTCCGAAATAGCTTTAGGGCTAGCCTCAAGGAACGAGTACTGGAGGTAGAGCACTGATTGGACTAGGGGCCCTCACCGGGTTACCGAATTCAGTCAAACTCCGAATGCCAGCTACTTAGACTTGGGAGTCAGACTATGGGTGATAAGGTTCATAGTCGAAAGGGAAACAGCCCAGACCGCCAGCTAAGGTCCCAAAGTATACGTTAAGTGGAAAAGGATGTGGAGTTGCCCAGACAACCAGGATGTTGGCTTAGAAGCAGCCATCATTTAAAGAGTGCGTAATAGCTCACTGGTCGAGTGACTCTGCGCCGAAAATGTACCGGGGCTAAACGTATCACCGAAGCTGCGGATTGTTCTTACGAACAATGGTAGGAGAGCGTTCCAAGTGCTGTGAAGTCAGACCGTGAGGACTGGTGGAGCGCTTGGAAGTGAGAATGCCGGTATGAGTAGCGAAAAAAGAGTGAGAATCTCTTTCACCGAATGCCTAAGGTTTCCTGAGGAAGGCTCGTCCACTCAGGGTTAGTCGGGACCTAAGCCGAGGCCGAAAGGCGTAGGCGATGGACAACAGGTAGATATTCCTGTACCACCTCATGAGCGTTTGAGCGATGGGGGGACGCAGTAGGATAAGGAAAGCGCACTGATGGAAATGTGCGCCCAAGCAGTGAGAAAGTTGGATAGGCAAATCCGTCCAACAATTTTGAGCTGTGACGGGGAGGGAAATCGAGTACCGAAGTTCCTGATTCCACACTGCCAAGAAAATCCTCTAGTGAGTTCATAGGTGCCCGTACCGCAAACCGACACAGGTAGGCGAGGAGAGAATCCTAAGGTGAGCGGGAGAACTCTCGTTAAGGAACTCGGCAAAATGACCCCGTAACTTCGGGAGAAGGGGTGCTCCTTTAAGGAGGAGCCGCAGTGAATAGGCCCAAGCGACTGTTTAGCAAAAACACAGGTCTCTGCGAAGCCGAAAGGCGAAGTATAGGGGCTGACACCTGCCCGGTGCTGGAAGGTTAAGGGGAAGCGTTAGCACTTTGGTGCGAAGCGTAGAACCGAAGCCCCAGTAAACGGCGGCCGTAACTATAACGGTCCTAAGGTAGCGAAATTCCTTGTCGGGTAAGTTCCGACCCGCACGAAAGGTGCAACGACTTGGGCACTGTCTCAACGAGAGACCCGGTGAAATTATACTATGTGTGAAGATGCACATTACCCGCGACAGGACGGAAAGACCCCGTGGAGCTTTACTGTAGCCTGATATTGAATGTTGGTACAGCTTGTACAGGATAGGTGGGAGCCGTCGATACCGGAGCGCTAGCTTCGGAGGAGGCATCCGTGGGATACCACCCTGGCTGTACGGACATTCTAACCCAGGACCGTGATCCGGTTCGGAGACAGTGTCAGGCGGGCAGTTTGACTGGGGCGGTCGCCTCCCAAAGCGTAACGGAGGCGCCCAAAGGTTCCCTCAGAATGGTTGGAAATCATTCGCAGAGTGTAAAGGCAGAAGGGAGCTTGACTGCGAGACCTACAAGTCGAGCAGGGACGAAAGTCGGGCTTAGTGATCCGGTGGTTCCGCATGGAAGGGCCATCGCTCAACGGATAAAAGCTACCCCGGGGATAACAGGCTTATCTCCCCCAAGAGTTCACATCGACGGGGAGGTTTGGCACCTCGATGTCGGCTCATCGCATCCTGGGGCTGTAGTCGGTCCCAAGGGTTGGGCTGTTCGCCCATTAAAGCGGTACGCGAGCTGGGTTCAGAACGTCGTGAGACAGTTCGGTCCCTATCCGTCGTGGGCGCTGGAAGTTTGAGAGGAGCTGTCCTTAGTACGAGAGGACCGGGATGGACACACCGCTGGTGTACCAGTTGTTCCGCCAGGAGCATAGCTGGGTAGCTACGTGTGGCAAGGATAAGTGCTGAAAGCATCTAAGCATGAAGCCCCCCTCAAGATGAGACTTCCCATCACTTCGAGTGAGTAAGATCCCTCAGAGACGATGAGGTTGATAGGTCCGAGGTGGAAGCGTGGTGACACGTGGAGCTGACGGATACTAATAGATCGAGGACTTAACTAAT
>NZ_JBHFQH010000031.1:0-1777 GCF_041949995.1 Virgibacillus sp. JSM 102003
AATAAGTCTTACGGTGTGATGTCAAGTGATAAATACAAATGAATTGGAAATTTCTTTGCGTATTTCTCTAAAAAAAACCATACTGAACTAAACCTCCAGTTATTTGTAAAATACTGGAAGTGTAATCAAGGTTATCGATGAAGGATTGCCTTATCGCGTCACCTTCTTATTCGGCGCATAGATTTGATCGTTGCGGAGCAGCGCATCGATCAGGCGCACCAGTTTTCTTGCCGTTAAGACGAGGGCACGTTTGTGTTGGTGCTTTTGCACCTCACGAAATTTCTTGTTGTAAAAGGCGCGATAATTAGGTTCTTGTCGGCGCACCTGGTTGGCAGCCTCAATCAGGTAATACCGGAGATAACGATTGCCTGTACGCGCGAGTTTTTTGTCGTCTGCCTCATAGTCACCAGATTGACTACGTGGCCAAAACAATCCCGCAAACTTGGCGATGGCCGCCTGATGGTCAAAACGGTCAATGTCGCCAATTTCAGCGAGAATCCCAGCACAACTAACGAAACCAAGTCCTGGAATCGTTTTAAGGGTATTTGGAATTCCATCCAGGACACGGGCAATAGCTTTATCCAAATCCTTGATTTGGCGTTGTAAGTGCCGGATGATTTCGATGGAACTACCCAGGATAAGGTCAATAGAATCTTCCACACATTTGGAAAGACGATAAGAGGATCGAGCTGCTTTTTGGATGGATGCAGCTAAATCCTCCGGGTCACTAAAACGACCCCGGCCTTTAGCTTGAAGATATCCAGCTAAATCTTCTAAAGGCATTTGGGCAATTTCATCAAGGCTATAGGCTTCAAGCAAAAATTCTGTAATGGCATGACCAAAGGCTGATGTATCTACTTCAAGGTTAAAAGCACTGCACTTAAAAAACAGGTGATTTAAAAACACTTGTTTTTCACGGGTTAGGCTTTGAATCAAGTGATAGCGCATCCGTGTTAACCGTTGAAGGGCAAGAAATTGTTCCGATTGAATTAATGATTTGGGCAATCGCCCAAAACGAAGGCGATCGGCAATCACCCAAGCATCTTTGGGATCGGTCTTGTCCATTTCGGAATAGGCCTTCTTGAAGTTTTTCACCAGTTTTGGGTTGATGGTAAAAACCTTCGTTGTACGTTGGTTGAGAGTATCATCCTGGTGAAAGAATAATGCCGGATGCCAACTGTAAACCGAGGTGGCTTCCATACCAATATGAATGGGATCTTCTGCATTGGTGTATTCGAACATCATATCACGCAATGCGGTAGCACCAGGAAAATCATTCTTGACCTTACGGGTGGCTAAGGTTTCTCCCATCGAATCCATCAGACAGGCTTCAAGGTCTTTTGAGCTTACGTCAATACCGACAAATAGGGTCATATAGGTTCCTCCTCTCTCTTTAAGGATCGGGTGGGATCGGATGCCTCGGGATACCCCCAGATGGCTTGCCGATCAGTCAGCCTCGCGTATGAGAACTCATCCGGTCCATGGGCTGCCTGGAACTGCTCGAAATCCAGCATGGGAGTCCGGAGGGACAGCTTACGGGTTAGACGTTCAAACAAGAACCTGGGGATGCAGACTTATTAAGTAGTCGGGCTACTAGGGGGATTAGCATTACCCCAAACGATCCTAAGACCATTATCTAGGAATATCCCGAAGCATCCAAGTCCCGAAATTTGTATTCCGGGCTAGCCCGGAATACAAAACTAAGGATTCATTTGTCAAGGAACAAAACCTTACTGGAAATTGACATCAACTGTGATTCAAAACTTATTATACGAGG
>NZ_JBHFQH010000032.1:0-1731 GCF_041949995.1 Virgibacillus sp. JSM 102003
TAGTCGAGTAGGCGGGGCCTCTCCTTTGGGATTGTGCCCCTTACCCCTCACAGATCCGTACGTGCCCAATTAAGGCATACGGCTCTTCATGACACCCTTAACGTCCATGTCAAAGACGTTTACTAGCATATAAATTCACCATGATTCTGGGTTTAGGTAGTGGATTTCTTGCGAGAAACATGTTAAACTTCTCAATCGTAAACGACTTTTTCTGACTCCGTCTGTTCCTCCATTTTCTTGTTAAATGAAGGACCTCTCGGAAATAGGCATTGATTCCGTCAAAGTTGTCTGACACCCCATAATATTGGTAGTGTCCTTGTAGTTTCCTTCGAATGGACTCTACCAATTCCGGTTCAGGCATGTGTCGATTCTTCCGAATCCAAGCCGTGAAATCCCTCATTCGCATTTGGAATTTCTTTGGACTTGTTTTACGTTTGAGTCGATGTTTTCCATTCTTACCCTTACCCCAATAGTGGCGGAACCCGAGGAAATCAAATGTTCCTGGTTTCCCGTCCCCTCCATTTTCTGCACCTCTGCCAAATCGGATAATTTTGGTTTTCTCTTCGGCAACACTTAAATTAAATTTCTTTAATCTTTGTTGTAATTCGGCATAGAATAGGTCTGCGTCATCCTTCCTTTCGAAGCAACACACAAAGTCATCGGCGAAGCGTGTTATTTCTGCTTTCCCTTTGCACGCTTTTCGCTTCACATATACATCAAACCATAGGTCCAGTACGTAATGGAGATAGACATTCGCTAATATTGGTGATATCACGCCTCCTTGAGGCGTTCCTTCCCTTGTAGCCTCGAACTTTCCATCCTCCATTATCCCAGCTTTTAGAAAGCGTCTGATTAGTCGAAGAAAGTTAGGGTCTGCGATATCATGCTCCAGGAATTTCATTAACCAGTCATGGTCTACATGATTAAAGAATCCCTTAATATCTGCATCCACCACATATCGACACGCTGGATGCATGATATGTTTATCCAAATCCTGTAATGCTTGATGCTGGTTTCTTCCTGGTCGAAAGCCATAAGAAAATCCTTTGAACTTCTGTTCATAAATAGCGTTCAGGATTCTGCTCATGGCCTTTTGAACGATTTTATCTTCAAATGCCGGAATACCTAATGGCCTAACACTTTTCTCGTCTTTTGGAATATAGGTTCTCCTTGACGCTTGTGGCTTATATGCCTGCCGTTTCATTCGAGCCACCAAATCTTCCAGATTTGCTTCTAGGTTCATTCCATACTTTTCTTTGGTTTGTTTATCTATTCCAGCCGCCTTACCAGCTGGAAGTTCTAGATAACAATCCTTTAGTCCCTGTTTATTCAACAGGTGTACTAGAGAGGTGAACCGTTCATTAGGTTTCGTCTTTGCAACTTCCGCTATTCTTGCTAATTTCGTTATCATCTGTTTCCCTACCTCCGCGTGTAGCATCTGTTTCCTTACCAAGATTGATGTCATGTGATTCCCTTCCCTCCGCTGGCATTACACCAGTATCGTCAGTACTATGGAATCATCCGACTCCCTGCAGCCATCTGTCTAACTCCCTTTTAATCGGTCGCTTCGACATACTCTTGTGCTGTTCCTGTCATAGTACTGGCCACAAAAGAGCTAACAGGGTCTCCCGAGTTGCCGCACAATCTACTGTTAACATGCCTGGCTCACTGACCCCGGGGAAGTTCCACCTAGCTCGCCATTTTCACGCTACATGGAATGTTGTTTTCCAG
>NZ_JBHFQH010000033.1:0-1417 GCF_041949995.1 Virgibacillus sp. JSM 102003
CGCCTTTCAATTTCTCAACATGTGCTGAAAAATATTATCCGGTATTAGCCCCGGTTTCCCGGGGTTATCCCAGTCTTACAGGCAGGTTGCCCACGTGTTACTCACCCGTCCGCCGCTCGTTCCACAAGCTTCACCCCGGAGGGATCCGCCTGCTTCCCGCGCTCGACTTGCATGTATTAGGCACGCCGCCAGCGTTCGTCCTGAGCCAAGATCAAACTCTCCATAAAAGTTCGTTTGATTATGATTGACACCAATCAATCATCTGTTCTTAGCTTAAAAATTGAAATCAGGGTTTAAAAGTTTAACTTTTATCCTGTTTTCTTGACATACTGGTTGTTTTGTTCAGTTTTCAAGGAGCAAATAAATATCATTAATGGTGGAGCCTAGCGGGATCGAACCGCTGACCTCCTGCGTGCAAGGCAGGCGCTCTCCCAGCTGAGCTAAGGCCCCAAAAATGGTCGGGAAGACAGGATTCGAACCTGCGACCCCGTGGTCCCAAACCACGTGCTCTACCAAGCTGAGCTACTTCCCGTTAAAATGGCGCGCCCGAGAGGAGTCGAACCCCTAACCTCTTGATCCGTAGTCAAACGCTCTATCCAATTGAGCTACGGGCGCATATGGTGCCGAGGGCCGGACTCGAACCGGCACGGTAGTGACCTACCGCAGGATTTTAAGTCCTGTGCGTCTGCCAATTCCGCCACCCCGGCGTGGATTAGATTGGCTAATTGGAGCGGAAGACGGGATTCGAACCCGCGACCCCCACCTTGGCAAGGTGGTGTTCTACCACTGAACTACTTCCGCTTAAGACACTATTACAAAATTAAAATGGTGCGGGTGGAGGGACTTGAACCCCCACGTCGTAAGACACTAGATCCTAAATCTAGCGCGTCTGCCAATTCCGCCACACCCGCAAAAGGTGGTGAGCCATGGAGGATTCGAACCTCCGACCCTCTGATTAAAAGTCAGATGCTCTGCCAGCTGAGCTAATGGCTCCTACTATGTTTATTCTTAAATTAATATGTTTATTTAAAATGGTGCCGGCCAGAGGAATTGAACCCCCAACCTACTGATTACAAGTCAGTTGCTCTGCCAATTGAGCTAGACCGGCATAATGGTGGAGGATGCAGGGCTCGAACCTGCGACCCCCTGCTTGTAAGGCAGGTGCTCTCCCAGCTGAGCTAATCCTCCCGGACATATATAATGCCTGGCGGCGTCCTACTCTTGCAGGGGCAAAGCCCCAACTACCATCGGCGCTGGAGAGCTTAACTGCTGTGTTCGGCATGGGAACAGGTGTGTCCTCTCCGCTAATGCTACCAGACATGTCCTTAAATTGAAAGACAAAATATATTATATGCATTTTCAAGAAAAAATGCAAGGGTTTTTTGTAATTTTATACCCTAAAAACTAAATAAGAGCT
>NZ_JBHFQH010000034.1:0-1397 GCF_041949995.1 Virgibacillus sp. JSM 102003
TTGGTCTTCTGTCAAGAAAATGGACACTTCACTTTGGTGAACTATTCATTCAAAACTACTACCGCGCTTCGCTTGGTGTGACCGTAGAAATGAAAAGTCTAAGACAATGACTTTTCATTTCTACGGCCAAATGGTTAATTAAGAGCTAATTTGATGTGCAGTAGCTCGATATGTTCTCTCATATTTATTTGGGGAAGTATACCCTAATGAGGAATGCTTTCTCTTCTCATTATAGCGACTGCTTATATAGTAATTAATTGCTTTAATCGCTTCTGCACAGGTTTTAAAGCGTCTGCGGTATATCAGTTCCTTTTTAATCGTTGCATGGAATGACTCGATACAGGCATTATCATACGGGTTACCTTTCCTGCTCATACTTATTTGAATCCTATTTTCTTTTAACACATTGGTATAGTCATTCGAACAATATTGAGAACCTCGGTCTGAATGATGGACCAGTTGCTCAGTGGGCTGCCGGGTTACAATCGCCATATTCAAAGCTTTTAAAGTTAATTCTTTCTTCATATGAGGAGCTATACTCCAACCGACAATCTTACGGGAAAACAAATCCATAACAGTAGCTAAATAAAGCCATCCTTTAAGTGTCCAAATATACGTAATATCGGTGACCCAAACCCGGTCAGGCTCCTCCACATTAAACTCCTGATTTAATAGGTTAGGATAGACATGCATCGTGTGGTTGGAGTCCGTCGTAGCTATATATCTGCTTTTTGGAGTAGCCCTCAAACCCATTTCCTGCATTTTGCGAGCCACCGTTTTTTGAGAGATTGTATATCCCCACTCGACTAAATCATCATGTACCCTGGGACTCCCATACGTCTTATCGCTTTCATAAAAGGATTTTTTGATTTTTCGCCTAATTTCTTTGTCATAGCAATTCTTATTGGCATTATGATTGTTCTTGTTTTTTAACCAATTATAAAAGCCGCTCTTTGAAACTTCCAGCACCTCGCACATTTTCACAATACTGTATTCATCTCGGTGAGCTTGAATGAAACAGTATTTATCTTTTACTCTGGGTTTTTCGTGAAAATGTGCATCGCTTTTTTTAATATTTCATTCTGATCCTTTAGATCCTGCAGTTCTTTTTCGTGTCGATTTTTGAGTTTTTCCAATTCTGCAGGTGTAATATATTGTTCTGGAGCCTCTTCTCTCTTCTTTTTCGCTTTATAGTCCGAAACCCACTTATAAACAGTAGAATCAGAAAGCTCCATTTCACGCGCTAACTCTCGGGCAACTCTCCCCTCTTCAACAATTAATTTACATATATGCTCTTTAAATTCCCGTTCTTTCCATTCTCCCATAATAAACACGTCCTTTTTTAAAATTATACACGATTCTCATTTTGACGTGTCCATTAAAAAGACTAACTTTAA
>NZ_JBHFQH010000035.1:0-1382 GCF_041949995.1 Virgibacillus sp. JSM 102003
GGTTCTAAGTCAAATGTTGGGGTGAGCGACTGCTCACTCCTTATTTATGCCACCCTTAGATTCACATTTTTATATTGATGATGTAATAACACCTTTAAACGAAAGCGATCAAATCGCCTAAATCCAAATGCGTTTCGTTTAATGACCTTTGTCTGGTTGTTGATTCCCTCGATATAGCCATTATGTAAATCAAACGCAAAGCTGTTCATAATTTGCTTCTGCCAGTTCTGCAGCGTCTCTATTGCCTTCTCGAACTCGTCTACTTGAGAGGCTTTTACGAGATCGTAGTACTGATACAGCCGGTCTTTTATGGCTTTTAAAGCTTCCGTTCCTTCCGCCTTCGCTGTTTCAAACCACAGACGGAATGCCTCCTTTAACTGATATGCCGTCTTCAGGTAATTAGATTTCTTCAGGTAATAATTCAGGTACCAGTTCTGATTCTCACGCAGGTTTTCCGGTTTCTTGTAAAACACATGCTTCATTCGCTTGCATTTCTTGCGGTCATAGTCATCAAAGAAGTTCTGTTCCTTCCTCCTCACTTTCTCCATGGCCCAATAGATATACCGGCAGAAATGGAACCTGTCCGCCACGATGATGGGACCACCCAACGCCTGATCAACGGCTGCTTTAAAGGACTGACTCATGTCCATAACCACGACCTTGACTTTGTCCCCATACTTCCTCAAATATTCTTTCAGCGTCTCTTTTTTGCGGTCAGGAAGGATATCCAGCGGTCTTCTCTCAACGGGATCGGCAATAATCGTCTGATACTTTTCCCCGCCAGCATCCCCTTTATATTCATCAATGGCTATGATCTCCGGCAATTCTCTGGTCTCTTCCAACATGGAGCCGCACACTTCATCAAACCGCCGCATAACGGTTGTCGGTGATGTGCCAAAACGAGCTGCCACATCTTTAAAACTCTTGCCGTGAATCAGCTCCACACCCAACGCCTGATTGAATTCCTGGGACTGGCGCTGATAACGATTGACCAGGGGATTGTTCTCATAAAAACGCTTGCCACACTCCCCACAACCATAACGCCGTTTTCGATAGAATATGACCACCTCTCTGCAGAAAAGCTTCGTGTGCTTTATTTTTTGCATCCGATAATCATGTACTTTATTGGTAAGCTCCCCGCAATCAGGACAAGCATGAGGCTCCCTCTCAAGCTCTACATGAAGCTGATGGGTCCCCTCCAACTCAAAAGATTTAGTAATAATAAACGCTTCTAAACCCGGCAAAGAAATGTTAGAATTCAATTACACGCAACTCCTTTTTGTTTTGTTTAGTGGTATAAACAAAGTTTATCAAATAAGGAGCTTGCGTGCTTTTTTTATTGGTTGGAATTTTGCCAATACCCCAACAAATATTTTAGAGCC
>NZ_JBHFQH010000036.1:0-1083 GCF_041949995.1 Virgibacillus sp. JSM 102003
GATCGTTCGGCATAAATGCGGAGAAGCTCCAATGTTTGCCAAGCACTTTTTTTGGTTTCCTCTGTGATTTGGACATATAAAGCCAGACAATACGCTGTCATGGCAAAAAATATTTGATTCCAAATACCCTGAGGCTTCGTGCTTTGAAGTTTAACGAGTCGCAGGTGCTGTTTAATCCATTTAAAAAATAATTCAACCATCCAACGGCACCTGTACAACTCTGCAACTTCTTCTGCACTTAAATCCCAGCGACTTGTTACAATTCTGTACTTGCGACCTTCTTCATCCTTAAATTCAACTAAACGAACAGGATGCTTCATTGGTTTACTGCCCATAACGACTTTGGCATCCTTGAGAATCTTTTCACCTTGTGTTTCGTAATTCTCAAGAATTGTGGTTTTGTGGATATCATTAATACGAACCGCAAAAAGAACTTTCTTATCCATCCATTCATCCATTTTTGCGTAGTCCACATAACCACGATCAAATAAGTAAGTCGCATCTGGATCTGTTACCAATTGCATCACAACTTCCCGTTCATCCACATTTCCTGTTGAAGGAATAACCTTATCAGGAAAGGCTTCGTCTGGCGAAGCCACGACCAGACGAGTGTGAAGTTTTACTTGATTTCGATTGCCCGTTACATAGGCCCATTTTCCAAAAGTAGGTCCTAAGTGAAGACAGGATGCATCAACCACATGAAGCTTTCCAAACAATGGGTGGCCATTTTTTTCACTGGTAACCTCCTGAAGTTTCTTCACTGACTCTAAAAATAAATCTTGGGCAAACGTAGAAGGTAAAGCATTCAAACGGCGTGAAAGCTGCGATCCACTAATTTCGGCGACACCAAAAAGGTTTTTCGAATCGTTTCTTGCCCGTACTTGTTCCTCTATTTGAGAAAAAGAGTCCCACTTTCCCAGCTGAGAAGCAACGCAAATCCGCATTAGATTAGGTGTTGTAAGCTTTATGACTCCCCAATCAAGAAAATATGAAGAGAAGGAGTCAAAAGGTAATAAAGATAAACATTTACGTAAAACAGATTGATTTGTTATACTAGTGTTATCCATAAGAAATCTCCTTTAT